>CACODD010000005.1 GCA_902625895.1 uncultured Alphaproteobacteria bacterium
TTATTTAAAAATGTTATTAAAAGATAATATAAGCTCTGTCTATTTTGACTAAGATACAGATAGCCAGAACTATCAGGCTGGATCTCAGTTAAAAATTCTGGAGTTAATTCAATGATGGTATAGGATAGTAAAAATAAAAGAGTATTAATGATTCCTAAGCTATTTAAATTTAAGATTTTTATTTTAGTTTCCTTTGGCAATTAGGTTCATGAAATATTTGAAATTATGATTCAAAATTAAATTTAAATATTAACAACAAATGTAAAAATATGAAATGTAATTAAATTATCAAAATTGCGAAATCTTTAAAATTTTTATAAATGTTCCTCAGCCCAAGAGTGAAGCATTAGGACATTCCAAATATGATACTGCCAATTTTTCTCAGTACTTTGATGTTCCCTCCACATTAATTGAATGCTATCCTTTTTTAAGAGATCATATTTTTTAAAAACCTCATCAGATAGAAGATGTGATGCCCAGTCTTTTAGATCTTCTCTTAACCAAGAATCAAGTGGAACACCAAAACCCATTTTTGGCCTTTTAAAAAGTTTTTCAGGTACATACTTTTTCAAAACCTGCCTCAATATCCATTTACTTTGATTTTTTTTAAGTTGAATTTCTGACGGTAGCATCCAGGAAAACTCTACTATTCTATGATCTAATATTGGAACTCTTACTTCAAGGGAAACTGCCATACTTGATCGATCAACTTTAGTTAAAATATCATCTGGAAGATATGTCATGGTATCTAAAAGTTTTAGTTTTTCTAAATTACAGCTTAAAAAAGTATCAAAATTATTTTTCCAAACTAAGCCTTTTTTTTCTTTACCATTAACTAAAAACTTATCTGGATTATCAAATGAACTTATTAAAAGTCTATAAAAATCAGAATCATCTTCTTTCAAGATTTTAGCTAGTTTGTATAATTTATCACCTAATTGAGATGGTACAAATCTATTTGAGAAAACCTTTGAAATAATATTCCATTGATTAATTGAACCAAGTTTAATAATTTGCAAGATAAACTTTTTAAAAAAATCTGGTAAATTTAAAATAAAGTTCAAGTTGTTCGCTATTTTGTATCTATTATACCCCATAAATAGCTCATCGCCTCCATCACCAGAAAGAGCTACTTTTACGCTTTTTGATGCCATTTTACTTATTAAATATGTTGGAATTTGAGAAGAATCTGCAAATGGTTCATCAAAATATTTTGGAATATCTGGTATAAATTGCTGAGCTTCTTTTGCGGTTAAATAGAGTTCATGATGATCGGTTTCTAATTTTTTTGCAATTATTTTTGCAAAATGTGCTTCATCGTAAGAAGATTCATGAAAACCTATTGAAAATGTTTTTATTTTTTTTTTTGAATTTTTTTGCATTATAGCTGAAACAATTGATGAATCTATGCCTCCAGATAAAAAAGCACCAACAGGAACATCAGCAACCATTCTCCTGGATATAGAATCATTCAACAAATTATCTAGTGAATGTATCAATTCTTTTTCATTATTTTTGTTTGGTAACGACCTTTTTTTTATGATGTTTGGAAGATTCCAGAATGACTTGATTGAAGGTGTAAATTTTTTCATATCAATTTCTAATAATTTTCCTGGTTCAAGTTTACTTACATTCTTGAAAATTGTATTCGGTGAAGGAATATAACCGTGTCTAAGAAAGTTAGAAATAATGTCTTTATTTAACTCTTTTCTAAAAGATTTCTTGAAATTGAATACTTTTAATTCTGATGAAAAAATTAATTCATTTTTAAATATTCCCCAATAAAGTGGCTTAATTCCCAGCCTATCTCTACATAAAAAGATTTTTTTATTTCTTCTGTCAAATAAAGCAAATGCAAACATCCCTATAAGTTTAGGAATAATGGTGTCTAAACCATACCTCTCAAATAACTCTAAAATAACTTCAGTATCTGAATGCCCTTTAGTAACTAAGTTTGCTGACGAATGGTATTTCATTAATTCATTTGTATTATAAATCTCTCCATTATAACAAATAACAAATCTATTACTTTGGGAAACCATAGGTTGTGATCCATTTTTTGAAAGGTCTAAAATGGAAAGCCTTCTATGAGAAAGAACGCAAGAATAATCTTGCTCAAACCATAGCCCTCCTTCATCAGGACCTCTGTGTGTCAATGAGTCTGCCATTTTTTTTGCCTCATCAACAAGAAAATGCTGTCCGTAATTTTTAGAAAAAATACCTGCTATTCCGCACATTGACTTAATATAAGATAGAGAATAAATAATTCATAAATTAATTATAATAAAGATAAATTAAAAAGTAAAAATATTATTCAAGCATTGAATTTCAATATCTGAAATTCACACTTTGAAATTCAGGTATTGAATTATAATAAAAAAAATGCTATTTCCTTATTATGCGAAATAAAAATAATGAATTAAACTTTTTGTCTTATCTAGAAGATGGAAAAGAAACTACACAAAAGAAAATTTCAACAAATATTTCGGTTTCAATCGGATTCATAAATGCGTTAATTAAGAAATTTTTAAACAAAGGAATTATAAAAATCAAACAAGCTCCCTACAAAAGGTTTATTTATTATTTAACACCACAGGGGTTTTCTGAAAAGGCACGTTTAGTTAATGAATATTTCAATGATTCTTTATTTTTTTTTAAATCTCTTCGAATTGAATTTAACAAGCTTTTTAGCAAAGATAATTGTTATGGTTATTATTTGTATGGTACGGGCGAAGTCTGTGAAATTGCTATACTTTCAGCAAAAGAAAATAAAAAAAGAATCATATCTATTATAGACCCTAGTTTTAAACAAAAAAAGTATTTAGATTTTAAAGTTTTAAAAGAAATTCCTAATAACCTAGAAAACAATAAAATCATCATAACTACTACCTCAAATCAACAAACCGTATTTTTTAAACTTAAAAAAAAAATTAAAGTTGATAAAATTTTATTTATAAAATCTATGTGTATTAGTATAGAGAAACCTACATTTGATCCATCATCTATTAAGATTAAGGAATAGTCATGCATCAATGGTATGTAGTTAAAACAAAGCCTAAGCAAGAAAGAAGAGCTTCACTAAACTTGAGAAATCAAAACTTTAATGTTATTTCTCCTTTTATAAGAAATAAAATTAGTTGCGAGCCTCTATTCCCCTCGTATATATTTGTAAGTTTTGATATAAATAAAAATCTTTGGCCTAAAATTAATAACAGTTACGGTGTTTTAAAGTTATTAGGGTTCAATGGAATCCCCAAAAAATTAAATATCAATTTTATTTATTATCTCAAGGAAATCATTGATCAAGATGGCTATGTTAATAAAAATTTCTTCGACTTTAAAACCGATCAGAATGTTCAGATCAATGACGGACCATTTAAAGGTTTTTTTGCAAAGATTATTAATAAATTAAGTAACGAGCGTGTAAAACTAATGATTGATTTTTTCGAGAGAAAAACCACAATCACAATAAAAGAAGACGACCTATTACCAATCTAATTTGGTTTAATTTGTTTAATATAAAACTATTTGAAAAAATAGTAGTGCGGTAGCTATGGGTATTAAAAAAATATCAAGTCCATCAATTTTGTCGGCAATTCAAAAACTTAATCGACTTCTCACAAAAGAAGACAAATTGAAATGGTTAGGGATTTTATTTTTTGCAGTTTTAATTTCAGTCATGGAATTACTAATGGCATCAATAATAATAATTTTTGCGCAAGTACTGAATGACCCTTCTGCTGGAAATAAATATCTACAAAAATATAATATATTTCAAAATTTACCTCCCAATGAAATGATCCTGTATATATCAATTGTAGTAGGGATAGTGTTTCTAATAAAAAATGTTTTTGCTGCATTGGAAGCTTTTTTTCAAAATTTTTCAATTCAAAAAATGTGTTATAAATTTAAAAAGAAACTTTTGTTCCAATACGCAAAAGCCGATTATGGTCTGTATTTAACAAGAAACTCTTCATTTACACTCCAAGTTGTTGGAGGAGACTCTGAACTTGCTTTTACTGGTGGGATGGTTTCTTTGGCTAGTATATTTTCAGAAAGTTTAATTTTTTGTTGTTTAGTTGGAATGATCATTTATATAAACCCAACCCTGGCAATAATAATTTTTACAATAGGCGCCTTTTTAAGCATCTTAATATTAAAAATTTTACTTCCAAAATTTTACTATTGGGGACATAGATTTCAAGAAACTGGAATTAAAACAAGTCAAAACTTACTACAATTTTTTCATGCATTTAAAGAGATCGTTTTACTTGGTAAAAAAGAGGAATTTGTTCAATCGTATCACACTCATTCAAAAAATAGATCAAACATACAAGCAATTCAAACTGCAACTAATTCCCTTCCCAGAATGGGAATAGAAGTTTTTTTTGTCAGTATTTTTGTTCTGACGATATCTTATCTGTGCTTAAAAAATGAGAGTCCTATTCAGATGATAGGTCTTTTAAGTGGTTACCTTTATGCAGGGTTTCGATTAATGCCTGGTTTAAATCGAATAATCAATCATCTTAACACTTTTAAGTCAACTATTCCAGCCATTAACAGAGCTTACAATGAGTATACGACAATAGCATCAAGAGAGTACTATGAAAACATACCTAAACTTCAATTCAATAAATACATTAATTTTAAAGACGTAAATTTTAAATATTTAAATACTAAAAGATCAGCTCTGTCTTCTATTAATTTTAAAATTTACAAGGGAGAGTCAATTGGAGTTATTGGAGAAACAGGTTCAGGAAAATCGACATTCATTGACTTGATCCTAGGATTGTTAAGACCTCTTGACGGCAAAATATTAATAGATGATAAATACCCAGTTAACGCTATTCAGTGGCATAAAAAAATTGGTTATGTTTCACAATCGATTTACCTAATCGATGACTCAATTGAAGCAAATATTGCTTTTGGCGAAGAGAAAGTTAATTCAATTAAATTAAATAAGGCAATAGAAGCTTCACAATTGAAAGATTTTATAAAATCTCTACCAAAAAAAAGTAAAACAATAATAGGAGAAAGAGGAATAAGACTTTCTGGGGGCGAACGCCAAAGAATTGCAATTGCCAGAGCACTGTATCATAACCCTGAAGTGCTTATTTTTGATGAAGCTACCTCCGCTTTAGATAACAAAACAGAATCACGTTTAATTAAAACTATCAATTCCGTAAGCCAAAACAGAACAGTTATTATGATTGCACATCGTCTTACAACACTTAAAAAATGTAGTAGAATTTTACAACTTAGAAAAGGTAAAATTAAAAGTGTTTCAAAATTCAAAGAACTTAATTTATAAATCTTAGAGATAAAATGTTTGACTTAAAAATTGGAGTTATAGGATGTGGTTACTGGGGTAAAAATCTCATCCGTAACTTTTATGAATTAAATGTACTAAAATATGTTTGCGATATTAGAAAAAATAATGCTGAAGATATCTCAAAAAAATATGGAGTGCTTTCAAAAAGTCTTAACGAAATATTTAAAATATCAGATCTAGATGGCATAGTAATAGCTACACCAGCCGAGAATCATTTTGATTTGGCAAAAAAAGCTTTAGAAACGGATAAACACGTTTTTGTGGAAAAACCATTATCACTAAGAGTTGATGAAGCAGAAGAATTATATAAACTATCTATAAAAAAAAAAAAAGTTCTCATGGTTGGTCATTTGCTTCAGTACCATTCAGCATTTTTAAAGTTAAAAAAAATGGTAAATGAAGGAAAGTTAGGTAAACTTAATTATATATACTCTAATCGATTAAATCTTGGCAAATTTAGAAATGAAGAGAATATTTTATGGAGTTTTGCTCCTCATGACATATCAATGATTTTAAGCTTAGCTGGCGATTTACCAGAAACTGTATATGCAACGGGGTTAGCTCATTTAAATCAAGATATTCATGATGTCACTACCACTCACCTAAAATTTAAAAATGGAATTCAAGCACATGTTTTTGTATCATGGCTTCATCCATTCAAGGAACAAAAATTGATTGTAGTAGGTGATAAAAGTATGGGTGTATTTGACGACGGTTTAAGTTGGGCTGATAAGCTTAAAATATACCCTCACAAAGTTAATTGGATTAATGGTCTTCCTCAACCGAAAAAAGCAGAATTTATAACTATTAAATTAGATGAAAACGAACCGTTAAGAGTTGAATGTGAGGCATTTATCAATTCTATAAAAAATAAAAATGAGCCTATAACTAATGGCAAAGAAGGTATAAATGTTTTAAAGGTTTTAGATGCATCACAAAAATCTTTAGTCAAGAAAATTCCAATAAATTTAGTTGGAACAAGCAAAAAAAAAATAGGTTTTTTTAATCACAAAACTGCTGTTATTGATCAAGAGTGTAAGATTGGAAAAGGAACAAAAATATGGCATTACTCTCATATACTTGGAGGAACAAAAATTGGAAAAAACTGCACTATAGGACAAAATGTAATGATAGGTCCTGATGTAATTGTTGGTGATAATTGTAAAATTCAAAACAATGTTAGCTTATTCAAAGGTGTAAAATTGGATAATGGGGTATTTTGTGGCCCTTCATGTGTTTTTACTAATGTTATAAATCCACGTGCTGAAGTTGAGCGTAAAAATGAATTTATTGAAACTAGTGTTGAAAAAGGAGTATCTATCGGTGCAAATGCTACAATAATTTGTGGCAACAGGATTGGTTCATATAGCCTTATAGGCGCAGGTGCAGTAATAACAAAAAATGTTAAACCTCACGCAATTATGGTTGGTAATCCTGCAAAACAAATTGGCTGGGTTTCACATAGTGGTGAAAAACTTGATAAAAGTTTAAAATGTCCACGTGAAAATCGACAATACTATGTTGACAAAAATAAAAATTTAAAAGAGGTTGAATAAAATGTCTGCAAATCTTAAGGAAAAAATATGTAATGAATCAGTTAAAAACATCCCCTTTATTGATTTAAAATTACAACAAGATAAAATTAGAATCAAAATTGATCGAGCCATAAAACGTGTACTTGATCACGGAAAATATATTATGGGACCTGAGGTCTTTGAGCTAGAGGAGAAACTTGCTGAATTTTCAAAAGTTAAAAATGCTATCGCTTGCTCAAGTGGAACAGACGCTCTACTTATGGTGTTAATGGCAAAAGGTATTGGTCCAGGTGATGCTGTTTTCCTTCCAAGTTTTACATATACGGCCACTCCAGAAGTTGTTGCAATATTAGGTGCAACACCAATTTTTGTTGACATTTTTTCTGATACCTACAACATTGACTCTGAAAATTTACAGCAAAGTATTTGTATAGCAAAAAAAAATGGGTTAGAACCCAAGGCTATAATTGCTGTTGATTTATTTGGGCAACCTTCAGATTATAACGCTTTAGAACATGTGGCAAATGAAAATAACCTATGGATTCTTTCTGATGCAGCACAGAGTTATGGAGGAGAATTTTTTAATAAAAGAGTTGGTTCTTTAGGTCATGCCACTGCAACAAGTTTTTTTCCTGCTAAACCTCTTGGTTGTTATGGTGATGGGGGAGCTGTTTTTACAGATGACAATGAAATTGCTGATATAGTAAGGTCGATTCGTCTTCATGGAAAAGGTAAACATAAATATGATAATGTTCGTATTGGGTTAAATGCAAGATTGGATACTATTCAAGCTGCTATCTTGATAGAAAAGATGCAATTATTTGACGAAGAATTAAAAGAGCGAGAACATGTGGCTAGGTATTATAACAAAATGCTCAAGAATATTGTTAAGGTTCCTAATGTTATTAAAGGTACAAGGTCTGCTTGGGCGCAATATACAATCCAAATTCCAAATAAAAATAACAGAGAGCTATTAATTAATAAATTAAAAAATCAGGGTATCCCGTCAATGATTTATTATGAAAATCCACTTCATCTTCAGACAGCATATAAGCACTTTCCAAAGTCTAATTCATTAAAAGTCAGTGAAAGCATTTCAAAAAGAGTTTTGAGCTTACCAATAAGTCTTAAACACTCATCATATATTGTTGAAAAGTTTTGCGAGGTTTACAAAGATGTTTTCTAGAAGAAATTCACTATTCACACAAAAATGAATTGTGAATTTTTTACTTGTTTACAGGTTATGCAATTTAAGTTGATTTAGTTAAATATGGACATAAAAGGTAAAAAATTTGTAGTTGTTGGTGGTGCCGGTCTAATAGGTTCTCATACCGTTGATCAATTAATAAAAGAGGATGTTAAGGAAATAATAATTTATGACAACTTCGTTAGAGGTACAAATGAAAATATAAGCAAAGCTTTAAAAGATCCAAGAGTGAAAATATTTGAAGTTGGTGGGGATATTTGTCAAAATGACATTCTTAATGAAGCGTTTAAAGGTGCTGACGGTGTTTTCCATTTTGCAGCTCTATGGCTTCTTCAATGTCACGAATTTCCTAGATCAGCTTTTGATGTAAATATTAAAGGTACTTTCAATGTTCTTGATGCATGTGTAAAACAAAATGTAAAGAGACTTGTATATTCATCATCAGCATCAGTTTATGGAGATGCTATTCACGAACCTATGGATGAAGATCATCCATTTAATAGTCAGAATTTTTATGGAGCGACAAAAATTGCAGGTGAGGCAATGGCTCGTGCTTATTATCATCGATATAAAATTCCATTTGTTGGTCTTCGTTACATGAATGTCTATGGTCCTCGACAGGATTATCATGGTGCTTACATCGCAGTAATGATGAAAATGTTGGATAATTTAGATAAAGATAAATCTCCAATATTGTTCGGGGATGGATCTCAAGCATATGATTTTGTATACGTTGGTGATTGTGCAAGAGCAAATATTTGTGCTATGAGAGCTAAAACTAAAGATCAATTTTATAATGTTGGAACAGGTATTCGCACGTCTATTAAAGAGTTGGCTGAAAAAATATTAGAAATTAAAGGTTCAAAACTCTCAATTCAATACGAACCCGACGGTTTAACTTTTGTAAAAAATCGAATTGGCTGCCCAAAAAAAGCTGAAGCCGAAATTGGTTTCAAAGCGATGATATCTTTGGATGAAGGTCTGCAAAAGTTAATTGAATGGCGCCATAATCATATAGAACAAGTTAAATTAAAGCGAGAAAAGGTATCGCAGTGATTAATTATCTAAATTTTGAAAATATTTTCCCAAATATTGTGGACCCTAAAACTAAGGAACCGTTAGTTTTAAAGGGTAATTTTTTAGCAAAAGATTCTAGTACAATAAAATATCCATTATTTGAGAATAATTCACCTCTATTATTTCCTGAAGAAATTATTCCTTATTGTGGGCCCAAGGGTATTAAATTTCAATCAGTTATTAATAGTAAAAAAGCTATTTTGCAGTACATGGCAATATCTTATATTAAGTGGGTAGGTGTAGAAGGAAAGCCTAATTCTTCGCCCGAGGATGATTCATACAAAAAGTATTTAATTGCCTTCAAAGAACTTGTAAAGAACTCAAGGGGAAGTTATTTAGATATTGGTTGTGACAATCCACTAAATTTTTCTGATATATTTGATAATGATGTTGACTACTTAGGGATTGACCCTATTTACTTTTATCCTTCTAAACAATTTAAAATATTTGCCATTGCTGAATTTTTACCTTTTAAAAATAACATTTTTGATAATGTTTGCTTTGGCACAAGCCTTGACCATGTATTTGACCCTTTTACTGCATTTTCTGAATCTTATCGGGTTTTGAAGCCACAAGGAAAATTATACATATCAACATTAATATGGAATACAAATGCTGCATTATATAATGATAGTGTACATTTTCATCATTTTAGACACTCTCAAATAACCTCAATGTTAAAAGAATATAACTTTGATATAAATAGGTATTTTATAACTTCATGGAAGCAAGATTCTCATAGGAAAGTGTTATTTTTAGAGGCTCAAAAAAAATCATGAAAAAAAAAATTTTAGTTATTGGTGGAACATCATATGTTGGATTAAATTTTATTAAGAAATATTTTCAAACTTATGATTTGACCTACACTTATTCTAGCAAAACAATTGGAAATCAGTATGGCAAGGCCTTTGAAATTAACTTAACAACTGAAAATCCTTTCTTTTTATTAGAAAAAAAACCTTCTTTTGATTATGTCATATTTTGTGCACAGGCAAACAAATATAGTCAAGAAATCGAAAATTATAAAAATATAATTGATGTAAATATTTCAGGACTTCAAAAGTCTTTAGATTTTTGTAAAGCAAACAAAGCTAAAAATCTTATTTATTTATCTTCAGGAAGTGTCTACGATGGATCTTTAAAGAAACCTTCTAAAGAAATATCTACAAAAATTTCCTTAGAATCTCACTATGCATTTTCTAAATATATGGGCGAAAAGATATGCGAACATTATTCTAAAAAAATTAATATTAAAGTAATTGTATTAAGATTGTTCACTATTTACGGTGAAAACCAAACTGGAAAAGTTGTGGCAAAAATGAAATGTAATATATTAAATGACCAACCTATTATTCTCAACAATGGTATTGGCATGTATTTTACTCCAATATATATCAAAGATTTAGTAAAAATTTTGAGTAAATTTATTGAAAAAAAAAATAGTACTATTTTTGATGTAATTAATGTTTCCGGAAATAAAATGTATAAGTTAAATGAAGTGTGTGAAATGATTGCAGGTATAACAGGTAGAGAGGTAAAGTTTAAGTTTTCTTCAACTTCTGAATCCTACGCTGTTGGATCTATCAATAAGTTTAAAAAAGTGATACCCAACTTTAAATTTACACCACTTAAGTTGGCATTACAAAGCATCTGCAAAACAGAAATCGTTGAGTAATATGTGTGGTATAGCAGGCATCTTAAATTTTAATGAAAAATCAGTGATGCACAGTCAAATTAAAAATATGACTGATGCACTTTTACATAGAGGCCCTGATGGAGAAGGTCAATGGATTGATAATAATATTGGTTTTGGACATAGGCGTCTTGCAATTATTGATCTAAGTTCTGCAGGTCATCAACCTATGCAAACTAAAGATGGTCGATATATTCTTACTTATAATGGAGAAGTTTATAACTTTAAAAAATTACGAGTAGAATTAAAGTCTTTAGGTTATAAGTTTTACTCTAATACAGACTCCGAAGTTATCCTTAATGCTTATGTAGAATGGAAAGAAAAATGCGTTGAAAAATTTAATGGGATGTTCGCTTTTGCAATTTGGGATAAAAAGGATCAAAAGCTTTTTCTAGCTAGGGATCGATATGGTATAAAACCTTTATATTATTACCGAACTAGCCAATTCATCTGTTTTGCATCTGAAATAAAAGCTATTTTAAAATCAAGTGTTTGTAGATCATCATTAGATAAAGAAGCATTGGTTGAATATCTCACATTTCAAAATTTTTTTTCAGACAAGACAATATTTCACAATGTAAAAATCTTAATGCCAGGTCATTTTGCATATATTGAACCTTTAGGAAACGTGAAGTTTAAAAAATATTGGGATTTCAATTTTACAAGTGATCTTAAAATATCAGAGGAAGAAGCTATCAGAGAAACTGATCGATTATTCAATCAGGCTGTTGAACGTCAATTAGTAAGTGATGTTCCCGTCAATTCTTATTTAAGTGGAGGTATTGATTCTGGAGCAATTACAATGGTTGCAAGTAAATTACTATCTACCATTAAAACTTTTACCATAGGATTTGATCTTAGCTCAGCAAGTGGACTAGAACTTGCTTTTGATGAAAGAGTCAAAGCAGAACGCATTTCTTATTTAGCACAAACAGAACATTACGAAATGGTTTTAAAAGCAGGTGATATGGAACGTTGCTTAGAAAATTATGTTTGGCAATTAGAGGAACCGAGAGTTGGACAAAGCTATCCAAATTATTATGCTGCAAAGCTTGCAAGTAAGTTTGGTAAAGTTGTTTTATCTGGTTGTGGTGGTGACGAATTATTTGGTGGATATCCCTGGAGATATTTTAAATCCAGGGAAGAAATAAATTTTAATGATTTTTTAGATAATTATTACCTCAAATGGCATCGGCTTGTCCCAAATAAAAGAATAAAAAAACTTTTGCATCCCATATGGGATGACGTGAAACATGTCTGCACAAAAGATATTTTTGCAAATGTATTCCCAAAAGAAATGAAATGTAAATTAAATACCGAAGATGCTTTCAATTCTAGCTTATATTTTGAAGCAAAAACCTTTCTTCATGGTTTATTAGTTGTTGAAGATAAGTTGAGTATGGCGCATTCTTTAGAATCAAGAGTACCTTTTCTTGACAATGATTTAGTCGATTTTGCAAGTAAACTGCCTTCGAATTTTAAGGTTAAAAAAATAATTCCTGTTGTTGATGAGAATGAGCTTGGTAAAAAAAGACAACATACTAAAGATGGGAAATACATCCTTAGAAAAGCACTAAGTAAGTATTTGGGTGATGAGATTGCTATGGATATTAAACAGGGATTTTCTTCACCTGACGCATCTTGGTTTCGGGGAGAGAGTATCGAGTATATAAAAAAGATTTTTTCAAAAGCTAATAAAATATTTTCTCAAAAAATTATCCAAAAAATTTTAAAAGAACATGTTTCAGGGGAAAAAAATAATAGGCTTGCAATTTGGTCTTTGCTTTATTTAGAAAAACATTTTGAAAAATTTTTTAAAGTAAAAAAGTCTATCAAAATTACTGAGGACTCCACAAAATGTTGAGCAAATCAATTAATATATTTAAAGCTTTGTGCAGGCGGTTACAAAATCCTAGATTATATTACAAATTGTTTAAAATAGCTAACTATACAAAAAAAAGAGAGATACTTCATTTTTCTCCATACCGATATAGAGTACTAGAAAAAAGTATCTCTAAATTGAGAAATAGTAAAAAAATAAACATTAACAAATTTTTAGAATCTTCAGTTTCTCAATCCAATCTTGTAAAGACAAATAATAAAAAAAATAATGTTTATTTGCGAATTGATGTTGATTATCAAGCGTGTGTTGATAATTTGTCACCACTTCTTAACTTTCTTACGTCTCATCAAATAAATGCAGGTGTTTATATCCGCACAGATTGTTTAGAATACGATCCTTCTGATTGCAAAAAGGTTATAGAAAAATTTAAAAATAAATTTGAATTTGGACTTCATACATCATGTTACAGAAAAGAAAATTATGTCTATTATTTTGAAAAAGAACTTAATGTATTTAAAAAAAAATTAGGATTTTTACCAAAGTCCTTTTCTGTTCATGGATACGGTTCAAAATATTCTCAAAGAAGAAATGATTTTTATCAATATGTAAGAAATAACATAGGTAACCTGGGTAGTATTTCTTTTTTTGATTGTGGTGATATTTTAAGACCCTATCAGTACGTAATTCAAGATTGTCATTTAGTAGAAGGTCGTCGATTTATTTACGATGACTTTCTCTTTCCTCCAGATTTTTTAAATAATACTAATATATTGATTCTTTTACATCCTTGCTATTGGGTTGATAAATGATATGGACCTTATAATACTTTTTATTGTTATCATGGCTCGTTTTATAATAAGCCTGTATTACAATGAACATAGTAGTGATAATATTTTTCACCAGTATTATGTCAAAAATATAAAGGCAAATTCTAATATACTTCCGTTAAAAGAAAATAGAGTGGTTGGTGGTGACAATAGTTATTCTTACCCTTATTTTTTTCACCTTTTACTCTCGTATTTCCCAGAAAAAATATTGATTTTTTTTGATAAATACTTGGGCTTAATCATTGACTTGTTGTTTTCTTTATTAATATGTATCATCTTTGGTGACCCTTTGGGACTTAAACTAGCAACATGTTATTTGTTGTCACCAGGCTTTTATATAAACCCATCTTCTCCTCACGGATTTGGACTAAGCCCTCGAATATTTTGTTACTTTATTTGGATATTAGTTTTCACCATCTTGTACACTAGTCAGGTATATTTCACAAATGATTTTTACGGTGAAACCTTTTTCCTTATTTCTTGTTTATTTGCTGGCGTAGGTTTTTTATCATCAAAATTTTTTATTCAGGTTTATTGTTTTACCTTGTTATCTTTTATTTTTTTTTTTTCTTTGTATGATTTTCTTTATCATGGAATTATAACCTTCTTGTTTGCATATATTTTGAGTGTTGGAAAGATAATTAAAATATTAAAAGCTCACCTAGAGTATATTAGATGGTATTATATTTATTTAAAAAAATTTACTTCTCATATCCTCAATTTCTCAAACTTGTTAAAGTTTTTAAAAAATTATAATTTAAGAAGTCTTTTTTATGAACTACATCATAATAGCTTGGTATTTCGCTCTTTGGTATTCTATGCACCCTTATATGTTTTTTTGATATCAGGTGACTTAAGTATAAATAATGATGATTTATTTTTACCAGCAATATTATCTTGTATTTTATTTTTTTTTCTAACACTATTTTGGCCATTAAGGATATTTGGTGATTCAGAGAGATATATAAGATACGCATACCCATTATCTTACATCTGGGCTGCTTCTCAAGACATAAAAGTCAATACGAATTATATTATATTTATTGAATGCTACTTTTTCATCATTCTTTTGATTCATATTTTCCGTTTCGTTTACAAAAATGAAAATACTATAATTAATCAATTGACAAAAATAGCAAAAATAACTTCAAGTCACGGAAATGAATTGATTTTACCTGCTAAACAAAATGACAGATACTTCTTCCTTAATCATACAAAACATTATATTTTAGGTTTTTTTGTACAGTTAGGATGCTCAGGCTCTAAAGATCATTTCAGCGAGAATTTCTTCACTAGCTACCCTCATGTAAACTTAATCGATAATGTATATTTAGAGAAATACTCTCCCAAATATATTGTTTTAAATAAAGATCACCCTCAATTTATAAAAAACGATGAGGATTGCTTAAAAAATAAGTTTTGGAGTTGCATCTATGAAACTGAGAATTATTTTCTATATATAAAAAAAAATAATTTGTAAATATTTCTTAGTTCTGAAATTATGATTGAACAAATTCTTAAGTATTGATTGAAATAATTAGTGCGTTTTCAAAATATAACATGAACAAATTTGTTTTACATTTATTCAAGAAAGTATTAAGAGCCTTTGACGTTTTACTTAAACTTTTATTAGAAATATTGTTTATTTTATTTATTCCATTTCTGAGGTTGATCTACAAAGTTGCTAGTCCAAATAAAAATATTATTTGTCTTGTAAAAAGATATCAGGATACTATTGAGAGGCATAATACACATAGCAACATCAATTTTTTACGCACAACTTTTCGTCGACAAGGTTTTAATAAAGTTATCGTATTGTGTGTTGGAAATGGTGATAATTCAACTTATGATTGGGGGGAGGAGATTATGGGTGTTAATATAAATTTATTTTATTCAATAACTTTGCAAAATTTTCTTCCTCATTTTTACAATTCTCTACGCGATATTTGTGCAAGCATTATAACATTGAGGTTCATAAAAAAAAATAAAATTGGATTTTTGGAAACTGATTTCCCTTCTAATACTATAATTAGAATAATTCGACTTAATCTAATTTCGGGAGCTAAAATTATTGTTAAAGTTATTGGGAATATGGATTTAATTTACAATCAAACAAAATTTCCAATTTTTTTTCCTTTTAAGATTAAAACAAAAATAGGAAATTTTATCCATAAGCAATATGATTCATTGGTTGCTTTTCTTATTTTTAATTTAGCCTCATTAATAATTGGAGTAAATAGGAATAACTTTGAAAATGCACTTTCTAAGGGAGCTGAGTTTAATAAATCCTTCTTAGTTAGGGTTGACTTTTATAGACAAATGTTAAAAGAACCAATTCTCATTAGAAAAAAATTAAAAAACTTTCCTAGTAGTGGTAGGGTTATTTTAACTTGGTCAAGACTTTATAAAGACATGATGATTGATAAAGTTTTAATTTCGGTTTCAGTCTTATTAAAAAAAAATAGAGACTTGAATCTTGTAATAATTGGCGATGGACCTGAGAAAGATGATTTAGTTAAATTGGCATCAAACCTTGGTATTCTAAAACAATGTTATTTTCTTGGTTTCAAACCAAGATCATATATAAGATCAGCTGCTCACTATTCAAATGTTATTTGCTTGCCTTATTCAGGATTATCTCTAATTGAAGCAGGTATTATGAAATGTGCTGTAGTAGCTTTTGATTATGAATGGAATTCAGAATTAGTAGTTGATGGTTACTCTGGCTTTCTTGCAGACTCACGTAATATTGAAGATATTAAAACAAAATTAGAAAAATTACTTCTAGACAAAAAAATCTCGCGGTCAATGTCAGAAAACTTATTTAAAATAACAAATAATCTTTTTAGTAAAGATAGTTTATTAAGGCAAAATAACTTAGCATATGGTAGTTTATTTGCTGATAAAAAAAATAATAAGAAAAAATCGTGACTATTGGTATTTTGAATATTGGTACTGGTAATATTGGTTCTGTTGCAAACGCCCTTAAATTTTTACAGTATCCATATGAACTTATTTCACAAACTAAAGACTTAAATAATTGTAAAGCAATAATTGTTCCTGGTGTAGCACATTTCGAATATTTAATGTCAAAACTAAGAGAAGAAGGTTTTATCGAGTTACTAAATGAAAAGGTAAGTTCAAGAAAATTATTTTATTTAGGTATTTGTGCTGGGATGCAGATATTAAGTGATTATAGTTCAGAGGGCAACACTGTTGGCTTAGGGTGGATCAAGGGAAAAGTTGAAGAAATTCCAAAAAAAAGTGCTAAGGGAAGTATAATAAAAATTCCTCATATAGGGTGGCATAGATTAAAAATTTTAAATAAATCTAAAATTTACTCCGAAATTCCAAACAAAATGCGTGCTTATTTTGTTCATAGTTTTCATTATAAAGTTACAGATAAATCTTGTGTTTCTGCTGAAGTATTTTACGGTAGAAATATTGTTGCAAGTGTTGAGCAGAATAATATTTTTGGTGTTCAGTTTCATCTTGAAAAAAGCGGTGAAAATGGAATACAAATGATGAAGAATTTTGTAAGTTTAGTTCACTCAAGGAAGTCATAGGAGATCATTTAATTATGATAAATAAGCCTAAAAAACAAAGAATTATTTCTTTAATAAAAAATAATATTAGGATAGATAAAGTTTGTTTAGGGAAAAATGTAAAATATTATGATTTTGTTAATCTATATGGATGTACAATTGGTGACAATGTAAAAATCGGTACTTTCGTTGAAATTCAAAAAAATGTTACGATTGGTAAAAGGTGTAAAATCTCTTCTCATTCCTTTATCTGTGAAGGTGTCACAATTGCAGACGATGTTTTTATAGGACATGGTGTAATGTTTATAAATGATAAATTTCCTCGTGCTTCAATTAATGGAAAACAAATAGTTGACGAGTGGAATCTTGAAAAGACTTTTGTTGGTAATGGTGTTTCCATCGGTTCAAACGCAACGATTCTATCTGGAATTACAATTGAAGATGGGGCTTTTATAGGTGCTGGAGCAGTAGTTACAAAAAATGTTAAAAAAAATAGTATTAATTATGGAAATCCAGCAAAATCCTACAGAAAATTAAAGAATGAAAAAGTTTAAAGCATTAGTTACTGGCGGTGCCGGTTTTATAGGAAGTCACTTAGTCGATTCTTTAGTAAAATCTAAAAATGAAGTGGTTGTATTAGATAATTTTTCATCAGGAAAAATTGAAAATTTATCTAATGTATCTAAAAACAGTTCACTTACAATAATCAAAGGAGACATACTAAAAATAAAAGACATTACAAACGCAATGAAAGGTTGTAATCTCGTCTTTCATCTGGCAGTAGAATGTGTAAGAAGTTCTATCCAAAAACCACTGTTTAACCATGAGGTAAATGCAACAGGAACCCTCAATACACTTGAAGTAGCAAGGAAACTTGGTGTTAGAAGATTTATTTATTGCTCTTCTTCAGAAATTTATGGAAACACAGGTGAAAAATTATTGGATGAAGATAACACTCATTATAACCCAGTAACTGTATATGGTTCCAGTAAACTTGTTGGAGAATATTATACCAAAAGCTATTTTCAAACTTATGGTTTACCAGTAGTAATTGTTCGTCCGTTCAATACTTATGGTCCAAGATGCCAGGTGGAGGGTCATCTTGCTGAGGTTATTCCAAGATTTGCTCTGTCTTACCTCAATAATAGAAAACCTATAATTTTTGGTGACGGAAACAATGGAAGAGACTTTACTTATGTGACTGATGTTGTCAAAGGAATTAAGACAGCATCAACTGTTCGAGAAGCATTAGGAGAAGTGATTAACATAGCCTACGGAAAAATGATTACCGTTAATGAAATATCAAAAGTATTACAAAAAAAATTAGGAAATAAAACTAAGCCCAAACAAGGAAAAAAAAGACCAGGAGATGTAATTCATTTAAGAGCTAACACAAAAAAAGCACAAAAAATTTTAGATTATAAAGCGACCATCGACTTTAATCATGGAATAGATCTATTTTTAGAGTGGATAAGAAAAGCTAATTTTTCAGGAACTAATTTGACCTTCAACGACTACAATTGGTAAAATATTATGCCTAAAATTCCTAAGATTCATTTTTCACAACCGTTCTACGACATTAATGAAGGAAAAATTGCGCAAGAAATAATTTTAAGTCGCTGGGTTTGTGGAGGAAGCTTTTTAAAAGAGTTAGAGGACAAATTTTCCAATTATTGTAAAATTGAATATGCAATTGGCGTTTCTTCATGGACAACAGGAGCATTCCTCGTATTAAAAGCATTGAATATTGGACCAAATGATGAGGTTATATTGCCCTCTTCTACTTTTATTGCTACAGCAAATGTTGTTTCATTGGTTGGTGCAACTCCAGTGTTTGTTGATGTTGACCTTGAAACAGGAAATATAAATTTTGAGGATATAGAAAAAAAAATAACATCCAAAACTAAAGCAATTATTCCTGTTGATCAGTTAGGAAACCCCTGTGAAATTAATAAAATTAATATTTTAGCAAAAAAACATAATATTGAGGTTATCCAAGATACAGCTTGTGCATTAGGAAGTTTTTTTAATGGAGAACCTGTTGGTTCTCATAGTAAAATTTCCATATTCAGTATGCATGCTAGAAAAATTATCACAACAGGTGAAGGAGGCATTGTGGTTACGAGTTGCAAGCATCTAGCTAAAAATTTAAAGCTACTTCGCCATCAAGGGATGTCGCTCACTGATAATCAAAGAAAAAGTATGCCTCCAACTGTCTATGAAACTTATCCAATAGTTGGGTTTAATGCCAGGTTAACTGACATTCAAGCGGGTATAGGTTTAGTTCAATTTAAAAAACTTAAAAAAATCTTAAAAAGACGACAAGAGATAATCAAAGAATACGATAATTTTTTCAAAAATACTTCAAATATTCTCGTGATGAAGCACGGGAAAAATTCTCAACCAAATGGACAGAGCTATCAAATAATTTTTACAAAATCTAAAAATGACAGGATAGAAATGCAAAATTATCTTTATAAAAATAATATTCCTTCAAAACGTGGAGTTATGGCATGTCATTTGGAAGCACCATATAAAAATACTAATATCAAACTTCTTAACTCTGAAATCATTGCAACACAAGGAATGCAACTGCCGATACATCCAGACTTGACTAATGAACAGCAAAGTTTAGTATTGGAAATTATTAAAAAATCCCCTTTCTTTAAAAGAAATAATTAATGATTAACATAGGTATAATTGGAGTTGGATATTGGGGGAAAAATCTTTACAGAAATTTTTTAAATAGCCAATATTTTAATTTAATGTCAGTCGCTGATTCAAATACTATGATTGATCGTCAAAACTATGAAAGTGCAAATGTAAAGTTTAGTTTTGATGCTAGAGATATTTGCAATGACCCAAAAGTTGATGCGGTTTGTATCGCAACTCCTGTAAATACACATTTTGAATTAGCGAAACAAGCTTTAGAAAACGGTAAACACGTTCTAATAGAAAAACCAATGTGTTTAAATTCCATTGAGTGTTTAAAGTTAATTGAAATTGCAAATAAAAAAAATTTAGTAATTATGGTTGATCATACATATTTGTTTAGTGGAGGAGTTGAGTATATAAAAAAATGCATTGATGAGAAAAAATTAGGAGAAATATGTTTTATTTCATCAATTCGAATAAACCTCGGTCTTTTTCAGCAAGATGTTAATGTATTATGGGATTTAGCACCTCATGACTTTTCTATCATTAATCATCTATTAGGAGAAAAACCCGATAGTATAGATGCCATTGGATACAGCCATTTTCAAAATAAAAAAGAAGATGTGGTACACGTTGCATTAAATTATAAAACAAATAAAAAAGTTTTTTTACAACTTAGTTGGATGTCACCAGTAAAAAATAGAACGATGTCAATTAATGGATCAGAAAAAATGTTGATTTGGGATGATTTGAAGTTAGAAGATACAATAAAAATTTATGATAGTGGTGTTGATCAACGCTTTGAAAATGATTCTAGTAGATTCCTTCCTGAATATAGAATTGGAGATATATATTCCCCAAGAATATCTACATCTGAACCTTTATCAAAATTGACTAAACATTTCAGCGATGTAATTAATAAAAAAACACCTTCAATTATGTCAGGCGAACATGGTTTAGGTGTTGTTTTGATGTTAGAACAAGCGCAAAGTTCGCTTGATTTTGGTCTCAATAAGTGATTAAATTTCAATCCTTATTCAAAGAGTTTCTAAATAATGTTCAACTTACGTGGATAAATAAATGACTTCTGAATTAAAGTGTAAACGCTGTACATATGATTTATCAATCCCAGGAATATCCTTCGATGATAAAACTGGGATTTGTAACTATTGTTACACTCACGATGAACTTAATAAACAATATCCAACTGGAAAAGAAGGTAAAAAAAATCTATTAAAAATTGTAGAAAAAATCAAACAATCCTCTGTTGGAAAAAAATACAATTGTATAGTGGGAGTAAGTGGAGGATGTGACTCGTCCTATTTATTAGTAAAAATAAAAGAGCTTGGTCTTAAACCTCTAGCAGTGCATTTTGACAACACTTATAATTCAAAAATAGCAACAGATAATATTTATAAAGTTATTACTAAACTAAATGTTGACCTTGAAACATATGTTGTAAATAACAAAGAATTTGACGACATACTATTGGCTTTTTTAAAAGCCTCCGCAGCTGATTTTGAAGCTCCAACTGATATTGGATTTACTGCAGTTTTATATAAAATTGCTGTTAAATATGGAATTAAATATATTTTTGATGGTCATTCATTTCGTACAGAAGGAATTGCTCCTTTAGATTGGTCATATATGGACGGAAAATATGTTTCATCTGTGCATAAGAAATATGGAAAAGTACCAATGAAAACATTTCCTAATTTATCTATGAGTTATTTTTTATATGCAATGGCTTTAAGAAACATTAAGCGTATTAGGCCACTGTATTTTTTAGATTATAACAAAGAAAAAGCAAAAAAATTTTTATCTGATAATTTTGGCTGGGAATGGTACGGAGGTCATCACTTAGAAAATAGAACTGCCATATTTTTTCACAGTTATTTTCTCCCCCAAAGAACAAATAAAGATCTTAGACAGTTAGGATACGCTGCGCTTGTCAGATCGGGTCAACTTAAAAGAAGTAAAGCTTTAAAAATGTTAGAAAAAAAAGTAACATGCCCAGATGGAATTATCGAACTTATGATTAAGCGATTAGGAATTTCAAATGAAGATTTTTCCACGTTAATGTCCAAACCATTGAAACAATGGTATGAATTTCCAAATTATAAAAACACCTTTGAAACTTTACGTCCATTATTCTCTTTACTGGTTAAAATGGGACTCATGCCTAAAAGTATCTACGTTAAATTTTGCATTAAAAATCAAGCAAGTTTACATAAAGTTGTTAAAAAAATAGATCATAAGTATCAAGCAGTATTGGGAACAAAATAATGTTGTCAATAAGGATAATTCCTTGCCTATTGTTGTCACAAAGTGCTTTTGTGAAAACTATAAAATTCGAAAAAAGAAATTATCTCGGCGATCCTTGTAATATAGTAAGTCAATTTAATAATTTTTCAGTTGATGAAATTATTATTCTTGACATAGATGCATCAAGACTAAATTTGAAACCTAATTTTCAACTTATAGAATCAATTGCTTCTGAGTCATTTATTCCAATGGCATATGGTGGAGGAATATCTTCATTATCAGATGTAGAAAAAATTATTAATTCAGGGGTAGAAAAAGTAGTTATTAACTCCTGTCTAGAAAATACTGATTTAATTTACAAAATAGAAAAAAAATTTGGAAGGCAATGCATAGTTGCAAGTATTGATTGTTATAAAAATTTTTGGGGGAAATATAAAGCTTGTAAAAGAAAGGGAGATAAATATATATACACTGATCTTGTAGATTATATAATTACTGTTGAAGAAACTGGAGTTGGTGAAATTTTCTTACAATCTATTAACAACGACGGCATGATGTGTGGATATGATTTAAAACTTATTGAATTATCCAAAGCGTATACAACAGTCCCAATTATTGCTTGTGGTGGTGCTAAATGTAGAGATGATTTTGGTAAAGTTGTTTCAGCTGGAGCCTCAGCTGCATCAGCGGGAAGTGTTTTTGTTTATTCGTCTACGAATAAGTCAGTGTTAATAAATTATCCGTCTATCGAACAAAGAGAAAAAATTATTGATAAAACGCAAAGAGCAGGTGCGTGATATGATTCCCCTTTGCAATTTACAAAGACAATATAAATCTTTAAGAAAAGAAATATTATCTAAAATAGATGAATTGTCAAAAAAATCTGCCTACATAGGTGGCAATTATGTTTCATCTTTTGAAAATGACTTTGTAAAAAAAAACAGAGCTCAATATGGTACTGGATGCGCGAGTGGGACATCTGCTTTATTTATAGCATTAAAATCCCTAGGAATAAGTTCTAAAGACGAAATTATTGTTCCCTCTCATACTTTTGTTGCAACTGTTGAAGCTATAATTCATACTGGTGCAACACCTGTTTTTGTTGATATCAATCCTGTAGATTATACGATCAATTCTCAATTAATAAAAAAAGCAATTACAAAACGGACTAAAGCGATTATTCCTGTTCATATTTACGGAACAATGTGTGATATGGAAACGATATCTTCGATTGCAAAACAATATAATCTTAAGCTTATAGAAGACAGTGCTCAATCTCATTTTGCAAGCTTTCAAGGAACGTTTTCAGGAACAATCGGAGATGTAGGAACATTTAGCTTTTATCCAGGTAAAAATATGGGCGCACATGGGGATGGTGGTTTTATGATTTTTAAAAATGAAAAAGATTTAGAAATCGCTACCAGATTAACAAATCATGGTAAATTAAAAAAATTTGATCACGAATTAGTAGGTTATACTGATAGATTGGACGCTATACAAGCAACTATTTTATCAATCAAACTTAAAAAGATTTTTGAATGGTCATCACGTAGGAGAAAATTAGCAAAGATATATGACAATCATTTTTCTAAAAATTTCAAAGTTATTAAACCTTCTCCAAAATGTACTCCTGTTTATCATCTATACGTTGTGGAAGTTTCAAATAGAGATGAAGTTATGGAAACTCTTCAAAGGGATAATATTCAAACTGGAATTCATTACCCTGATCCAGTTCATCTATTGAAACCATATAAAAAATTAAATAAGAATGCCTTACCAATAACGGAAAAGATTAGAAATAGAATTTTAAGTCTTCCATTGTGCCCTGAACTAAAAGATAAGGAACAAAAAAAAGTGATTGACTCATTCTTGAAAATTGCTGAGCCATAAAATAAGGTTAATTATTGTTAATGCAGGTTTTTCTTGAGATAAAATACATTTTACTTGTATAACAGATAAAATTTTCATGTTTTATTTAGTTGAAATTTAATGATCAAAAAAATTTTACAAAAATTTGTTTTTTTTTTTGGACCTAAACCTAAAATTCAATTTTTCAGATTTGGTTTTAATATTTCTGGATACTTAAGGGAGGATTTAAAGAACTGTTTTTTTGGCACGCAAAATTTATTAAAACATTTTCAAGCTCCAGATATAATCAAATCTCTCGAAATAAAAAAACACGAAAAGGTTTTAGATTTTGGATGTGGAAACGGTTATATAACATTAGAAATTGCAAAGTTAGCATCTAAAACTGTTGGCATTGATATTAATCCTTTCATCAAGGAAATAAAAGTTCCTACTTTTTTAAATAAAAAAATAAAATTTTACCTTCATGATGAATTTATAAATCTAGAAGAAAAATATGATAAAATTCTTATTAGTGAAGTGATTTTATCGGTAGACTCTGCAGAAAATCTTTTAAAATTTTTAAACAAAAAACTCAAACCAAACGGGAAATTAATTTTAGTAAATGGATTGCCTAGAAGATTTATAAAAAATATTATTTACACTAATAAATTTTTACTAAGCTTTTGTAAATTTTTTAATAATGATATCCCTGAAAGTTACGAAATTTATGAAAAAAAAATCTGTAAAAATTTTGGTAATCAGCAAAAAAAATTATTTTCTATAGAAAAAATTAAAAAGCTTTTTCATAAAACTGGTTATAAACTAAATAGTTACCTCTTTTCACCAAGCTCTATTATTGGCTCATTTATCGAATTACGACAATTTTTAATTTTCCCAAATTCAAAAAATCCAAATTTTTTTTTGTTTGTTCTCTACAGAATAGTATTTTCATTTCTTAAATTTTATAAAGAAAAATATACATCCGGACTAATAGCAATTTTTTCGAAAAGATGATTTTTCTAACGATGTAACCTAAAATAAATAATGGAAGTTTGTAAAATATTTTCAAAATTTTGGGTAAAGCACATAATTACAAAAAAGCTAAAAAAATGTTTAAACTATTAAAATAATTGTTTTAAGAATTTTTTTATAAATTATAGATATAAAGTTTTAGAAATTTAATGTTAAAGAAATTTAAAGTTTTGATATTTTATCTTTTGGGTTTTCCAATAGAGGTATTTTTGTTAGCCCCCATCTTATTAACTTGTGTTATATCAAAAAAAATATTTTTAAATAAAAATTCTATTTTTATGGGAATGATGCATATCAATAATTGGACATATGTTGCAAAAGCATTGAGACTAAATGGATTTTATGTCCAAGTTGTACCTTGGCTCATACCTAATCATGAACTTAATATAATACCATACGATATAAATTTAAAAAAAAAATTTCCTCTTCTTTATCGAACATTCTACGGTCAATATTTACTACAATTTTGGATTTTCATTTGGTCTTTAAGTAAATTTAAAGTCTTTATAACACCATTTAGAACTAGAATTTTAGACAAAACTGTCTGGTTACGATTTTTTGAGATACCCCTTCTTCAACTAGCTGGTAAAAAAGTAATTTTAAACACATATGGTGGAGATGTTGCTACACCTAGGCTAAAAAATAGGAAAGACTTGAAATATAGCTTAAACCTTGGATATAAAAATGATCCTTACTATAAAAGTTTTGATGAAAAGGCAATACAAAGAAATACAAGAATATTAGAAAAACAAGCTGATTGTATCATTAGTGCTATTGATCATGTTGAATACTTAAAAAGAGTTGATTATTACTTTCATCTACGTTGTATTGATACAATCAAAATCAAACCTAACTTCAAAACCTTTAGAAAAATTCCTACTTTTGTTCATGCACCAAATCATAGAATTTTGAAAGGGACAGATACCATAATTAAGGTAGTTGATTCTTTAAATAAAAAAGGGTTCAAATGTAACTTAAAAATAATTGAGAATACACCAAATGATAAATTATTAGAAATTATTAAAAAATCTGATGGTGTTATTGATCAATTACTTCTCGGAACGTACGCAAGGTTATCAATAGAGGCAATGGCATTGGGTAAACCTGTTTTTTGTTATCTAAGAAAAGATTTGTTTAAGTATAATCCTATTTGGAAACATTGCCCCATAATTAACGTAGACCCAGATACACTTGAGGATTCAATAATTAAATTTATGAAAAAATCAAAAATTGGTCGGCACAAAATCGGTGTTGAAAGTAGAAAATATATTGAAAAATTCCATTGTCTTGAAGTGGTGGGAAAAAAATGCAGTGAAATAATAAAAAAGGTTATTAACAATGAAACAGATTGATAAAGCTTGTATCAATTTCAAAAATTTTTTGGTCTCTCGAAAAGTTAAAAAATTAAAATCCTTTGTAACTCTGGTTGATCTCCATACCTCATTTCCACAGCAGAAAAAATATAAATACTTAAAGATTTGATTGGTTAAAAAAATGTCAGAAATAAAGAGTATTAAAAAGAACAAAAAAATTCATATTTCTTATTTCATCGGTTCATTAGGTTTAGGTGGTACTGAAAAACAACTAATTAAACTTCTAAATTCTTTAGATAAAAAACAATTTAAAATAGACCTTCATTTACTTGACGAAAAAGGTGATTTATTTGAAGAGTTAGATAATTCTATAAAAGTTTATCTACCTAAATTTAAATTTAAACTAAAATTAAAACATTTATTTAATTTTATAGTCAATTATTACAGAGTAAAAAAAACAAAACCTGATATAATTCATTGTTTCTTACCGTTTGCATATTTAATGGGTGGATTTATTGGTTTATTGAATAAAAATAAAAATATTATTATGAGCAGGAGGTCATTAAATAATTATCAAAAAAAGTTAAAATTATTCCCTGTAAGAAAAATAGAGAACTTTCTGCACAAAAGAGTTAGACTAATAATTACAAATGCTATTGCTGTTAAGAAAAACTTAATTGAAGAAGGTGCATCAGAAAAAAAAATTAAAGTTATTTTTAATGGTTTTGTAAAACCAAAGCCTTGTCCAAACGAAACATTTTCTATTTTAAAAAATAAATTAGGTATAAAAAAAAATTGTTTTGTTTTTTTAGTTTTAGCTAACCTTATACCTTATAAAAATCATAAATTAGTTATTGAAGCTACCGAACGCCTAATTAATCTCACAAAAAAGGAATTTAAAATTATTTTTTTAGGTTCTGGAAAAAGTGACTATCAAAAATCTCTTGAAGAATTGATAAAAGATAAAAAGATTCAAAAGTATTTTTCTTTTAACGATAAAACAGTACACACACATAATTTTTTTAAAATAAGTAATGTTGGAATAAGTTCCTCATTTGAAGAAGGTTTATCAAATAGTCTAATAGAGTTCATTAGTTTAGGAATACCGACTATAGCAACAAAAGTTGGAGGGAACTCTGAAATCACTAATAATAAAAATGGTTTCTTAATAGAAAGCAATAATATAGATGAATTAATTAATGCAATGAAAAACTCAATGCTAAACAAAAAATTGCTTCAGAAAAAAGCAATTAGATCAAAGAAAGACTCAAAAAAATTTTCTTTAAACAAAATGATCAGCGATCACAGCACTCTGTATAATAAACTTATTACTAAATGATTATTTGTTTTAAAATAAGTCAAATTTAAAATATAGATTAGTGTGAGTTTAAACGATTTTTTCTTTAGAATATTTTTAGTGTAAATTTTTAGGTCTTAAAATAAAAATATGAGATATAGTGTTCATTATCATTTATCTTCCAATTATTGAATCCACTTAACAAATCTGTAATATAGAGCTTATACATAATCATTTGAGGTGTGAAATAAATCTTATAAATAAATGAAATCAAAGATAGAAAAAAATAGGCAACAGATCATTGGCGTAAAAGATAAAAAACTTGTATGCACGATAAAGAAAATAAAGTGTTTATACAAGAAGGTCTACCTTAGCACTGGATTGCTTAAAGTTTCCTTGGCTGTAGGATGCAAAAAAAATGAATTTTGAAAAGTGGAATGAGATTGAACCTGGTTTTTTCATAATAGATGAAGAGAGGTCCGTTAATGATGCACAAGTTCTTACAAATGATGCATTTTCAGAAAAATGGAAAGTATACTCTAAAGAAGAAATTTCTGAGCAAGAAAAACTTTTTAAGTTTCAAAGAGAATGGTTTTTAGATTTATATGGGTTCGATGATGAACAGCATCTTGCTAAGCACTTACGAAACTTCAAATATATTTTGGACGCAGGTTGTGGACTTGGCTATAAGGCAGCATGGTTTGCGTCATTGGCACCTAATAGCAAAATTATAGGTATAGACTTCTCGTCGGCATCATACATTGCCTACCAAAGATACAAAGACGAGTTTCCAAATCTTCTTTTTGCAAAGGGGGATATTGCTAAAACACTTCTTCCCTCTGATTCAACAGGATTCACAGTATGTGATCAAGTGATCATGCACACTGATAACCCTAGACTTACTCTTTCAGAACTCTCAAGAATCACAAGTAATAAAGGGGAGGTTTGTTGTTATTGGTACCGAAAAAAAGCTTTGCCAAGAGAACTTCTTGATGACTATTTTAGAGTAAATACCTCAGAATTTTCAAAAGAAGAACTATGGGAATTATCAAGGGAGGTTTTGGAATTAGGCAAGATGTTAAGTAATTTAAAAGTAGAAGCTAACTTTCCCAACTTGCCAAGCTTAGGTATAGTTGGAGGAAAAATGGATCTTCAAAGGTTTATATACTGGAATTTTCTGAAGTGTTTTTGGAATAAGGAACTAGGATATGCCACTTCTTTAAATACAAATTTTGATTGGTATTCACCTGTTAATGCTAAACGATTTACTCAGACTGAGATCGAAGAAAATTTAAAAAATGCGAAACTCAAAAAGGTATTTTGGCATGAAGAAAAAGCATGCTTTTCAGGAAGATTTAAAAAGCTTTAATGATTCTCGACCATAATATACTCTATACCATTACCGTGATCAAAGCACTCTGTAAAAAAATTTATTTTTAAATAATTATTTATTTTAAAATAAGACAAAGATTAAGTAGAGACAAATGTGAATAAAAACTATTTTTTTTCTTTGAAAATTTTAATTACGTATTTTTGACCCTTCAAATAAAAAAATGATGGATAGAGTTCATTATCATTTATCCTCAAATGATTGAATTGTTGTTTAATTGTTTTATTAACATTTAGCTGACTATCTTTTGGATACCTTCTTTTGTTGAAGTTACCTTTTCCAATTTGTTTTTTTGATTTTACATCAGGATAAACTATTAAAAATTTTTTTATTATCTTTAGAAGGCCTAAACCTTGTATTTTTCTGATTTCATTACATAATTCAGTACCATTTAAAGTAAATGAGGTTTGAAAATAAATTGGACCGGCATCTACATCTTTCTCGGCTTTTATTAATGATATAAAAATTTTTTTTTTATTTTGGAGAATTTGATATTGTACTGGAGCAAAACCCCTATCTTTGGGTAGTTTGCTGGGATGGGCAATTAATACTAGTTCATTTTTTTGTAAAAAACGCTCTGGTAATATTTTTGTATAAGATAAAGGAAATACGATATTTTGATTTTTAACTTTGGCAGGATCTTTGGAAATCTTAAATATGTACTTACTTTCTAACTTAAAATCAAAACTTCTTAATTGATTTTCAAACCACAAATTTGACTTATCTAACAAGAAAGTAACTTTATATTTCTTTATCACATTAGAGGAATAACATTTTTCCCTCTAATGATGAAATATTATTTTTCAAACCATCAATTTTAAGTTTGAATCGTAAAACTTTAAATTGCAAAGAATTATACAAACCTAATAACTCGTTGTTTATGTCAAAACAAGTTAGATTTTCTATGTTCAATATTTGGTTGCGGGGGCAGGATTTGAACCTGCGACCTTCAGGTTATGAGCCTGACGAGCTACCAGACTGCTCCACCCCGCGCTATCATATCTGTGTTTTTAAGGCCCGGCAACGACCTACTCTCCCGTGCCTTAAGACAAAGTACCATCGGCGCTGAGGGTTTTCACGACCGAGTTCGGAATGGAGTCGAGTGTTCTCCCCTCGCCATAACCACCGGACCATAAAAACACAGTAGTAGTGATTAAAGTATATGTATAAAAAAAGTTTGAGGTATTCAATAAAGTTCAATCGAGTTATTAGTACTAGTTAGCTTCATATGTTACCATACTTCCACACCTAGCCTATCAACGTGGTAATCTTCCACGACTCTCAAGGGATACCTAGTTTTGAGGGAGGCTTCCCGCTTAGATGCTTTCAGCGGTTATCCCGTCCGTACTTAGCTACCCGGCGATGCGACTGGCGTCACAACCGGTACACCAGAGGTACGTCCATCCCGGTCCTCTCGTACTAGGGACAGCTCCTCTCAAGTATCCAACACCCATGGCAGATAGGGACCGAACTGTCTCACGACGTTCTAAACCCAGCTCACGTACCACTTTAAATGGCGAACAGCCATACCCTTGGGACCTGCTCCAGCCCCAGGATGTGATGAGCCGACATCGAGGTGCCAAACACTGCCGTCGATATGGACTCTTGGGCAGTATCAGCCTGTTATCCCCGGCGTACCTTTTATCCGTTGAGCGATGGCCCTTCCACTCAGAACCACCGGATCACTATGACCGACTTTCGTCTCTGCTCGACTTGTCAGTCTCGCAGTCAGGCAGGCTTATGCCATTACACTCTACAACCGATTTCCAACCGGTTTGAGCCTACCATCGCGCGCCTCCGTTACTCTTTAGGAGGCGACCGCCCCAGTCAAACTACCCACCACGCAGGGTCCCAGCTCCGGCTTCACGGAGCTTGGTTAGATATCAATGAATTGTAGGGTGGTATTTCAAGGACGACTCCACACTAGCTGACGCCAATGCTTCAAAGTCTCCCACCTATCCTACACAACAATTCACTAATACCACTACGAAGCTATAGTAAAGGTGCACGGGGTCTTTCCGTCTAACCACGGGTACTCCGCATCTTCACGGAGAGTTCAATTTCGCTGAGTCAATGTTGGAGACAGTGGGGAAGTCGTTACGCCATTCATGCGGGTCGGAACTTACCCGACAAGGAATTTCGCTACCTTAGGACCGTTATAGTTACGGCCGCCGTTTACCGGGGCTTCAGATCAATGCTTGCACACATCACTTTAACCTTCCGGCACCGGGCAGGCGTCAGACCCTATACTTCGTCTTAAAGACTTTGCAGAGCCCTGTGTTTTTAGTAAACAGTCGCTACCCCCTGGTTTGTGCCCCTTAAAAGTGGTTGCCCACTTCCAAGGCTCTCTTATCCCGAAGTTACGAGAGTAATTTGCCGAGTTCCTTCAACATCGTTCTCTCAAACGCCTTAGTATGCTCTACTTATCCACCTGTGTCGGTTTGGGGTACGGTCTATATGCTAGAGCTATTTCCTGGAATACCTCCATTGCATTTTCAATCCAATAAGAAAATACAAAATTTGATATTCGTCACTACTAGCAGGCCCAGAAATATTAATCTGGTTCCCATCGGCTACGGCTTTCGCCCTCGCCTTAGGGGCCGGCTTACCCTGCGCGGAATAACCTTGCGCAGGAACCCTTGGATATTCGGCGATAGTGTTTCTCGCACTATTAATCGCTACTCATGTCAGAATTCTCGCTTCCGATACCTCCATCATATTTTACAACACGACTTCGACGGCTTACGGAACGCTCCGCTACCACACTTAAAAAGTGTCCACAGTTTCGGTGTATGGCTTTAGCCCCGTTACATCTTCGGTGCGGAAAGACTTAATTAGACCAGTGAGCTGTTACGCTTTCTTTAAAGGAATGGCTGCTTCTAAGCCAACCTCCTGGTTGTATTGGACTTTCTACTCCCTTTCCCACTTAGCCATAACTTGGGGACCTTAACTGGTGGTCTGGGCTGTTTCCCTTTCGACTATGGACCTTAGCACCCATAGTCTGTCTGCTGTGCAAAGTTAACTGGTATTCGGAGTTTGGTTAGAGTCAGTAAGGATCGCTCCCCCATTCTCTATCCAGTGCTCTACCCCCAGCAACCTGATCACAACGCACTACCTAAATAGTTTTCGCGGAGAACCAGCTATTTCCGAGTTTGCTTGGCCTTTCACCCCTAGCCACAGGTCATCCCCGCATTTTTCAACATACGTGGGTTCGGTCCTCCAGCACGTATTACCGTGCCTTCAACCTGCCCATAGCTAGATCACTCGGTTTCGGGTCTAATCCTATGAACTAAATCGCTCTTTTAAAACTCGCTTTCGCTTCGCCTACACCTAACGGTTTAAGCTTGCACATAAGATTAAGTCTCTGACCCATTATACAAAAGGTACGCAGTCACCTCTAAAGAGGCTCCTACTGATTGTAGGCATTCAGTTTCAGATACTATTTCATTCCCCTACTTGGGGTGCTTTTCACCTTTCCCTCACGGTACTTGTTCACTATCGGTCACTGAGGAGTACTTAGGCTTGGAGGGTGGTCCCCCCATGTTCAAACAGGATTTCACGTGTCCCGCCTTACTCAAGACTTTTAAAGATTTTTACCCATACAGGGCTATCACCTACTATGGCTCAACTTTCCAGTTGATTCTGGTTATTACTATAAAAGCACAGGCCTATTCCATTTTCGCTCGCCACTACTAACGGAGTCTCGGTTGATGTCCTTTCCTCTAGCTACTTAGATGTTTCAGTTCACTAGGTTTGCTTTGTTACACTATCAATTCATGTAACAATGACTCTAAAGAGTCGGGTTGCCCCATTCGGAAATCTTCGGATTAAAGTTTGCTCGCAACTCCCCGAAGCTTATCGCAACGTGCTACGTCCTTCATCGCCTCTCAATGCCAAGGCATCCACTAAACGCCCTTTTCATACTTTATTGAACTCTCAAACTTTTTTTATACACAAAATATAAAAAAATTCAAAATTGAAGTTTTCAATATACTTAATAATTATATTCACAATGTCAAAAAGAAACTCTAAGGCAGGTTGGTGGAGGCGGACGGGATCGAACCGACGACCTATAGCTTGCAAAGCTACCGCTCTCCCAACTGAGCTACGCCCCCTATACTGGTGGGCCAGGGAGGACTTGAACCTCCGACCCCACGCTTATCAAGCGTGTGCTCTAACCAACTGAGCTACTAGCCCATTTGGAAACTCTTAATAAAGGAATGTGAAGGTGGTGATTTAATTTAAATTTTAGAAATGTTTTCTAAAATTCTCTTAGAAAGGAGGTGATCCAGCCACACCTTCCGGTACGGCTACCTTGTTACGACTTCACCCCAGTCGCTGACCTTACCGTGGCCGACTGCCTCCTTGCGGTTAGCGCGTCGTCTTTGGGTAAAACCAACTTCCATGGTGTGACGGGCGGTGTGTACAAGGCCCGGGAACGTATTCACCGTAGCATGCTGATCTACGATTACTAGCGATTCCAACTTCATGAACTCGAGTTGCAGAGTTCAATCCGAACTGAGACAGATTTTTGAGGTTAGCTAAAGCTCGCGCTATCGCTGCTCATTGTCACTGCCATTGTAGCACGTGTGTAGCCCAGGTCATAAGGGCCATGAGGACTTGACGTCATCCCCGCCTTCCTCCGGCTTATCACCGGCAGTTTCTTTAGAGTGCCCAGCTTAACCTGATGGCAACTAAAGATAAGGGTTGCGCTCGTTGCGGGACTTAACCCAACATCTCACGACACGAGCTGACGACAGCCATGCAGCACCTGTCACTGATCCAGCCGAACTGAAGGAAGTTATTTCTAACAACCAAAATCAGGATGTCAAGACCTGGTAAGGTTCTTCGCGTTGCGTCGAATTAAACCACATGCTCCACCGCTTGTGCGGGCCCCCGTCAATTCCTTTGAGTTTTAATCTTGCGATCGTACTCCCCAGGCGGAGTGCTTAACGCGTTAGCTGCACCACTTGTGATAAATCACAAACGGCTAGCACTCATCGTTTACGGCGTGGACTACCAGGGTATCTAATCCTGTTTGCTACCCACGCTTTCGCGTCTTAGCGTCAGAAACGAGCCAGTTGGCCGCTTTCGCCACTGGTGTTCTTCCAAATATCTACGAATTTCACCTCTACACTTGGAATTCCGCCAACTTCTCTCGATCTCTAGTAAGATAGTATCAAAGGCAGTTCCTAAGTTGAGCTTAGGGATTTCACCTCTGACTTACCTAACAGCCTACACGCTCTTTACGCCCAGTAATTCCGAACAACGCTAGCTCCCTCCGTATTACCGCGGCTGCTGGCACGGAGTTAGCCGGAGCTTCTTCTGAAGTTACCGTCATCATCTTCACTTCTGAAAGAGCTTTACAACCCTAAGGCCTTCATCACTCACGCGGCATTGCTGGATCAGGGTTTCCCCCATTGTCCAATATTCCCCACTGCTGCCTCCCGTAGGAGTCTGGGCCGTGTCTCAGTCCCAGTGTGGCTGATCATCCTCTCAGACCAGCTATAGATTGTAGGTTTGGTGAGCCATTACCTCACCAACAGCCTAATCTAACGCGGGCTCATCTAAAAACGGCCGAAGCCTTTGCCCCGAAGGGATTATGCGGTATTAGCTATCGTTTCCAATAGTTATTCCCCATTTCTAGGTAGATTCCCACGCGTTACTCACCCGTTCGCCACTAAGAATTCCGGAGCAAGCTCCGGGTCTTCGTTCGACTTGCATGTGTTAAGCATGCCGCCAGCGTTCGTTCTGAGCCAGGATCAAACTCTCAAGTTTGAGAAATCAGATAAATCTGATTTTGAACCTAACACAAACATGTAACATTAATTACTTGAATGTGATGGTGAATTTCACCACCTACACATTCCTTTATATTCAATTTTCAAACAGCCTAAATTATCAAAAAAAAATATTGATAATCAGTGCAAATTGTTATAGTCATTATACATTGAATGGTCAATCTTTTTTTTGCAAAGTTCTAATTATTTAGGAAAATTTATAGTGATAACCTTTATTAAAAAAAAAATAAGTTATATTGCTATAATTTTCTTTATTATAATTTCTATTCAAAATCTATCCAAATTCAATGACATTGATATGATTAATATTGAAAATGACATTGATAACTCGAGCCTTCCTAATGGATCAGGTGATTTATCTATCCAAGATGAATTATTAGATAAAGATTATATAAAATTACAAAAATATGAACTTACAAGAAAAAACTCTGAGACTGTTGACCAATTCCAAGAAACAAATGAGAGTTTAAATGTTGCTAACTACTTAGACCTTCAAAGTGCAACAGATTATTTCATTGACGAAAAAAACATGAATTTATCTTTGGTTCCAGTCAACGAAACGATGCTTTTCTCAGGTATTCCCGATCCACAATCACGTCCGATACCTGAAAAACAAACTTATTTCAAAGCCACTACTATTACGGTGCAAGATAAGAAATCTCTAAAAGGAGGATTAGCGAAGTTTCTAGATAAAGCGGAAGTGAATTTTGTTTATGATAGAGTTAAAAATCATGTAGATTACAAAGTAAAAGAAAATATAAAATTCTTTTCTGATAGCAACGACAAAATCCTAGAAATAAACACGTTTGCAAAAGATTTAGAGCAAATGAATCTAAGGCGAAATTTTAATGATGATTTTGTTTTTTTCTTTGTCAAGGCTCCAACCGATACCAAAGTTGTGAGAAAACGCTTGAAAGTTAAAAATAGTTTGAGTAAAACTCTCAAATCGGCAATGATACCTGACTCCATTGTCAATGAATACCTTCATCAGTTGAGTTACACAATTGACTTTCAAAGGGATGTTAAAAATGGAGATACAATTGAATTGCTATACGAGGCTAATTTTACCAAAAATGATGCAATTGTAGGTAAACCTCTTCTTCTCTATGGACTGGTTCATTTAAATTATCACAAAATTGAATTGTTCAGATACAAACTTGAAAATGGAAAAGTTGACTTTTTTGATGCAAATGGCAAAAGTATAAAAAAATACCTCATGAGAACACCAGTTAAAGGAGCACGTTTATCCTCGAAATTTGGTGTTAGAAAGCATCCTATACTTGGTTTTAACAAAATGCACAGAGGGGTAGACTTTGCAGCAAAAAGAGGAACTCCAATTATGGCTGCGGGAGATGGAAGAATTACGTACGCAGGAAGAAATGGTTCATTTGGTAGATTTATTGAAATAAAGCATTTAAATAATTTTAAAACTAGATATGCTCACTTATACAAATACGCAAAAGGTATCAAAAAAGGCAGAAACGTCAAACAAGGTGATATAATTGGTTACGTTGGTACATCCGGGAGAAGCACTGGACCTCATTTACATTACGAGGTTAAGCATAGAAATAGGACCGTAAATCCAATGAAACTCAAATCTGAGTCAACTTTAAACATCAATGAAGGGGATATGCCAAACTTTTATGCAAATGTATCACTTACCAGAGAAAGATTTTTAGCAACAAAACTTCAAGGATCAGATACTGCTGAATTGTCAGAATAAAATTTAAATTTCAAAAGGCTTTAGAGCTTCGATACCATCACTTGTAATTTCTTTTTTTTCATTTTTTTGCTCTTCAAAACCAAACTTTTGTCCAGATTGGTTGTCCGCAGAATTTATATTATTGTTATTTCTTTTATTCCGCTCTTTAGAAGCACTGATCGCTCTTTCGGTTCTACTAGGTTTTGCGTCAATTTCATTGTTTTTTGGAAATCGAGGATTAATACTATCAGTTTTGTCATCCTCGAAATTTTCGTTTAAAACCCTTTGGTAGTGTTCTGCAAACTGATAATAGCTTTCAGCAACAATCCTATCTCCGTTTGAAAAAGCATCTTGAGCCAAACTTGTATACTTTTCTAAAGCTTTTGATATTGCACCTCTGGTTTTGGGAATATTAATGCCCTTGGTTTCAAAAGTTCTTAGTTGGTTTGGAGTTCTGCTTTTGTTTATTCTCGGTTTTTTTCTACGAGGTCTTTTTTTTTCTATCAATTTTCAATTTAATGAGTTGTTAATATTTCAGAAGTTTGAAGTTAGCACTTTGGCTTGAACTTTCAAAGTTTTATTTCATTTTAAATCCTACAACTCTGATTATTCCTTGTAAATCTTTTTCTTTTAAAAAAATTTTATAACCCATTTTCTCAAAGATTTTTTTAACCGAGTTTACCTGCCCAAATCCTATTTCTAACAGAATGATTCCATTTTGCTTTAAATGAAATTTTGCGTCTATTGCAATCCTTTCGAAACATCTCAAACCGTCCAAACCGCCATTTAAGGCAACAAGAGGGTCATAAAATTTTACTTCTTTGTCTAAGTTTTTAATGTCAGATGTTTTTATGTATGGTGGGTTAGAAATAATGATGTCAAATTTTTCATGAATATCAGAAAACCAATCACTTTTTTTTAACTTTAACTTTTTTTTTAAATTAAATTTTTTTATGTTTTTATCTGCGATATTTAAGGCTTTATTGCTTATGTCAACTCCAAGTGCCGATACTTTGTTTTTTTTTAAAGAAAGAAGAATTGAAATTATTAGACAACCACTTCCTACCCCAAGCTCTAATAAAGAGATTTTCTTGTCTTTTATTTTAAAAAGATTTTTAATTGTCAATTCAACAAGTAATTCTGTTTCAGGTCTTGGATCAAGTACGTTTTCATTAACAATAAATTCATTTGAAAAAAACTCTTTAAAACCAAAAATTTTCGACACTGGTTTCCCCTTTGTTCTCTCAATAAAGTTATATAAGATTGAATTGCTCTGTTTGGATGAGATCTTTTTGTTTTGAAAAGTAATAAATTCTAGTTCAGTTTTTTTTAAAGTTTTTTTGATAATTAATCTAGCTTCATCCATAGAATTTTTAACACCAGATTCTGATAGAATTTTCTTTCCATCATGAATTAAGCTTTTAAGTAAATTATTCATTAGATTTTATTCAGAAAGTTTTTTCATATTAGAATCTGCTTCTAGGCCAACGATTATCTCTCCAAGTAATTCCCCATTTAGAATCTGATCCAACTTATAAAGTGTCAAAGATATTCTATGATCAGTAACTCTTCCTTGAGGAAAATTATATGTTCTTATCCTCTCAGATCTATCCCCTGTACCTACTTGGGTTTTTCTATCAAGTGCTCTTTCGTCCTCTTTTTTTTTTGTTTCAATTTCAAAAATTCTTGATCTTAAAACTTTTAAAGCTTTGGCTTTATTTTTATGCTGTGATTTTTCGTCTTGACATTGCGCAACAACCCCTGTCGGCAAGTGTGTGATTCGTACAGCACTATCAGTTGTATTTACTGACTGTCCACCTGGTCCGCTTGATCTAAAAATATCAATCCGTAAATCTTTATCCAAAACTTCAACATCAATATCGCTTGCTTCCGGAAGAACTGCAACTGTTGCAGCAGATGTATGCACCCTGCCACCAGACTCAGTCTGAGGAACTCTTTGAACTCTGTGCGTTCCAGATTCATACTTTAGGTTTCCAAAAACATCCTTACCGGAAATATTTAAAATTACTTCTTTTACTCCGTTATGATCTGTCTGACTAATATCCATAATTTCCACTTTCCATTTTTTAAGCTCAGAGAATTTTGAATACATTCTCAAAAGATCAGACGCAAAAAGTGCCGCTTCTTCCCCTCCAGTTCCTGCACGAATTTCAACAATCGCATTTCTTTCATCAGACTCGTCTTTAGGTATTAGAAGGATCTTTAATTCATTTTCAAGGTTCAATATTTTTCTTTTAAGTATTTCCACCTCTTCTTCTGCTTCTTTTTTTATCTCAATGTCATGCTCTTTAACTAATTCTTGAGCATCTTTTAATTCTTCATTTAACTTAAGAAATTCTTTTGATTTCTCAGCCAAGGGTTTAAGGTCAGAGTATTCTTTCGATAATTTTGCATATTGATCAAAATTATCAGTATTCACATTACTAAGTTTTATTTCAATTTCAGAATATGTTTCCAAAATATTTTGAATTTTTTTAATTTCCATAATTTTAAAATGATTTCAAAAATTTCTTTAAGATAAATTTGATCTCTTTGCCTTTTGATTTAATTAATGAATTTACTTTATTTTCAAAAATCATTTTTTGTTCTAAATTAAATTTCAATTTTCTAAAAAATGAATCCAATGAAGTTTTTAGCTCAATGTCAAAAAGTTCATTATTATTATCCTCATTAGTTATATTATTTTGAATCCAGGATGAATATAACTGTTCTAAATCATTTAAATCAAATAAAAAACAATTTGGAATTTGACCAATATCTGTCTTTATGTTGCCTGGAATTCCACAATCTACAAAAAGAATAGGTTTTTGCTTTCTCCTATTGATTATTTTTTTTACTAAAATTTTATCAATAATCTTTGATTGAGTTTTATATCCAATCATAATTAGATCGAAAATTTTTAATTTATTAATAAGATTTTCATCTATGTCATTATTTTCTTTTTTTTGATTAAAAATCTTTTCTAGTGGATCTTGCAAAATCAGATATTTATTCAATCCAATATTTTCAAAATTTTGTGCTATATCAATTGGTAATTTCATATCGCTTATCACTAGAAAATTTACGCTATTCAAATCGCCATAAACCTTCAATAATATCTGTATCGCCGCTTGCGCGATTTGCTTTGGTTTAGAAGAAAAAAGATTATTTTTTAATGACACTATTGTTATTCAAAGAGTTTTTTACTCAAAAATTTATCAATATTACCCAATTCCACAAGCTCTTGAACTCCTGTGGAAAAATTTTTCCATGTAATTTTTTTTATTTTCCATTCATCCTCTCCTAAAATGAAACTTCCGATTGCCCCAATTTTATTAGCTTTTGAAAATTTCTTTTTCAAATTGCCTGAGTTTATAAAATGTATTTTTAAAGAACTATTAATTTTTAAGTCAGCAATGATTTTTAAAACCTCTAAGTCAAGTTCCTTATTTGTTGAAAAAAAACATACTTTTTCGTCTTTGGTTTTTATATCATTCATTTGCATTTCAATTCTTTCAACTCCTGCTGCCCAACCAACTCCAGAAATATCTTTACCCCCAATACTAGCAAATAACTGATTATATCTGCCACCAGCTAAAACTGTATTCTGACTTTTTTTTTCTTCAGTTACATATTCAAATGCAGAATGGTTATAATAATCGAGGCCTCTTACTAAGTATCTGTTGATATTATAATTAATACTTAATTTTTCCAAACCATTGATAAGATCTTCGAACATACTTTTGGACTCATAATCTAAAAAATCAATTATATTTGGAGAGTTTTTAACAATTTTTATATCATTTTCTTCTTTTGAATCTAAAACTCTTAGAGGATTTTTCTTTAATCTTTCTTTGCTTAAGTCAGAGAGTTGGAAAAAGTTTTCCTGAAGATAATTCTTAAGAGATTCGTTGTATTTTCTTCTGCTAATTTCATTACCAAGAGAATTAATTTCTAAAACCAATTTTTTTCTAATTTTCAAATCTTTCAGAAACTCTTCAGCAAGAATGATAACTTCAAGATCACTTAAAATGTTATTGGCACCCACATATTCAATCCCGACTTGATGAAACTGCCTTAACCTTCCTGATTGAGGTCTTTCCCTTCTAAACATAGGACCGTGATAAAAAAATTTATTTAAATCATTTTCAATAGAATTTGTAATTATAGCTCTTGCAATTGCAGCTGTTCCTTCAGGTCTTAAAACTAATTTTTCTTTACCCTGATCTTCAAAATTATACATTTCTTTAGAAACTATATCTGAGCTCATACCTAGCGACTTCGTAAAGACTTGAAGATACTCCAAAATAGGTGTTGAAATCTGTGAAAAATTAAGTGAATTACATAAATTTTCAAATTTTGTAATTATATGGTTATGCAATATAATTTCGTTTCCTAAAAGATCTCTGGTACCTTTGACTTTCTTAAGTTTTTGCAAGATATTAGACTTTTTTTTCAAGCAATTCTTTTTGCTTTTGTTCACACAACTCTACCAAGTGATCAATCATATCTCCTTCTCGAAGTACGTGATGTTTCTCACCATTTAAATATATTTGATGACCGCTTTTTCCGCCTGTTAGACCTATATTTGTTTCTCTAGCTTCACCTGGACCATTAACAACACAACCAATTACAGAGAGCGTCATCGGTGTAGTTATGTGTTCCAGTCTCTTTTCAAGCTCTTCTACATTTTTTATAACATTAAAATTTTGCCTGGCACATGAAGGACAAGATATTACATTCACACCTCTGTGTCTTAGATTCAGAGATTTTAGAATGTTAAATCCAACTTTAATTTCTTCAACAGGATCAGCAGATAGTGACACTCTTATCGTATCACCTATTCCTGCCCAGAGAAGTGAACCTAAACCTATCGAGGATTTTATAGTGCCGGCCATAAGCCCACCCGCTTCTGTAATACCCAAATGCAAAGGATAGTCACATGTATCAGAAATGCCATAATAAGCTGAGACTGCTAAAAATACGTCAGAAGCCTTACAACTGATTTTGAAATTAAAAAAATCATTATCTTCGAGGATTCTAATATGTTTACTTGCTGATTCTACCATTGCCTCAGGACACGGTTCACCGTATTTCTCTAGTAGGTCTCTTTCCAAACTTCCTGCGTTAACTCCTATTCTCATAGAGCATGAATTATCCTTAGCGGCTTTTATTACCTCCTGGACTTTTGATTCGCTGCCAATATTACCAGGGTTAATTCTTAAACATGCAGCTCCTGATTCTGCAGCCTCGATTGCTCTTTTGTAATGAAAATGAATGTCTGCAATTATCGGAATATTTACCTCTTTCACGATACTTTTAAGAGCAATAGTAGATTCTTCATCTGGACACGAAACTCTTACTAGATCCGCACCCACTTCCTCTAGTCCTTTAATTTGATCTATAGTGGCTTTTACATCAGTTGTAAGAGTATTGGTCATTGACTGAACTGAAATTGGAGCATCACCTCCTATTTCAACATTTCCAACTTTAATCTTTCTTGTTTTTTGTCTTTGAATATCTCGCCAGGGTCTTACACTCATATTTTACAACCTTTTTTTTCTAATCTGGTTTATCTTTTCTTTTAAATAAAAACCATTATTAACTTCACCAGAATAACCGAATGGAGCAAAAAATTCATCTTTAAAAAAAATTTGGAAGCCGCCAAGATTTCCAGATTTAATAAAATAATCACTTATTTGTGATTTAAATTCAAAGTCTATTCTATCACCTATATTAAATAAACCTGATCTTACAAGCGTTTTATCGTCTTTGTAAACTTCTATCCAAGTTTCCTCTAGAAAAATTATTTCAAAATAATTATTATTGTTAGTGATGATTTCTTTTTCATTCAATACTGTTAATAAATCAGTTCTCTTCAAGTCTTGGTCATGATTTTCTTTGAAAAACAATTCCTCTGAGGCTATTTCTTTGTTTATTGCAATTTCTACTCTTTTACCTGACCTAGTATTTAGTAAGTATATGATTAGCAGAAGAAAACAGAATGAGGAAAGAAAAACTAAAAAAATATTACTAAGTTTTATTGAAGGAACTTGTACATAAACATTTTTAGGTTTTTCATTTGTAATATAATCGGATTGAAGTTTGTCTAGTTCTTCACCAATCTCGGCGTTAGTAATTTTTGCAAAAGCCCTTATGAAACCAGTAACTGGAATTTCTGTTTCTATTGTGTCTACTTCACCCGACTCTATTTTCCTAAGGATTTCAATATTTATATTCAATTTTTTTGAAATTCCCTCTAACTTTCTTCTAGAACTTTTCCTAGATTCAGAAATTTTTCTTCCAATCACTCTGTAGATTGTTAATTTTGTTTTATTTTGACTAAAAGTCAATTCTTCTTCTGTTTTCATCAAGAAATCCTTTGCTCATTCATTATTTGTTTTTCAGCTTGTTTCACAATTTCACTAATAATCTCGTTGACAGGCTGTATTTTTTTAACCAAACTTACGCTTTGCCCTGCCATAAGCGAACCATTATCTATGTCTCCCTCTATAACAGCTTTTCTTAGAGAACCCGCCCAGAAATGTTCTATTTGCAATTGGGCTTCCTTCAGTGACATATTACTGTTATCTAATAGTTTTATCACTCTTTTTTGTTCTTGAAGAAATTTTTCTGAAGCCTTATTTTCTATTGCTCTAACTGGTATCACTGGAAATCTTTTATCAAGTCTAACGGATATCTGACAATTTCTTGCCTCAGATTTTATAAATATTTCTTTAAAATTGTTATGAGCAATTGATTCGTTACTGCAGACCAATCTCGTACCAATCTGACATCCTGCAGCCCCTAACTCTAGGTATTTTAAAAATATTTCCCCTCTTCCGATTCCACCTGCTACAAATACTGGAACTTCCATGATTTTAGGAAGAATTTCTTGGACTAAAACATTAATTGAAACTGGTCCAATATGCCCACCAGCTTCGTTTCCTTCCAAAATCAAAGCGTCAACTCCATAATTAATCATTTTTTGAGCAATTGAAACCGTAGTCGCAAAACACATTGTTTTTATTTTTTTTTTTTTAAACTTTTGAATTTGTCTTAGTTTAGGAAATCCTCCTGCAAAAACAACTAAATCAATTTTTTTTTCGATACATACCTCAATTAAACCCTCGATATCTGGGTGTAATAAAATTAGATTTACACCAAATGGTTTTCTTGTTTTGGATTGTGTAGAAATAATTTCTTTTTCTAGTTGATCCTTATCCATTGAACCTGCTGCAATCACTCCAAACCCACCTGCATTGCTCGTTGCAGATACTAAATTACTCTCAGATATCCATGTCATAGCTCCACCCATAATGGGGAACTCAGTACCTAAAAAATTGGAGCCTTTAAAAAATAATCGTTTTAACTTTTTATTCATAATCATTTATTTACCAAGTCCATAGGCCCTATGAAGAGCTTTGAGAGCTATTTTTTTTTTTGGCAAGTCAATTAAAACACTTATTTTTATCTCTGAGGTTGAAATAACCTGAATATTGATATTTTTTTTTGCCAAGGTTTCAAACATCTTTTGAGCTACACCAACATTACTTTTCATTCCAACACCAACAATTGAGATTTTACAAATGGAACTATTTGAATGAATTCTCTTAAACTTAATATCAGAGGATCTTAACTCTTTTAATGATTTTCTTTCATCCTCAACTGGGACTGTAAAAGTTAAACTAGCGAATCTACCGTCATCAGTTATATTTTGAACAATCATGTCAACATTTATATTATTACTTGCCAACGTACTAAAAATTTTTGCTGCTATACCAGGTTTATCGGGGATGCCTTTCAATGTAATTTTTGCCTCATTTTCTGACGAAGTAATCCCGGTAACAACTTCTTTTTCAATTTTATTTTCTTCTTTAACAACCATTGTCCCTAACTTTTTGTCAAAAGAACTTCTAACATGAATTCTAATACCATATTTCATGGCTAATTCAACTGATCTTGGATGTAATACTTTTGAGCCTAGGGAAGCAAGTTCCAATATTTCATCATATGTTATTGAATCAATTTTATTTGCATCATTAACAATTCTCGGATCAGATGTAAAGATACCCTCTACATCTGTATAGATCTCACATGTTTTAAGCCCTAATGCGTAGGAGATTGCTATCGCGGTTGTATCTGACCCCCCTCTCCCAAGAGTTGTGATTCTATTTTCCTCAGAAATTCCCTGAAATCCTGCAATAACCAAAACTCTATGCTTTTCTAAATGATTTTTCAAAACATTGGAATTTATCTTAGTTATTCTTGCCTTACTGTGGTTTCCGTCAGTTAATATGGGTATTTGCCATCCAAGTAATGACCGTGATTCAATTTTTCTTTTATTCAATAACGAGCTTATTAGTGCAGATGAGGTTTGTTCCCCAGTTGAAAGAAGCACGTCGTATTCAGGGTCAGATATTTCATTCCTTATTTTTTTAAACTCCTTTATAAGTTGGTTAGTTACACCACTCATAGCAGAGACAACCAAAATGATTTTTGAGGAATTGTCTTTAATTCTCTTTTCAACAATTCTTACAACATTTTCTATTCTTCTCAAATTAGCCACTGAGGTGCCACCGAATTTCAAAACATTTATCAACATAAAGAATTATTTTGTATTTAAGAATTTTAATACTACCATATGTAAATAATACAAAATGAAAAGTAAAAATTTTAAAAGCACACCTAATGAAACTTCAAGACTCTTTGATAAGTTATCAGATGAGTGGTGGGATGAAAATGGATCATTTAAAGCATTACATTCTTTTAATTTAATTCGATTAGAATATTTAAAAAAAAATATTCTTAACCGATCATTAAATGGTTTAAGCATATTAGACGTTGGATGTGGAGGTGGAATTTTATGCGAACCGTTATCACGATTAGGTGCAGATGTAACCGGAATTGATACTAATGAAAAAGCTATTAAGGTAGCAAAAGAACATGCAAGAATTAAAAATCTAAAAATAAACTACATTAACGCCGAACTTTCCAAAATAGGGAAATGTAGTTTTGATATCATCACCTGTATGGAAGTTCTCGAGCATGTGGAAAATATTAACCAAATCATATCTATTTCAAATGATGTTTTAAAAAAAAATGGAGTTTTTTTTGGTTCAACAATTAATAAAACTTTAACTTCATATTTATTAGCAATCCTTTTTGCCGAAAATGTTTTACAAATTGTTCCAAGAGGAACACATGAATGGAAAAAGTTTTTGAAACCAAATTTTGTTAAAAAAAAATTTCTAGAAAATGGTTTTAATGATTTTCAAATTCAAGGTGTAAACTATAATCCTTTTAAAAATAGTTGGAGTTTTTCAGAAAGAACTTTCATTAACTATATGTTTTTTGTAACCAAATCTTAAAAATAATAAACCAAAAAATAAAAATCGTTTCTAGGTATTCTGATTCTTGATTAAAAAGTAGTCATAGATGGAATTTTTTTTCTTACATTTTTTACTAACTCAGTGTCGATCTGAGCTTCAATAACATCGAGTTGATTTTGCGCTTCTGCAATCACTTTACCCCAAGGATCTACAATTAGAGAGTGACCAAAAGTTTTTCTACCATTCTTGTGAATTCCACATTGAGCTGGGGCAAAAACAAAACAACCATTTTCAATAGCTCTAGCTCTTATTAAGGTGTGCCAGTGACTTTTTCCAGTTGTATAAGTAAAAGCTGCGGGAATTGAAAAAAAATCCGCACCTCTTTTGGCTAAACTCTTATATAAGTTTGGAAATCTTAAATCATAGCAAATACTCAACCCAAGATTCCCCCATGGCAACTCAATAACCTTCAACTTTTTACCTGAGTCATAATTTTTAGACTCAAAATATTTCTCATTTTTACCTAATATGACGTCAAAAAGATTTATTTTATCATAATGACTCAAAATTTTACCTTTGTTACAAATTAAAAGTGATCTATTCAGGAATCTTTTATTTTTATTTTTGTATGGGAAAGAACCTATCAGAATATTTGTTTTAAATTCTTTAGCTTTGTTTATAATAAAGTCGAGAAAGGTTTGATGCCAATTGTCATAATAATTAATAATTTTAATTTTTGAATCAGTAAAAATAGAAACACACTCTGGCAAGCAAATAAGATCAAAATTTTTTCTTTTGATTTTAAAAAAAATTTTTTCCAGCATCGTAATATTTTCTTGTGGGATATCACTACTAGTTGTTTGAAAACAAGCGACTCTAAATTTACTCATCAATTAGTCTCATAAGTTCACCATTTTCATAAATCAATTTCAAATCATCATAGCCACCCACATGTTTGTCACCAATAAAAATTTGAGGAACAGTATTCCTTCCGTTTGAAATGTTATACATTTCATTTTTTAAGGATGGTTGATTGTCAATAACTTTCTCTTTGAATTTGAGATTAAGGTTTTCAAGTAAACGCTTGGCTGCTATACAGTATGGACAAATATTAGAGGAATAGATTAAAATTTTCTTCATTAGTAATTTTTATGACCCAAACAAATTTAATAGATATAAATTCTTTAATTAATTCTAAAAACAAATCAAGTAAAAACTGGTATGAACACAATTTTTTGTTTAATAAAATATCAGATCTATTAGGAGAAAAAATTAAAGAACTTGGAAGTAATTACGATAAAATTTTACTACTTTCCTCAGATGCTGGTGAATCTCTAGAAAATACAATCAAAGTAAGTTTTTCAAAACTCATCTTCTTATCTCCCTATAGAAACCTGCTCAACAAAAAAAAAATTCAATCAAACAAAATCTTAAAAGTCGAGAGTCACTTTGAAAATTTACCTTTAAAAAATGAAAAATTTGATCTTATTATTAGTAATTTATGCATTAACACTATTATCGATAAGAAAAAACATTTAAGTAAAATCTTTCAACTATTGAAAGCTGATGGTTTATTTATTTGTAATTTTTGTGGAGAAAGAACAATGTTTGAATTAAGAGATTCACTTTTCTCGACAGATGAAAAATTGTTTAATGGAGCTTTTATGCGATTACCTATCAATCTAAAAATGATTGATATTTCTGATTTATTAGGACAAGTAGGCTTTAAGGAATTAGTTTCTGAAACAATTAGTTATAAAATATACTATAAAAACATTAGAAAAATATTTGAGGACTTGAAAGGTATAGGAGAAAATAAAATCCTTAGTAACAGAAAGAAAAGTTTAATGACAAATAATTATCTAAATACTCTTAACAACGAATATAGGAAAAAATTTAGCGATAAAAATGGACTGCGTTTAAGTTGCGATGTGGTCTCAGTGAGTAGTTGGAAAAATAAAATTATTTAAAAAAACTTTAAAACTTTCATTTGATTTCAAAAGTTTATAATTTTTAAGTTCTTTTGGAGCAATCCATTTCAATGTTTGCTTCTCTTTATTTTTAATTTTTCCAAACCACCTTAGACAAAGAAAAAAATGTAAACTAATATTATGTTTTAGAATTCTGTAATTATTGAGATAATAAATTTTACTAAAATCTACTCTTATTCCAAGTTCCTCATAAATTTCTCTATCTAGAGCTTCCATTAGACGTTCATCTTTTTCTAATTTTCCTCCAGGAAACTCAAAGAAACCCGAAAATTTTTTTGATTCAGGTCTTGAGGCAATTAATATTTTTTCATTTTTTTTTAAAACACATGCAACAACGTTTATATATTTTTTAGCTTCTATAGTCAGCGTTGATTGATACATACTCTTTCGTAAAATCACAAGTCCATGTACTCCATTCATATACACCTATGTCCAAATCCACTATTATTTCTATTTCTGATTGTTTAAGGTATTTATTTATTAAATTAATATAACTTAGATTAAGTTTTTTTCCTTTTTGCAAAATGATAAATTTGCCAAATTTTAACTTTAACTTTTCAGGATCTAACTTTGCTCCAGATTTTCCAACAGCCATAATGATTCTTCCCCAGTTTGAATCAGAACCAGACATAGCAGTCTTAAAAAGGGGAGAATTAGCTATTGATTTACCAATTTTTTTTGCATCATGGATGCTTTTTGCACCTTGGATCTTTATTTTTAAAAATTTAGATGCACCTTCTCCATCTTTAACAATATATTCCGCTAATTTGCTTGTTAGATTTTCTAAGTGATAAAAAAACTTCTTTCTATTATCATTTCTCAATTTAATTGAATTTTTATTATTACTGACAGAGAAAAATAAAACCATATCGCTTGTGGAAGTGTCACCGTCTACAGTAATCGAGTTAAAAGTTTTATCAACGATCTCTCGAAATTTTTCTAAACATTCCTCTTTTTTAAAGTCAAGGTTTGTAAAAATAAATGCAAGCATTGTTGCCATATTAGGAGCAATCATGCCGGAACCCTTTGCTATACCATTAATAATAATATTTCTATTTTCACAAAAAATTTCGGAATGTGTCTTTGGAAATGTATCGGTTGTCATAATTGCTTCAGCTGCTTTAAGCCATGAATTTGGATAATTTTGGAGATTAGAAATTAAAAAAGGTATTTGTTTTATTATTTTCTTTTCATCCAACGGTTCACCAATAACCCCTGTTGATGCTATGTAAATTTGTCTTTTTGGAACTTTTAATTTGCTCGATATTTCATTCACTATTTTGAGTAAAGAGGATTTTCCAGATTTACCATTAAATACATTTGCATTTCCAGAATTAATTAGAATTACTGAAACTTTTCCAAATTTATGAATTTTTTTGTTCCAAACAATTGGTTCCCCTGGAGTTTTTGAATTAGTAAATAAGCCTATTATTTCTCCTGGGGAATCTAATTTGATTAAAACTAGATCATCTTTATTATTTTTTTTTAAACCACAATGTGTAGTACAGACTTTAACTCCACTGATAGGAATAATTTTTTTTATTTTTCTGGGAGTAAGTGGAGATATTTTGGCGGTCATGGTTACACAAAAAACAAATTTAATATATCTTTATATCTAAAATTAATATAAATAATAGCATGTTAAATTTTTTGTCAAAAAAAATATTTGGTTCGTCAAATGAAAGAGTAATTAAAAAGATTCTTCCTTTAGTTGATAAAGTAAATGAATTAGAAAAAACTTATGAAAAACTTACAGATGACCAAATTCTAAATAAAACTTCAGAACTTAGGGAACAAGTAAAAAATGGTAAGTCCTTAGATGACGTCATTCCAGATGCTTTCTCTAATGTAAGAGAAGCTGCAAAAAGGTCATTGGGACAGAGACATTATGATGTTCAAATTATTGGAGGAATTGTTCTTCACAAAGGCATGATTGCTGAGATGAAAACTGGAGAAGGTAAAACACTTGTATCAACCCTCGCGGCTTACCTTAATTCGTTACAAAATAATTCAGTTCATATTGTAACTGTAAATGATTACCTTGCCAAAAGAGACAGTGAGTGGATGGGTGTTGTTTATGAAAAATTAGGACTTAAAACAGGTTATATTGTTAATGGAATGGATGAAAGCGAAAGAAAAAAGGCATATTCCTCAGACATAACGTACGGTACAAATAATGAGTTTGGGTTCGACTACCTAAGAGACAATATGAAGTTCTCGAAAGATCAATTAGTCCAAAGCGACTTCAGTTATGCAATAATTGATGAGGTTGATTCAATCTTAATTGATGAAGCCAGAACCCCTCTTATAATTTCAGGATCTGCAGAACAATCATCTGCTTTGTATAAAATAGTTGATAGAATCATTGCAAGACTTGATTCACAAGATTATGAAAAAGACGAAAAATCAAAAAGTGTAGTTTTGAAAGACAACGCAATTGAAAAATTAGAGAGTTTCTACAAAAAAGAAAAATTATTAACAACTGGAAATTTATATGACATTAATAACGTTACTCTTCTTCATCATACTAATCAATCTCTTAAGGCTAGGTATATCTTTGAAAAGGACAAAGATTATTTAGTGCAAGATAAAAAAGTTTTAATTGTTGATGAATTCACAGGAAGAGCAATGGAAGGCAGAAGGTTCTCAGAGGGTTTGCATCAAGCAATTGAAGCTAAGGAAGATTTGGAAGTTCAAGTAGAAAACCAAACTCTTGCTTCAATAACTTATCAAAATTATTTTAGGTTGTATAAAAAATTATCAGGAATGACTGGAACAGCAAAAACTGAAGCAGACGAATTTTTTGATATTTATAAATTAGAAGTCGTTGAGGTACCAACTAACAAAAACATGATAAGAGTTGATCACGAGGATGAAATTTATAGAACCCTTAATGAAAAATATGATGCAATAGTACATCTAATTGAAGAATGCATTAATAAAAACCAACCATGTTTAGTTGGAACCGTTTCAATAGAAAAATCTGAATACTTATCAAAGATTTTAAAAAAAAAGGGTATAAACCATCAAGTTCTTAATGCCAAGAATCATCTTAAAGAAGCAGAGATTATAGCTCACGCTGGAAAACCCGGAACAGTTACGATTGCTACTAATATGGCTGGAAGGGGAACTGATATTAAATTAGGTGGAGCTGAAGAGTCAGAAAATCTTGAAAAAGAAATGAAAGTTTCGAAAGAGTCTGGAGGACTTTATATAATCGGTACCGAAAGACATGAATCTAGAAGAATTGACAATCAGTTAAGAGGTCGGTCAGGGAGACAGGGTGATCCTGGGTCATCAAAATTTTTTCTTTCTTTAGAAGATGACCTAATGAGAATTTTTGGCTCTGAAAAACTAGATTCAGTTTTAAAAACACTTGGACTTGCTGATGGTGAAAGTATTCAACATCCATGGATTACAAAAGCATTAGAGAGGGCTCAGAAAAAAGTAGAGGCAAGAAACTTTGAAATTAGAAAAAGTCTTCTTAGATTTGACGATGTTATGAATGAACAGAGAAAAATAATTTATGACCAAAGAAAAGAAATTATTAATGACAAAGAAATAGATACGCTTGTATTTGATATGAGAGATGCATCCGTAGATGATCTTGTTGATAAGGAAATTTCAGACTTAAACGAACTAAATCCTGAAAAAAAGAAAAAAATAATTGATTACTGTAAGCAAAATCTAAATGTTGATTTAAATTTTGAAAAAATTCTTTCAGCTAATCCCCAGATTGAAGACATAAAAAATGAAATTATAAGTATGTCCGACAAAAACATTAACTTAAAAAAGACTCAATATTCTGACGAACTTTTTGCATACGCTCAAAAATCTATTTTATTACAAATGATAGATAAGTGTTGGAAGGAACATCTTCTTTCTCTCGATCATTTAAGACAAGGAATTTCATTAAGAGCTTATGGTCAAAAAGATCCGCTGAATGAGTATAAACAAGAAGCTTTCATAATGTTCGAAGAAATGATGGAACAAATCAGATTTAACATAACAAAAATTATAAGTTTTGTAGAAATAAAAACAGAAAGTGAACAATCGGGTCAAGAACAACAAGAGGAAATATACGAAAGAAAGGTTCCAAGGAATGCTAAGTGTCCATGCGGTTCAGGAAAAAAATACAAACATTGTTGTGGTAAAATTTAAGTTTAGTTTATTAAGAATTTCTTTCCAATACAAAGATACTTTTCTTCTCTTTGACTGATTATTTTATCGGAAGAAACACCATCAAACTGATTGTTTATTCTTAATATACATTCTTTTATTTGGTTGCATATGCCAGATACATCTCTATGAGCTCCTCCTCTTGGTTCTTTAATTATTTCATCAATTACTTCTAATTCTAATAAGTCTTGAGCAGTCAATTTAAGTGACTCAGCTGCTTTTTCAGACTCATTCGCCGATCTCCACAAAATTGAAGCACAACCCTCGGGTGATATAACTGAATAAATTGCATGTTCTAACATAAAGACTTTATTTCCTGTTGCAAGAGCAACAGCTCCACCGGATCCGCCCTCACCAATTATAAAAGAAAAAATTGGGGTTTCTATGTTTATGGAACACCTAATAGAACTAGCAATTGCTTCTGATTGTCCGCGATCTTCAGCTTCAACTCCAGGAAAAGCTCCAGGGGTATCAATAAAAGTTACAACGGGAAGCTTAAATTTGCTTGCAAGATTAAAAAGTCTCTGTGCTTTCCTGTATCCTTCAGGTTTTGCCATACCAAAATTATTCTTTACTCTTGTATCAATATCAATTCCTTTGTCGTTTCCAACAACTAGGAACTTTTTGTTTTCT
>CACODD010000006.1 GCA_902625895.1 uncultured Alphaproteobacteria bacterium
AAACCCCGCTGCACTTCTTGAGGAAATAAGGAAGCTGGATGTTGCTGGCATAAAAATTTCAAAAAAAAATTTTAGAATTTCTGAAAATTCTTCGATTATTTTTAGTTTTCATAAAAAAATTGATGAAATAAGAGAAGCAAGAAAGGGTCCTAATAAAATTGGAACTACTGGAAGAGGAATTGGACCTGCATATGAAGATAGGGTTGGAAGAAGAGCTATTCGTTTTACCGATTTAGTTAATAAAGAAGTATTAAAAGAAAAAATAAAAAACGTGTTAGATTATCACAACATTATACTAGCTGGTTTAAACTCAAAATTATTAACTGAAAAAGAAATACATGATGAGATCGACTCATATAAAAAACAAATATTAAAATATGTCGACAGAACCTCTAAAACTCTTAGAGAGGCAAAACGCCATGGAAAAAAGATTCTTTTTGAGGGCGCCCAAGGTGTTCTATTGGATATTGACCATGGTACATATCCTTATGTAACTTCATCTAACACACTTCCCAGTGCTGCTTCATCAGGTAGTGGCATGTCTATAAAAGATATTGGTTATATTTTAGGAATTGTTAAGGCTTATACAACGAGAGTTGGAAGTGGTCCTTTTCCCTCTGAGTTATCTAATTCTATTGGTCAAAAACTTGGTAAAATTGGTAAAGAGTTTGGAACGGTAACCGGAAGACAGAGAAGGTGTGGTTGGTTTGACTCTGTTATAACACGACACTCTATGGAAGTTGCAGGTATTGATGGAATAGCTTTAACTAAGTTGGATGTTTTGGATAACTTTAAAGAAATAAAAATCTGTATTGGATATAAAATTAACAATAAAAAGATTGACTACTTTCCTCTTTCAGAATCTGATCAAAAAATTATAAAACCTATTTACGAGACTCATAAAGGTTGGATGGAAAACACTCAGGGTGCAAGAAGTTGGACTGATCTTCCTGCACTTGCAATTAAATATGTTAGGAGGATTGAAGAACTTTTACAAACACAGGTTTCTATTCTATCAACGAGTCCAAGAAGAGAAGATACTATTCTTGTAAGAAATCCTTTTATTGGTTAACGTTTTTTGACTTATAATTTATGTTTTTTACAACTTTTCTTAACTTTTCAAATGCTCTTACTTCTACTTGCCTTACTCTTTCCCTTGAAATTCCGAAGGATTTGCTTAGTTCGTCCAAAGTAAGTGGATCATCTACTAATCTTCTTTGAGTAAGAATTCTTCTTTCTCTTTCATCAAGATTTTTAAGAGCAATCATTAACATATCCTTCCTTTTTAATAATTCGTCCCTTTGGATAAAGGTATTTTCATGGCTATCCCTTTCATCTTGAATCCCATTGATCCATTCATCTTCATTTTCGGCTGAATAAGGGTTATTAAGAGAGTGGTCATGACCTGCGAGTCGTCTATTCATATCTACGACTTCATTTTCAGCCACGTCTAATCTTTCTGCAATTTCTGTAACAAGCTCCGGAGGTAAGTCTCCATCATCAAGAGCCTTAAGTTTTCCTTTTAAAGATCTTAAATTAAAAAATAGCTTTTTCTGCGCAGCTGTGGTTCCAATCTTCACAAGTGACCAAGAGTGAAGAATGTATTCTTGGATGGAGGCTCTTATCCACCACATTGCGTATGTAGAAAGTCTAAATCCTTTAGAAGGATCAAATCTTTCTAATGATTGAATAAGTCCTAAATTACCTTCTGAAATGAGTTCACTTAGCTGAAGGCCGTACCCCCTATATTTCATTGCTAATTTGACAACGAGTCGAAGATGAGAGTTGATAAGTTGGTGAGCTGCCGAGCTTGATCTAGAGTTAATCCATTCATTAGCTAGCTTGATCTCATTATCGTGGGTCAAAATTGGAAACTTTTGAATCTCACGCAAGTAACTTGAAATGTCGTTTTGATCAACTGAAATATTAAAATTTTTTCTAAAAAATGTACTCATAATCATTTTATTACATATTTTAAAACTTATTTCAACAATAAAATGAATATAAGATGAACAAATTATTAATTTTTATTCATAATCTTGGAAATTTTTGAATAATTTGACAAATTATTCGATAATTTTAAGAGATCCTCGGGAAATTTAGAATCAAATTCTAAGTTTTTTTTTTTCAACGGGTGATAAAACCCTAATTTACTTGCATGAAGTGCGTGTCTTTCGGTTTTAATGAAGTTTTCTGTTATAAAAAACCCTAAATTATCTGTAAGTTGAAGATGATAATTATTTCTACTGTATTTTCTATCACCTAAAAGTGGATTGCCAATATAACTCATATGCAGTCTAATCTGATGAGTTCTTCCTGTGAAAAGTTTACATTTAACATAGCTTATTTTTATCTTCTCGTTTATATCAAATGAGTTTATAAGCCAAAACTGTGTGATTGCTATTTTTCCGGAATTTGGCTGTGCAATAGCCATTTTTTGTCTATTTAATTTAGATCTTTCAATATTTGTTTCAATTGTACCACGTTCATTTTTTAAGAAGTTCCATGTAAATAAATCATATTCTCTTTTTATAGATTTTCTCTTAAACTGTTCGGATAAGCTATTGTGAGTAATGTCATCTTTTGCAAAAACTAAAAGACCACTCGTCATTTTATCTATTCTATGAACAACCCCAGGTCTCAATACGCCGCCTATCCCTGACAAGTTTTTACAATGTGATAACAAACCATTAACTAATGTATTTTCGTTATTTCCTGACCCAGGGTGAACAACAGTTCCAGCCTTTTTATTTAAAACTATCAAATGCTCATCCTCAAATACTATATCTAGTTCTAAATTTTGGGGAATTAAACTATATTTTTTTGGTTCAGGGATTTCTAGAGTTAGTTTACCCAACTTTTTAAGTTTAACAGAAGGTTGGGTTATTAATTTATCATTGATCTTTAAATTTCCATTCGTGATTAATTGTTGAAGACGATTCCTAGACAAATCTTTTAATTTTTGTGTAATAAAAACATCAACTCTTTTATCTAGATCTTTGCTAGTTATTAAAATCGATATATAATTTTGTTTCAATGAGAAAGTTCCTAAAATTTACTGTTATTTTTCTTGGTATTTTGATAGTTACACTTTTTTGTATTACAATATTTGCAATATATAACAAATACAATAATTATGATTTAAAAAATTTTAACTCTCTTAAGTTAGAACCACAAATAGAGGAATTTTTAACTATAAAAGATTTTCAAATTCAAAAAAATCTTATACACTTTCGTCTTGAAAATAATGATGATAATAGCCAATTTATTAGGACTTATAATCTTAGGAATGGAAAACTTTCAACAGAAATAAAAATTAAATGATTTCAAAAAAATTATTAATATTTCTTAGCTCCTGGATAATTGAAAATACTGAATTTAATCAGAAAATCGAAGATCCTAAGTTCTTTAGACTTACTGAAGACGAGATGTCAGATAAAGCTTGTTTTTCGTCTGAAAACTGCAGAGTAAAGGCTTATTATGTTAAGGATAGTGGTATTTACTACATTGATGAGATGCAGCCCGAGAAAGATATTTGTGACAAATCCATTATTTTGCATGAGATGGTTCATCATTATCAAAAAAATGATGATAGAGTAATTGAATTAGACGAAAGAACACTTTGGACACTTCAAGAAAGACAAGCAATTTACTATCAAAACCTTTTTTTAATTTCTCAAAAAAGATTAAATGACAATCAAGGCCCAGAAAATGTACTTGAATGTGAAGGAGGTTCTTACTTAGATCTACAATATAAATATAATGAGTCCAAATGAGAGTAATTTAATTTGAAAAATAAAACAAATCTTATTCAACTTTCATTTGAAAATACAACAGCTCATTTATTCAAAAAACATATTTTTGATGGCAAAATTTTACTTATAAAAGATTCTAAAGAAATCTTAAACATTATCAAGCTAACAGAGCAATATTTTAATTACCTTTTTAATACAAGGATAACTAATTCAGATAAACTAAAAATAAATTACAATAAAGAAAACTCTATTTTTTTTCAGATTATTCAAAATAGAATAAAGTTTTGTAAATTGATAAGAAAATGCTTTACAAATTTTCTTTTACAAATTGAATTAGATTTTCAGAGTACTTTTATGGATTACATTACATTTAGATATAGTCCAGCAAGTGGTATGAAAAATATTGGAACATTGATTCCAACTCCAGCTCACAGGGACACATGGGCTTCAAATATTTTTAATCAAATTAATTTTTGGTTTCCAACTCATAATGTTTCAAATCGTAATTCAATTTTTTTTGTTCCTAAATACTTCCAAAAAAGTGTAAGCAATAACAGCGATGAATGGAGTTTTTATAGATATAAAAAAACAAAAGAATTTCTTTCAACACCAGTTTCAAATATAAAATTTCCACAAAATCAAATTGTCAGTTTCAATGTCAAAAAAGGTGAAGTTTTGTGCTTCTCAGGTCATCACATTCATGGAAGCTTGGTAGGTGACAGTGATAGACTTAATCTGGAAACAAGAATTGTTTGTGACAATGATGAAAAAACCTATAAAATACCAGTTAATTTAGATGCAATGGGAACTGTAAGAAAAAATAAGTGGTTTAGAAACTTAAAAACTGGAAAAAGTTATATTTAATTCTTCAAGAAATTAACCAACAAAATATGGGAAACGGTTAGGGAAGATAGTCCTACCACTATATAATTTATTTGAAGTAAATTTATGTCATTCTTCATAAAATAATAAAGAAGAGTAAAAAATAAAATAGTAATGACAGTCATAGGAATAGTCTTAAAAAAAAGTTCTCCGAATTTTAAATCAAGATTATTTTTTTCATCTAACAAATGTCGAGTAGAATGAAGAAAACAAAAATAAATAAAAAAAGATAGAAGAGGTTCAAAAAACCAAAAACAAAAGAATAGTAAAATGAATTCACTTAAAACTAAATAAACTTTACTTTTATTTTGATACAATAACCAACTCTTTAACAACCAGACAAATATCAGTATTATTAAAAAAAAATACAAATAGTTAAAATATTTACTTACTTCAATTAAAAAAGAACTGTCTACAAAAAAAAAAGAGAAAATTTCAATTGATTCTTCCAGGTGAAACTTAAACGGAAGAGAAATAACAAATATTCCTCTAATTAAAACTTCAATAAATGCAAATTTTGATTTCTCTATACAATCGCTGACACCAAAGTGTAAAATGGAAAGAAACAAAAAAATAGTAAATAATAAATGAGGATATTTTATCCATGAGAAAAAAAAGATTACAGGTACTAATATATAGATTAGAAGAAATAATAGCGTTTCAAAATTACTATTAATGATTCCTTTATGTTTTGCTATGTCTAGATCTAAACTTCCGTGTGCAAGTCCCGGCCATAGAATGGGTAAAGAAAAAAGTAAAATTTGATTTAAATAATTACCCGAAAAAAGCTCTTCAAAAAATAATGTAACTGGAATCATTAAAAAAATTGAAAATAGGAATAGCTTTGTGTCTAGTTGTTTCATCTTATTTCAAAAACCGATTTTATTAACGAAATTTTGGGAAGTGAGAGGATTATTTTAAAGGTTTCAAAAAGGTTGGCGGTATTTGTTAAAAATTTTACTATAGTAGGTAAGCTATTACTTTTAAAAAATCTTTCAAAAAATTGCAAAGCTGTTTCAGGATTATTTTCAATAAATTTACAAAAGGTATTGTCTAGAAAATTTAAAAAATTATTTTTTCTTATTTTAGGATACTTTTCTTTGATTATACAATCTACTATTTGCTTAGAATAAATAAATGAATTCTGTAAAGAATATCCTGTAGATTGTTTTACCCAATTCCCAGCAGTACCAATTTTAATACAATTTTCCATATTTTTTTCAATAATCTTGAACATCGGAATTACACCTGATTCACAAAATCTAATTTTATATTTTTTTCCAAAATAATTTCTAGACATATACATTTCTATATCTTGTTTATATTTTGACCTACTTAAAGTCTTCTTTGAAAAATAAGTAGTTTCTACTAATATTTTATTTTGGCTAAATGGTAAGATATAAATAAAATTAAAATTATTTTTTTTATTTTGTATATCCATTAATATTACTTCATCTTTGTTTATAATGTTTTCTTTGAATGTAATTTCCACACCGTAAAAATGTTGTAATAATCTGTGTGATTTTTCCAAATCGGTGTCTATTCTACTATCGAATAATAATTGAGAAGTATAAATCTTTTTTTCGGTATTAATTTCTACAATATTATTGTTTGACTTTAATGATTTTATGTTTGCACCCAAAATTATCTTAAAATTCTTTCTTTTTTTAAGTCTGCCTAAAAAAAAATTATAAAGATTGTTTGACTTTATCCTTAAATATTCGATTCCACTAAAATTTAATGAATGTTTTTTTCCTTTAATAATTACACATACTTTTTTCCATTTATTATCAGCAGATTTATTTAAAATATTGTAAGGAATATTCCAAAAACAGAGGTTTTTTTCAAATCTTAAATTTTTTTCTTTCTCTAATAAAAGTACTTTTTTATTAGTTCTTTTTGTTATTTCATCAGCTAGTACCAGACCAGATACTCCTGCTCCAACAATAATTATATCGAATCTTTTTTTAATCACATTTAATTAAAACTATTTTTTTAATACTTTTATTAAGTTTTTCTCTTATATTTGATTTTTTACATGTTTGCCCATTATAGATTAATTTTATCAAAACTTTGATTGTTTTAATCACTTTTTCTATTTTAGTTAGATAGATTCTTTGCTTCCGTATATTGTATTTGTTGTTTTTAATTTTTGTACCAATCGATTGATATAAATAAGATGCAATTGCAATAGGAAATCTATATTTTAAAGGTAATTTAATAATTCCTTCCCAGGCTAAGTCATAAATAATATCTGATGTATCTATCAGTTTTTTTAAATCTTTGGAGAATTCTTTTTGGAGTTTGTCACTGAGTGGAATATCATAAAAATCATTTTTCACATGAACTCTAATCTCTTTTGGAATATAAATTCTATCTCTTAGTAAATCTTCTTTGACATCTCTGGAAATATTGGTTAGTTGCATTGCTATTCCAAGATAAATAGCATTAAATTTTAATGAACTTTCTTTTACTCCCATAATATCACACATCATTAAGCCAACCGTTCCAGCAACTTTATAACTATAACAAAATAATTGCTTATAATCTTTAATATTGACCTTGCTTAAATCACTCAAAATTCCCTCAATTAGAGCATTTGGTATTCTATGATCAATTTTGTATTTAGACATTAAATTAATAAAATTACGAATTATTTGATTTTTTGACTTTCTTGTTAATAACTCCTTTTTAATTTTAGTTAATTTTATTTTTGAAACTTTTTTAGACAATTTTTTGTCATCACCCAAGTCGTCAACAAATCTACAAAATAGATAAAGTACTTTGATATCGTCTCTTTTATCAGTTGAGAAAAATAATGATGCAAAATAAAAGGTTTTGGCTCTATTTTTTAATGAAAAGTTAGCTTTTTTTAGATTCATTTTTAAGAATATTTTCGAGTACTTTAGCTGAGCTTATTACTCCTGGCACACCAGCTCCGGGATGACAACCTGCACCTACAAAATATAAATTTTTAAAATTTTCAGATTTGTTATGAAATCTAAACCAAGCAGATTGCCTAAAAATCGGAGAAACAGAAAATCCGGCCCCAAATAGTGAGTTATAATCGTTTTTAAAATCATGAGGAGACATGTGAAAGCAAACTTTTAAATTTTTACGCAAATCCGGTAAAATTGTTTGTTCAAGAGCAATTAAGATTTTTTTTTCATAAGTCTTACCATAATTTTTCCAATCAATTTGTTTTTTAAGATTAGGAACTGGCGATAAAACATAAAAACTATCACATCCTTTAGGAGCCATTGATTTGTCAGTTGCAGTTGGCCTATGAAGGTAAAGACTAAAGTCGTCAGCCAAAATTTTATTTTTAAAAATATCATTCAATAAGCCCTCATACCTTTTTCCCATCCATATGGTATGATGTGCTATATTTTTATATATTTTTTTTGTTCCAAAATAAATAACGAAAAGACCCATCGAATAATCCATTGTATCGACTTTTTTTTGATGCCACTTTTTATTATTTTTTGATTTAATTAAATATTTATAAGTATATGCAGGATCGGTATTCATAACTATTTTATTGGCATAAACAACTTTGTTTTTAAATTTTACTCCTATTGCCTGTTCGTCTTTTGTTAAAATCCTTTTAATTTCTGTATTTTTAAAAATTTTTATATTTTCCTCTTTCATAAGTTTTTCAAAGCCTTGTACAATTTTTCCAGTGCCCCCAATAGCATAATGAACTCCCCATTTTCTCTCTAAATAATGGATTAAATTATATATTGAAGTTGTATCAATCGGATTCCCGCCTAATAAAAGGGGTTGAATGCTAAAAGCTTGTCTAATTTGTTCATTCTTAATAAATTTAGATACTAATCTAAAAACACTTAAATAACTTTTTAATTTAATTAAAGTTGGGATTTGACGAATCATGAAAAAAAAATCATGAAAGGGGACAAATGAAAGTTTTTCAAACCCTACCTTAAAAATTTTTTCAGAGAAATTTAATAGACGTCTGTATCCGCTAACATCTCTTGGATCAAATTTTGAAATTTCTTTCTCAGTCCTTTTTAAGCTTTTTGAATAGTCAAATATTTTTTTGTTTGAGGAAAAATAAAATCGATACCAGGGATCTAACTCGACGAACTTAACATATTTTTTTCTATTTTTTTTGAATAGTTCGAACAATTCATTGAATAAAAATGGAGCAGTAATAACTGTTGGACCAGCATCAAAAGTAAATCCAGATTTTTTAAATACTCTTGCTCTTCCACCTAATTGATTTAATTTTTCGTAAACTGACACTTCATAACCTAAAGATTTTAACCTAAGTGCAGCAGAAATACCTCCAAACCCTGAACCTACAACAATTGCAGTTTTATTCATTTAGATTTTTTTTGTATTTTTTGTTATTCTTGTAATTATTGAGCTAATAACAAAACTAACAATTCTAAATAACTTCTTGTCTGTTTTATCTGAAATTTCGATTGCCCTTTCAGATACTTGTTTTAAATGATTGAAGGAAAGATCTAATGCTCCTTTTTTTTCTATCATTTTCAACCAAAATGTAATTTCATCTTCTGAAATTGAGTCATATCTTTTTTTTAAAAACCTTTGTAATATAAATTTTTCTCCTTGTGTTGCATTTTGTATAAAGTGCATTATGAGAATATTCATTTTACCTTCTTTCAGATCTCTTCCAGGAAGTCCTCTTTCTTTGAGGCCTAAAAAATCTGAAAGATCATCTTGAATTTGATACGCAACACCTGTTTCGTACAATGACTTAAAATATTTTGTGTCATATTTATTTCCTGATAGAATCAAAACAAGTTTTATGGGAAGAGAGATCAAACCGCCTGTTTTTGCCCTTGCTGTAGATTCATAATCTTCCATTTTCAAATTAAAATCAGACCTACTTAAAATTTCAATTGATTGCCCTTTTAATGTTTGTTTAATAGTTTTACTTAGTTCTTCTATTGCAAGACATTTGAGATCAGGTCGCGTTTTAATCTTGGATATAATTTCGAATGAGGCTGAAATAAAAAGATCTCCTAAATTAATGGCTGTGTGATCTCCAAATCTATTCCAAATTGTAGGTAAACCTCTTCGCAAAAGATCTCTGTCTTGGAGATCGTCATGTATAAGAGATGCATTATGTATAAATTCACAACAAATTGCTATATCATGCGAAACTTGCTTGCTTAGGCCAAAGATTTTTGAAGCAAGAAGTGCCAGTATTGCTCTGAACCTCTTTCCACCTGAATTAAGCTGATACTTTGCACAATTTCCCATCCATGAATCATCACAGAGGATGTCAGACATTTTTTTGTCAAGAGATTGTATATCATTTTTATATTTATCGTGGTTAAAGAAGCTTAAATCAATGTTTTTTTGAAAATTATTGAGATGAATCCAATTCGAATTGATGTTTAAATTCTGTGTAATATTTTTTGTCATCTTCACGGTTAAAAAGTTAACTATAAAAAAAGGGAAACATCAGATAGATGTTTCCCTTTAATTAATTTAAAACATTAAGCTTGCTTAAGCTTTTGCTGATTCAGACTTAGCAGCAGCCCAAATTACAAGACCAAAAGCAATTTTGTTGATAATGTCTGCAAGATTGTAAATCGCATTTAATGCATTTTCATCAGTTCCACCTGCTAGGTAACCTAGGAAGTAACCAATCGGGTAGATAGACCAACCAATTGATACAATCCATTTCATTGCATTGTAAGCAGATTGCTGAGCTTTTGAGTTGCTTGATGCGTTAGCTTGCGCTGCTTCACCTGCAAAAACTTCATACAGGATGTAAATCCAACCTGCCATACCCACTATGAAACCAACAGTTGCATTGATTGAGCCGTTTTCACCAAGGAAACCAGCAATTAACATTACTAATGTACCAATCAAAAGTCTCCAGAACATTCCAGCTGTGGCTGCGCCAACTGCTGCTAGAATAAGGTAAAATTCAACCATCTGAAGTGGGACTGTTAATAACCAGTCAATATATCTATAGACATTAGGGTTCTCACCAGTCTGGATCCATACTGCTCTCATGTAGTAATAGTGAACAGCGGCTATTAAAGTTACAAGGCCAGCAACTCTTACAGAAGTCTGCCAGTGTTTCGCAACACTATTACCCTCTAAAAAGAAGAAAGCTGTAGATGCAACCATGGCTACCGAAATTATCCAAAAAGAAACCCCAACGAGGTCATCGGCTTTAAGCATATATTCCATATGTTTATCCTTTCGTATATATTATTAAAATTTGAGCAAGAACTCAAAAGTTAAAGTTTTACAAGCAGATTAAGTGGGCAGATATGCTTTTGCCCAATAACCTCCCCATATTGTAAGTACTAGGATGACTAAAAAATTAGTTAATTCAAGAAAAAAAAAGCAAAAAATTCTTAAATTATTGATTTTATTACAAAAAAATTATATAAAAAAAGAAATTGAAGCTAAAATTGTCGCATTAATTCTTAATTTTTTAAACCACTTATCTGATTTTTTTTTTATTAATATTAGGTCAATCGAAAGACTCAAAAAAAGAGACACAACAAGAATAAATGAACTATAAATTCCATTAACATTTAAAGCATGCGTTGAAACTAACATTAAAGGAATTAAAGGGCTAAAAAAGAAGAAACCTTTAATATTTGCATTAATTATTTTTTGCCATTGCATACCCGATAGGAAGCAAACAATTAGTGCGGCGTACAGAGATGAAATCATCTTGATTTCTGAAAATCTAACCAAAATTTCATTGTTTTCGTAATAACCAATGATATGAGAAAGATAGAATGGTAAAACACCAGCGTAAGTTACGAATATTATTCTTTTTCGAGATTTATTCATAAAAAGATTAAGTGGGCTTTAATTTAATGTTTATCTAACTTGCTAGATTCGATTAAATGTTTATCATATACTTTTTGGAGTTTTGCGCAATGACAGACCAAGAATTAGAAAAAATAAGAAACTACTTAAACAAAATTTTTAATACCCATGATTTTATTATAAAAAAAAGAAAATCGATAGAGGACTCATGTGAAGTTTATCACAAAGAGGAATTTCTCGGATTAATCTACAAGGAAAACGAAGAAGGTGAAGAAGATTATCAATTTCACATGACTATATTAAAAGAAGATTTAACAAAGCTGTAAAAAAAATGTTAAAGGTTTTTATTTTTATTGCTTTAATTTTTAAATTCTTAAATTTGAAAGCACATCATAAAATTTATAGTCCGCGTGTTGAAGAGGGAAGACAATCCCTAGAGTGGAGGGGGCATGTTAATTATGACGATAGATTAGAATTTAATAAATCTCATCATCATGTTTTTGAAACAGAATATTCATGGACAGGTTTTTGGCAATCAGAATTAGAATTTCATGTCTCTGACAAAGCTGAAACACCATTAGACTGGGAAAAAACAGAGTTCCAAAATCAGGTTCAGGTTTTTGACTATAAAAACTTTGCTGGCGCTCTTTACTTTTCTTACAATTTTGTTTCTGAAAGTGATGAGTCTGATGAAATTGAATACAAATATTTAAATGAATTTAATAATGAAAATTTGAGTTTTATTTCAAATTTTATATTTGAGAAAGGAGTTGGGAAAGGAGCCACTGGTTCAACTTCTTTTGATATTAGTAATCAATTAATGTTTAAAAAGGTCTACGAGAAAAATTTCGGTTTTGGTTTTTTAGGTTTTAGTAACTTTGGTGAGGTATCTAACTTTAATACATTTAGCCTTCAAAAGCATTTATATGGGGTTCAGATAGAAAGTGAAATTGATTTAGAAATTTTTGAATACGAAATATCACTTGCTTATCTCCATGGATTAACTGATGCGTCAACAAACCATATGTTTCTGTGGAATATGGAGTTAGAATTCTAAATTAAAACCCTAATTCTCTTAATTTTTTCAAATAATTTTCTTCGCTAATTAAACCGCGTTCTCTCATGCTTTCAAGAGATTTAAGGGTAAGTTGAGTATTTGTAGTTCTGTTCCTTGGCTGAATAACAGGGTTTTGTTGGTAGTACCTTTGGTTATTTGTTGCAGGTTGAGAATAAATGGAGTTGTTTTGATAAGGTCTTTGATTGTTAATATCATATGGTCTTTGAATATAAGGAGAATTATACTGTGGGGTTTGAGGTGGATAATATCCTCCTTGCTGTTGAAATGACCCCCTAACAGTTCGCAATTCTCTTCTTAAATCTTGAACTTCCCTTTTAAGTTGTTCAACACCAATATTAGACCTAAGGGCTATTGTTTGTTCTTGCCTACTCAATGATGCTCTTGGTCGAAGTGCTTTTGATGAGAAAACTAACCAATCTTTTCTACTTTTTGCGATGGTTGGTCGAAAAACACCAGAGTTTGGGAGTGCGCTTAATCTATATTTATTGTTTATTGTTTGAAATCTTGAGCCAGGAGCGTACGGATTTTTAATCAAATCTGGATTAAGTGCATTACTTAGCATCGGATCTGTTTCAGAAATATTTCCTTTTCTTAATATCGATCCAAAAATAAGATTAAGACCAGATTTATTATAAAATACTCTTCCAGATGTTACTTTATTGGCTGAAAGCCCTTTTTGTTTGTACCAACCTTCTAAAGTGAAGACAACATCCTCATTAGGTTCTGCTTCCAGTAAAGCTTCGCTTATAGCTTTAGAATATGTAAATACCCTATCATCAGGGAAAAGTGCTTGTGGTTTGCCGCCAAATGTGGTCAGTACAAGTTTTAGTGCACCTTCAATGCTATTCGGATCTATTTTTACAGGATGAATATTTTTTATTTGCTTATCTTCTGAATCAAGTTGAACTCTTTGATAACCACTTTTGTAATAAAACTTGTTATCATCAAATATATTTATACTCGAACAACTAACTAAGAAGAATAAAACAATAAGATATAGTATTTTTTTCATTTTTAAGTATTGCTATCATAATAACAAATTAATAAAAAAAAAGAAAAAAAAAAGGAGAGCAAATTGCTCTCCTTTTTAAAATTTTGATATTGATCTTCAGCTTCTACCAGAAGAAGAAAGCACCAATACCACCGAATGTATCTTCTTGATCATCGTCGGCAAGATACCAAGATTTCTCTGCGTATCCACCTTCAGCGACCAATCTGAAATTATCAGTAACGTTATGCCAAATCATACCTGAATGCATAGTGTTGGCATTTGTAGTACCTAGGTTGTTCATATCACTTCCTGTCATTCTCATATAGTTACCACCATAAGAATAACCTACATTAGTACCTTGACCGAAATCAAATGTACCTTGGATATATCCACCATAAGATTTTCTTTCTTTACCATCATCATCTAATGCACCAGTAGATCCGGCTACAGTTCCGTTATTAGCGTCCTGCGCTTGACTTCTTGGTAATACAGAGTGTTGACCTCTCATACCGAGACCAGAAGCATAGAATCCTGAAGCAACAAGTGAAAAGCCCTCATAAGTAAGTTTTGTACCAAAACCTACACCGGCTGAGTCAACAGAATCGTGTTCAATATCGACACCAGCTGAAGCTTGTCTAGATTGCGTTTCAGCCGCAGTTCTTCCTGTGTGTTGGTATGTGCCATCAACCCAAAGATTAACGCCAACACCAGTTTGTAGGAAATCACCATTCCAAGTGATTTGCGCTTCTACTCTTGGAGCTGAGTGATCTGTTGCACTATTCGCAGGAGTTTCGGAAGCAACGTCTTTTGGATCAAGAAGAGCAACCTTTGCCGCAAAACCGTTTCCAAGCTCTGGAAGCGTCCACGACACCATCGGTTGAAAATCTGTGTAGAGGTAACCTACACCAATTCTACCTAAAGTAGTATTGTTGTTACCTGCACTAGCTCCGGCACCTACACCAAATAATAGCATATCATTTAAGATTGCATTACTTTGGTGAATACCAAGACTACGACCAACTAAAACAGAACCAAAGGAACCAGCTATGGTACCACTAGTTTCACGAATGTTAATTTCACCGTTACCTAGAGCGTTTTCACCACCGTTCATGTGAGTATATAAGCCAAGTCTTGCTGACATGTCTAAACCATTAGCTGTAGGAGCTTTAAGAGTCATACCCCAAACATTTGGTAAAAGACCTGTAACAATACTTGTCTCTGTATTAGCAGCGTTTATAATGCCACCAGTACCATCGAAAGCTACCACAGCACCACCAGAGGTAGTAGGGGCATTCGTACCACTATTTTGCATTATAAATGCGTTAGCTGCGCCATCAAAAGAGACTTCCCAACCTTCTTGACTCATCAATAAAATTTTTGAATCAACATTGGTGGAAGCCAAAGCCATGACGGCAGGAATTGCAGCTACTGCAATTTTTTTTGAAATTTTCATATATTTCCTTCCTTATTAGTTAATATAATCATAGCAATATAATACACTTAATAATCTCTAATTAAAATAATATGTTCTCAATTTTACATTTTTATGATTAATTGTTGTAATATTACAACACTGGGTTATTTAAGAATAAAATTAACAGGTATTTTGATTTTTAAATATCCTAGATTGTCGAGTACCTCAGCAGGAGGTTTCGGAAATTTAAATGATTTTAGGATTTTTGTTGTAGCCTTATAAAGTCTTTTCGGAGCTTTATCTTTTATCTCAATATTCATTAATTTCCCTTCTTTGTTAATTGTTAAGACTGAAACTATTGTTCCTTGTTCTCTTCTTTGTATTGATTGAATTGGATAGGATTTAGACGCCATTTTATTAATTTCATGCGATATAAAACTTAAATATTCACTCAACAACTGGTTTTTAATTACTGATTTATTTTTATTAAGAGAAAATTGCTTTTGGGATTGTATTTGTGGTTTGATTTCTGTAATTTCATTTGAATTAATAGATTTTTTTACTTCCTCTTTCTGAATATTTTTTTTATTTGGTTCAATGACTTTCTCAACTTTGTTAACTTTTTCTACTCTTTCTTTGGTTTCTTTTTTTTTTAAAGACACAACATCTTTTTTTTTCTCAATCTCTTTTTTCTTATTGTCTAAAATCTTGTTTTGTTTAATAGGTTTGTCTTCAATTTTTTTTATAGTTTTTTCTTTTACTACTTCTTTTGGTTTAGGTGGTGTTGGTTGAACAAATGAAAACTCTCTAAATTCGCTTAGGTTTACAACATAAATTTCTTTATCATTAGTTTTTGATGTGAAAAAAAAAATGATTGTAAAATGGAATAGTAAAGAAAAGGCAATCGATAAATATATAAACTTAGTATTTATCATTTTCTTTTTCTATTACCTTTACAAAAACTTTTTTTATGTCCTTTTCTTTGAATTCTTTCATTACTCTATTAAAGAAATGAATAGATGATTCTTTGTCTAAATCTAAAATATACTTTTTATTTTTTGATTGAATAAAATTTGATAATTCTTCAATTTTCAAACTTTTATTTTCATACAAAATTTCATTGTTTTTATTGATCGTAAATACAACACTTTGACTATCAATATCTACTTCATTTCCAAACTCAGATTCTGGCCTACTAATATCATTAGAATCTTTTTTGCTAATCACGCCCGTTAACATAAAGAAAATTAATAATAAAAATATCAAATTTATCATTGGTGTAAGATTTACCATTTCTAAGGTTTTATTAGGTCTTTGGGATTTTTTAAGGTTCATCTGAGAAATTCACACTTTTAATTTTATTTTTTTTTATTAGATCCATGAGATTTAATAAAACCTGAATCGATGATTTTTTATCATTCAAAATTACAATTTTGTCGAAATTTTGAGCATTCCAATCTTCAAAATATTTATTTTCTAAATCTTTTAATTTAATGATTTTGTCTTCAAAAAAAATTTTATCTTTTTTGAGATATAAAATCATAAGTTGATCTTTATTTTGCTGGTTTGAAATTTGTTTTTGATTATTTACTGAGAAACTAACTTCATTATTTCTTGTAAAGTTTGTAGCTAACATAAAAAAAACTAGCATTAAAAAAATGATATCAATAAGAGGAATAATATTAATCTTTAACTTTTTTTTTTTCAAAATTTTATTCAAAGTCATTTGAGTGTTGATAATTTAGAAATTAAAGTTTCAAAGTCATCTATAAGATCGTTGATTTTTTTTTCTAAGAAATAGTGACTTACTAGAGCTGGTATAGCTACTATTAATCCCATCGCAGTAGTAAGTAAAGCTGTCCAAATGCCACCTGCAAGAATTGCAGGATCAACCAAACTACCCCCTAGTTCAAGCTCATTAAATGAATCAATCATTCCTATAACAGTTCCGAGGAGTCCTACTAACGGACTAACTTGCGAAATAACTTCTAATGAGGGAAGGAAAGAATAAATTTGTTTAAATTCTTTATTTTTTAATGAGTCAATTTCCTTTTCAATATCAATTTTTGAATTATTAGAAGAAATAATATCAACTATACTCAGAATAATTCTTTGTTTTGATTTTGGAAGGGTGTCAATAAAACCTTCCCTAACGTCGTTAATATTATTATTTTTGTCAGCAATAAGTAAACTGTAGAATTTAGAAAAATCAAGTTTTCTCAAAAAGTATATTTCAGTAATTTTCAGGGTGACAATTGCAATAGTAATTATCGATAAAGCAAATAGTGATGTGAATATAACTCCACCTTTGTCTAAATATAATAAAAATGATTCCATTTAGTTTTCCTAAATTAAACTAAACCTTTCAATAGAGAAGGAAATTTTTTTTGCAACTGATCATATTCATTTTGAATTTCAGTGTTGTCAATTGAGAGTCCTTCTATTTTTGCTTTAATCTTATGATCGTAAACAACTGAAGCTGGTCTTTTGGAAAAAAAAATTATTCTGTCTCCAAGAAGAATAGCTTCTTTAAGATTATGCGTAATAAGTATGATTGTTATTGGATTTTTTTCATAGTAATTTATTAATACGGAATAAAGGCTTTCTGCTGTGGGTTGGTCTAATGATACAAAAGGCTCATCCATTAATAAAATTTGTGGTTTTTTAATCAATGCTCTGGCTAAAGAGACTTTTCGTCTCATACCACCAGATATGGATTTTGGATAATAATTCTTAAATTCGTGTAAATCAAATTCGGAAAGAAGAAATTCTATTCTTTCAATATATTCGTCGTTATCTTCGCAAACTAATTCAATATTTTCTTTAACTGTTAACCACGGAAGGAGTCTAGATGTTTGAAAAACATAACCAAAATCTCCATTAAACTTTAAATCACGTTTTTCTTTATTGAATTTCTGGTCCTCGACATCTATTAGACCACCTATTATATTCATCAAAGTAGTTTTACCACACCCAGATGGACCTACAATGCAAACAAATTCTTTAGACTTGATTTGAATATTTATGTTTTTAAGAACATCGATGGATGTTTTATCGTGTGGATTCGTAAACGATTTTTTTTTAATGTTAATGTGAAAATCCAATTTTTTACCTCCAAATGGATATTTTTTTTTCAAATGGCCTTACTAAAATAAATTCTACGAAAATTATTAGAAGAACAAATACTAATGTATATGCCAAAATACCTGAAATATCAAAAAATTGAAAGAATCCAAATAATTTAAATCCTACACCATTACTTCTACCCAAGAGTTCTACCACAAGAACAATTTTCCAGATCAATGATAGACCTGATCTTGCAGATGACAACAAATATGGGTAAAGTTGAGGAAGTATTACTTTTAAAAAGAATTTATTTCCTGAAATTTTGTAAAATTTCGCTACATCCACATAATCTTTTTCAATTGATCTTGCTCCTTCTCGCATTATAACAGCAACCATCGGTATTTTATTTAAAGAAACTGCAACAATTGCTGCGACTTCATTTAAACCAAACCACACATAGCATAAAATTATAATTACTAGCGCCGGTACATTTAATCCCATAATGAGCCAGTCATCTAAAAAATTATTTAATGATGCATTTCTTCCCATATAAATTCCAAAAAAAGTTCCAATAAACATAGCTATAATAAATGATAAAAATACCCTTTTTAGAGTTATCGCTGTATGATAAAAAATTTCGTTGTCTTCTGCTTCTAAAATTATCTTATCGAAAACTTCGCTAGGTCCAGGTAAAAGGTCAACCTCGACGTAAAGACTGGAAATCTGCCATACACTGAAGAAAATTAGAATAGAAGCAATTCTAATAACTGCATTAGAGTTGTTTTTTTCCATTATTACTCTACCCAGAATGTTCCAGGAGAAAGTTCTTTTGCTTTGCCAACAAGTTCTCTTCCTCCAACTTCTGAAAGTATAGAGTAAAGTTTTTTTGAACCATTAATTTGGTCCAACGAAAAATCTTTTGAAGGAATACCTTCTCTGTATATATCTCTTAGATTTTTAAAGAGTTGATCATTTTCTGCATTCATAAATGGTCTTACTTTTTCCCATATCTCATCCGATTCAAGCATCAATTTTTTTGCTTCTTTTGATGTTTTAAAGAAATTTTTTAGTAATTCTTTATTCTGCTCTGCCCATTGCTCTTTGAAAACCCACCCGATAACTGGAATACCTTTAGGAAGATTTAACTTTTTCAAGATGTCAGTAATATTTATAACTTTAGTGAATTTTTTATTTGTTAAAAGCTTTGCTTGGTAAGGCCAATAGGTAAGAATTGCGTCAAAACTATCTTGTTCAATCTTTTTATTTAATAAAGGTGGAGCACCAAAAATTTGCCTACTCACATCTTTAAGTTCTTTTCCGTATTCTTTTTTGAAATATGCTCTAAATATCAGCCAACCTTTGTCAACTTGACCACCGGCAATACCTATTTTTTTACCTTCCAAATCTCCTTCATTTTTTATTTTTGAATCTTTCGATACTATGAGACCCCCAGCTGACATCGAATGTGGAACGAATGCAAATTCTCTACCTTCATTTCTTTGTCTTGATACCCAAAACCAATCAGTTACTATGAGGTCGACTGCTCCACCTTGAAGCGCAACAGCAGCCGCATTCTTACTTGCTAATTCAACTATCTCAACATCTAGATCGTTATTATTGTCCATATTAAGTTCTTTTATTAATTTTAGCTCCCAATTGACGCTGCCATATTGTAGAGATCCAATTCTTAAAGTATTTGCATGTAGATAGGAGAAACAAATGTTTAAAATCAAAGTTAGAAACAAAACTTTGGTTATAAAAAGTGATTTGTTTAAAATATTTTTAATCATAATCCTAAATAATATTTCCTTCTTATTAAATATATTGTATTTTCTATACTTTATATCAAACGTCTGTCAATGCTAGTTTTTTTTGATGAATGGAATATGAAGAAAAAAGTTTATTTTTTAAATCTTAAAGGTTATAAATGCCCGATACCAGTATTGAAAATTTCCAAAAAATTTAAGGAAATTAAAAAAGGTGATATTCTTGAGGTAAATACAGATGATCCAAAAGCTGACACAGATATACAGGAACTTTGTAACAATATTAAAATAAAAGTATTAGAAATGAATTCTACAAAAGAAAAAAATATGTACTTTAAACTCCAAAAATATTGATTTTTGATTTATTTCGAATGAAAGATTTACTTGATAAAAAAATAGACGATTTAACCTACGAGGATGCCTTTGATAGACTCCAAAAGATTACCGAATTACTTGAAAATGGAAACGTTTCGCTTGATGACTCTATAAAATATTATGAACAAGGAATTTTACTTAAAAACTTTTGTGAAAAAAAACTAAAAAATGCAGAGATGAAAATCAAAAATGTATTAGAAAAGTCAAAACGTAGTGAATAAAAATAGTGAATAATAATGTCTAGGATAGAAAAATTTATCTCAAAATTTGCAATTGAATTTGATGATTTTTTTTTAAAACTTCTCCCCAAAAAAAAATATTCCCAAAAACTTCATGATGCGATGAAATATTCAATTAAGGTCGGAGGTAAAAGGCTAAGGCCTTTATTTTTGATTGAAATATCCAAAATATTTAACGTTAAGAAAATAATGGCTTTAAGAGCCGCTGCCGCGATCGAATTAATTCATTGTTATTCATTGGTTCATGATGATCTACCTGCCATGGATGATGATGATTTACGAAGAGGGCATATGACTTGTCATAAAAAATATGATGATGCTACAGCAATACTGGTTGGAGATGCTTTTCAATCTTTGGCTTTTGAAATCTTATCCGATAAAAAAACGCATCCTAATGCTAATGTAAGGTGTAATTTGATTAATGAGCTTTCAAAAGCCTCTGGAGCAACTGGAATGGTAGGTGGACAAATGTTGGATTTAGATGCTGAGAAGAAAAAGTTGAGTTTAAGTGAAATTTTGATGCTTCAAAAACTTAAAACTGGAGAACTGTTCAGATTTTCTTGTGTAGCCGGTCCAATTCTCTCTGAACAGAAAAATCTTAAGCATTTTGAAGAATTTGCGAATAATCTAGGTTTAGCGTTCCAAATTAAAGACGATTTGCTAGATGTTGAAGGTGATGAAAAACAAATGGGTAAAAAGACAAAAAAGGATTTATCTAGAGGTAAAGAAACCTTGATTTCTTATTTAGGAAAAGAAGATGCAAAAAAAAAGTCAGAAGATTTGATAAACGATTCAAAACAGATTTTAAAATTTTATGGAAAAAGAGCCAATAGAATTATAGATTTAACTAACTTTGTAATTTCAAGAAACAATTGAATGTTTATTCGTAAAGTTGTTCCAGAAAATTTAGACAAACATAGGATTGACTATGTCCTTAAAGAGTTAGAGTTAGTTGAATCTAGGAATCAAGCTTTAGCTTTAATAATTTCAGGAAAAGTTTTTGTTGATAATGAAAAAGTATTAAAACCTGGAAAAATTGTACGGTGCAATAAAACGATTGAACTTAAAAAGGACAAAAATCAATGGGTTTCTAGAGGAGGAATAAAACTTAGTCATGCACTAAAAAAATTTGACGTTAATGCAAGTAAAAAAGTTACTCTTGATATTGGTTGTTCAACAGGGGGATTTACAGATGTTCTAATAAAAATGGGAGTAAAAAAAGTGTATGCAATTGATGTTGGTTATGGCCAATTAGATTGGCGTTTAAGAAATTCTGAAAAGGTCATTTTATTTGAAAGAACTAATGCAAGGGACCTCGATTCTAATATTATTCCAGAATTACTGGATTTAGTTGTATGCGATGTGAGTTTTATTTCTTTGAAAAAAGTACTTTTACCTGTGAAGAAGTTGTTGAATAGAAAATATGAAATATTAAGCTTAGTTAAACCTCAGTTTGAAGCAAGAAAAAATGAAGTAGGTAGAGGTGGCATAATCAAAGATTCAAGAATTCATAACAGGATTTGTGAAGACTTGATGTTTTGGTTTAAACAAAACTTTGATTACGAACATTTAAATATCATTGATAGTCCTATAACAGGACAAAAGGGTAATAAAGAATTTTTCATATATATAAAAAATTAAATTTTGTTTTTATGATTCAATAAATATAAATCTGCTAATACAATTGCTACCATAGCTTCACCAACAGGGACTGCCCTTATACCAACACATGGATCGTGTCTTCCTTTAGTTTTAATAGTTGTATTTTTATTAGCAAGATTTACTGTTTTTCTCTCTGTTAGAATTGAACTTGTTGGCTTTACGGCAAATTTGACCACAATATCCTGACCAGAAGAAATTCCCCCAAGTGTTCCACCAGAGTTGTTAGATCCAAATGTAACCTTATTGTTTTGATATCTCATTTCATCAGCATTTTGTTCACCTCTTAATGCTGCGCTTTTAAAACCATTTCCAATTTCGACACCTTTTACTGCTGGAATGCTCATTATGCCTTGTGCTAAGAGGGCGTCAATTTTTGAAAAGACTGGCTCTCCCAAACCTGGTGGGACCCCAGATGCAGTTATTTGAACGACAGCACCTATTGAGGAACCTTCTTTCCTTATTTTTAAAACATAATCTTCCCATATTTTTAAAATATTCTTGTCTGGACAAAAGAAACTGTTTTTCTCTACTTCCTTCCAGTTCCAATTATTAAAATCAATCTTTTTTTCACCTATTTGGATTAAAGCACCTTTAATCTTTATTTTCTTTCCTAAAATTTTTTGTGCTACTGCCCCTGCGGCAACACGCATAGCTGTTTCTCTTGCGGATGCTCTCCCGCCTCCACGATAATCTCTGATACCGTATTTCATTTGATATGTGTAATCTGCATGACCAGGTCTAAATTTATTTTTTATGTCACTGTAATCTTTTGATTTTTGATCAGCGTTGTAAATAATCATTGATAAAGGTGTGCCAGTTGTCTTTTTATCGAACAAACCAGATAATATTTTCACTTTGTCATTTTCTTTTCGTTGTGTTGTAAATTTTGATTGACCAGGTTTTCTTCTGTCCAAAAAACTTTGTATGTAATCTTCATCAATATTTAAGTTTGGTGGTACGCCCTCTATCACACATCCTAGGGCTTCTCCATGGCTTTCACCCCAAGTAGTTACTTTAAAAAGTTGTCCAATTGAACTTCCAGTCATTCTTAGCGTTCTACTGTTATATCTGGTGCATCTACAGATTTCATACCAACTACATGGTATCCACAGTCTACATGAACAACTTCTCCTGTCACTCCTGATGACAAGTCTGATAAAAGGTACACAGAATTTTTACCTACTTCATCTATTGAAGTAATTCTTTTTAATGGTGAATTATATTCATTCCATTTCAAAATATATCTGAAATCAGAAATTCCTGATGCAGCTAGAGTTTTAATAGGGCCAGCTGATATTGCGTTTACTCTGATATTTTTTTTACCAAGATCAACAGCCATGTATTTTACACTAGTTTCTAATGCTGCCTTTGCAATACCCATTACATTATAATGTGGCATTACTCTTTCAGCTCCAAGATACGAAAGTGTTAATATTTGACCTCCAGATTGCATAAAATGTTGAGCTCTTTGACAAAGAGCAGTAAATGAATAACAAGACACATCAAGCGTTTTAATAAAATTATCTCTGGACGTGTTTACATAGTCACCTTTTAATTGATTTTTGTCTGAAAATGCAATTGAGTGAACAAGAAAATCAAACGAACCCCATATCTTTGATAATTCCTTAAAAAAATTATCAATACTTGAGTCAGAGGTTACATCGCATTCAAGAACTATTTGTGATCTACATTTTTCTGCAAGTGGAAGAACTCTCTTTTTTATAGAATCATTAACATAAGAAAATGCTAGATCAGCACCGCACTGACTCAACTTTTCTGCAATTCCCCATGCTATTGATTTTTCATTAGCTATTCCAAGAATTATGCCTTTTTTACCATTTAGATTTATTAGTGAGTCCATCTTTGATCCTTAGCAAACTTATTGATTAACAGTTACTTACTCTTATATTATACTTCTAACATAAAATAAATCATGAATCCTTTTAAAAAATTTAATATGTGGTTTAATTTTGCAAAAAAAAACCATCCATTCGATCATACCGCCTTTGCTCTTGGAACCGAAGATAAAGGCGAACCGCACGTGCGTATGGTTCTGTTAAAATTAATTTTGGAAGATGGTTTTGTTTTCTTTACCAACCTAAATAGTAACAAAGGTAATCATTTTAAAAGAAATAAGAATCTTTCTATGTGTTTTTATTGGGAATCCATTCATAAACAGATTAGAATTGTTGGTAAAGGTAGCATTGTTAACGATGAAATATCCGATAAATATTTTGGCTCCAGGCCAAGAGGTAGCCAAATTGGCGCATGGGCATCTGATCAGTCTTCTCAAATCAAATCATATAGCTACTTAAAACAAAGAGAGAAAAAATTTGAAAAAAAGTTCGAAGGCTTCAATGTTCCAAGACCAGATTATTGGGTTGGAATAAAAATAAAACCAAAGCAATTTGAATTTTGGCAACAAGGTGATTTTAGGTTGCATAGTCGTGAAGTTTATTTTCTAAAAAAAAACGTTTGGCAAAGAAAGTTGCTTTCACCATGAGTTAGGGTGCCGGTGCAGGAGCAGGAGCATCGCTAGGAGCTAGACTAGGTGTAGTAGGAGCCACGGTTTCTTTGTCAAGAGGAACAGACATTGACTTGTTAATTCCCAGATTTTTATATACAGAACACAAAGCGGTCACAAGCTTTTTAATCATTTTTGGAGTATGTTGAGGAGAAGCAGTAATTCTCAATCTTTCTTCCCTTCTAGGTACTGTCGGATAGTTTATTGGCTGAACATATACTTGGAAATCATCAAGTAACATTTGACTTGCATTTTTACAAAGTATGGGGTCACCTATGATAACTGGGATAATATGACTTTTGTTGTCTATAAACGGTATGTTATTTTTTTTAAGTGAATTTTTAAGATCACTTACTACTTTAAACAACTTTTCTCTTTCTGATGAAGAAAACTTTAAATGTCTGATAGACGCATACGCACCGGCAGCAATACATGGAGGTAAAGATGTCGTAAAAATGAATCCTGACGAAAAACTTCTTACGAAATCAATGGTTTCTTTTTTTGCAGTGATGTATCCGCCAATGACTCCAAAAGCCTTTGCTAATGTTCCCTGTATTATATCTACTTGATCCATGACTTTATCTCGTTCAGCTACTCCTGCGCCTCGTTCACCATAGATTCCAACTGCGTGAACTTCATCCAAAAAAGTTAAAGCATTATACTTTTGAGCCAGACTACAGATACTTTTTATTGGTGAAAAATCACCGTCCATTGAATAAACAGATTCAAAAGCTATTATCTTAGGCTGTGATTTCGGAAATTTTTTTAGATTTTTTTCTAAATCATCTAAATTATTATGTTTGAAAATCACCTTTTTTGCACCTGAGTTTTTAATGCCCTGAATCATAGATGCATGATTCTTTTCGTCTGAAAAAAAAACACAATTAGGAATTTTTTTCCCTAAAGTTGATAAAGTTGCTTGGTTGGCCAAATAGCCAGAATTAAACAATAGCGCAGCTTCTTTTTGATGTAGATAGCAAAGTTCTCTTTCTAGAAGCACATGATAATGATTGGTCCCAGAAATGTTCCTTGTTCCACCAGAACCAGCCCCTACTTTTTTCAAAGCATTTGTCATACTCTCTAGAACATCTTTATTTTGGCTCATTCCCAAATAATCGTTGCTGCACCACACAGTGACTTCTGATACGGAATTGTCTTTATAGTTCAAAGCTTGAGGAAAATTTCCAGCTAACTTTTCAAGGTCAGCGAAAACTCTGTAGTTGCCTTCGGATTTAAGTTTATTTAAACTTTCTTTAAAAACTTCTAAATAATTAATCATTTTTAACAAAGCTCAATGCAACTGAATTTATACAGTATCTTTTAAAAGTTGGTTCGGGTCCATCCTCAAAAACATGCCCTAGATGCGCTTTACAATTAGAACATACAACTTCAACTCTTCTCATACCAAATGTATTATCATCAATCTCATCAATTACCTTCTCATTTATGCATGAATGAAAGCTTGGCCAGCCAGTTGATGAGTTAAACTTATGCTTTGAGCTAAATAGTTTAGCTTCACAACATATGCATTTATAAATTCCATCCTCAAAAAAGTCGAAAAATTCTCCTGTAAAAGGTGGTTCCGTTGCAGCATTTTGTGTAACCTGAAATGCAAGTTCAGATAACTTAATTTTTAATTCTGATTTCCTCATACTAATTCACATATAATAAAGTTATTATAAATTAAAATAAAAATATTTACAGTTTATTGTTTTTTTATGATCATAATTTTAGGTGCAGGAATAATTGGACTCTCTATAGGGTACGATTTATTGAGAAAAGGAAAAAAAGTTAAAATCTTTGACTCAAATACTATTAAAGCTAAGTCCACCGACGCTTCAATTGGGATGTTAGCACCGCTAATAGAGGCAAAACCATTGGAAAAAGAACTTTTTAAACTAATGACAGCGTCAAAACTAATTTGGGAGAATTTTCAACAAAATAAGAATTTTTCTCAAACCACTGGATTGAAAAATAATTCTTCATTGATGGTAGCGCTTAATAAAGACGATGAAGAAAAACTAAAGTTTAAAAAAAAATTTTTTGAAACTTTAGGCTATAATTCAGTATTTCTGTCAAAAAATGAAACTCTTAGAAGAGAGCCGTTTCTAAATTCTAACGTTACTGCCTCTTTGCTTTGTAATAAACAAGATCAAGTAAACCCAATACTTTACAGAGATTTTTTGATTAAAGAAATTTTAAGAATGAAAGGAAAAATCATAAACGAAAAAAAAATAAAAAAAATAACTATAAAGAAAAACAAAATTTTTTTTAATGATAAAAGTCTTAACTTTGATAAAGTCGTAATTTCGTGTGGGGCATGGAGCAATGAAATAATCTACAATTCTTTCGGAATTAAATTTCCTACAAGACCACTTAAGGGGATTTCGCTAACTCTAAAGGCACCGCTAATAAAATTTAATCATAATCTTTGGTTTAGAAATATTTATATTGCTCAAAGGGACAAAGGAATCTTAGCTGTTGGTGCAACTGAAGAGGAAAAGGGTTTTGATAATTCAGTCAGAATGGACGAATTGTTTTTTTTAACTAATTCACTGTGGGAATCTTTACCAAAACTTGAAGATATAAGTTTAAATGAAATAAAAGTAGGTTTGCGACCAGCAGTTTTTGATGGGAATCCAATTATTGGTCCATTAGAAGAAGTTTCACAAGATATTATTTGTAATTTTGGTCACTACAGAAATGGAATTTTATTAGCTCCGATTACTTCACAAATTATTTCAAAATATATCTTTGAGGAAAACATAGCTAAAGAATATAAATTTTTTTCCCCTAAAAGATTTAATTTATAATTTTTTAGTTTATCATTTAACAATGAAGAATTTAAAAAATAAATACTTTATTAATGGTAAGAATTTTAGTTGTGAACTCAAAGAACCTTATTTGGAGGATTTAATTGAAATCTTTCTTAATAAATCTATCCTGAAGGAACCTAAAATTGCTGTTGCGGTAAACAATCAAATGATTGAGAGATGTAAATGGAAAAAAAAAAAAATAAACTTTCAAGATAAAATTGAAATTGTTGCTCCGTTTTTTGGGGGGTGATTTATGAAATCAGATTATTTAGTAATTGATGGAAAAAAATTTAATTCTCGTTTGATTATGGGTACATCTCTTTACCCAAATTTAGATGTTATGAATAAGTCTTTGAAAATTTCTGAAACACAAATAATCACAGTTGCAATTAGACGACTTAATTTATCTTCTAAAGGTTTTTTTCTAGATCAACTAAACAAAGACTATTATTTCTTACCAAATACTGCAGGTTGTTTTACACAAAAAGAAGCAATTTTAACGGCAGAATTAGCTCGAGAAACCCTTCAAACGAATTGGATAAAACTTGAATTAATTAGTGATAAAGAAATGTTATTACCTGACCCAATTGAGTTATTTGATACCTGCAAGAGCCTGGTAAAAAAGAATTTTAGAGTTTTTGTATATTGCTCTGATGATCCAATTCTTTGCAAAAGATTAGAGGATTTAGGCTGTGAGATAGTTATGCCTTTGGTATCTCCAATCGGTTCAGGACTAGGAGTAAGAAATGAACATAATCTTGAGATTATAAGAAGAATATGTTCTGGAAAAATATTTGTTGATGCCGGTATCGGTAAACCAAGTGATGCCTCTAGAATAATGGAAATGGGATTTGACGGAGTTTTATTGAACTCCTCTGTTGCAAGGTCATTAGATCCTGTAAATATGGCTAATGCTATGAAGCTAGCTGTAATTTCAGGGAGACTGGGATACAAATCTGGAATTATAGAACGAAGAAATATGGCCTCTGAAAGCACATCTTTCAAAGGGAAAATTTCTAACTTTTAACTTTCATTTTTTCAAGAAATGATTCGACAATTTTAACTTCATCATATTTAAGAATTTTTTTTCTTGATGCTACGCTAAGAACATGACTCCAATTGGTCAGAAAGATTACATCAATTTTTTTTTTCTTAAATAAATAATAATCTTTGATTATTCCGTAATTAAAAATGACAAATATACCACTGATATTAGCTCCTAGTTTATCAATTGCATCTAAAAATTTCAACTTGCTTCCACCATCAGTCATTAAATCCTCAGCTAAGAGAACATTATCTTTTTGTCTCAATAAACCTTCGATCTGCGAATTTTTACCAAATTTTTTTTTTTCTTTTCTTATGTAAGTCATTGGCAAATTTAGTTTTTGTGCAATAAATGCGGCAAATGGAATGCCAGCAGATTCGCCACCAGCAATATTTGAAATTTTTTTGAATTTTGATTTTTCTTTTAATTTTGATATGCCAAAATCAATTAATTTTTTTCTTTCTTCTGGAAATGAAATTATACGCCTACAGTCACAATAAACAGGACTTTTTTTACCAGACGTCAATTTAAATTGTTTTTTTGGACTGAAGTTAATACATTTTAAATCTATGAGAATTTCAGCAGCTTCTTCGGATATATTTTTAACCATAACAAAAGGATTATGACACTTTCAAATTTAATTTACATTTTATTACAATGGATTTCAATTAACACAAATTATGATACTAGTAAATTTGATTTTCCAATCAATGTTGTAGAACCAAAAGTCATCCAGGAAATGGTTTGTGGAGGTAAATGTCCAGTAATTGCTTTTTTCTCAGATGAACACGGAATATTTATATCAAACAGTGATTATAATGACCCGTGCAATCAATCAATTTTACTTCATGAAATTATTCATTCTTTTCAGTCTGATCTAAAAATTGAAAATGCTTTTAAAGAAAAAGAGGCGTATGAACTACAAAATAAATTTTTAGAGGAATTATCAATAAAAAATGATATGATAGATATTCTGAATATTAAAAAATGTAGATCAAAACAATCTAATTGATTATTTGTGGGGTGAAATTGTGAGCGATTATAAAACAGATCTTGAGATTGCGAGAGAAGCAAAAAAACTAAAAATCTCTGAGGTTGCTTCAAATAGACTATCTATCGATGAAAAAAACTTAGTTCCATACGGACATTTCAAAGCAAAACTTGATTCAGGCTTCATTAGTGGACTTAGTAAAAAAGATGATGGAAAGTTAATCTTAGTTACTGCGATGACCCCCACAACTGCTGGAGAAGGTAAGACTACAACTTCAGTAGGACTTACCGATGGTCTTAATTTTATTGGTAAAAAAGCCATGGTTGCACTAAGAGAACCGAGCCTAGGTCCATGTTTTGGCATGAAAGGTGGTGCAGCAGGTGGTGGATATGCACAAGTTGTTCCCATGGAGGATATTAATTTACACTTTACTGGTGATTTTCACGCAATTACATCTGCACATATGCTTCTTTCTGCAATGATTGATAATCATATATATTGGAATTTAGAGCCAAAAATTGATAGCAGGAGAGTTGCTTGGAGAAGAGTCGTAGACATGAATGATAGAGCACTAAGGCAAATTACAAACTCTTTGGGGGGAATTTCCAATGGATTCTCAAGGGAAGATGGCTTTGATATAACAGTCGCATCTGAAGTCATGGCAATACTTTGCTTGGCAACGGATTTTGAAGATTTGAAGGAGAGGTTAGGAAAAATTATTGTAGGTTACACAAGAGATCTGGATCCAATTTTTTGCAGAGATATAAAAGCTGATGGCGCTATGTCAGTTCTGCTCAAGGACGCGCTTCAACCAAATTTAGTACAAACACTCGAGAATAATCCTGCTTTTATTCATGGGGGACCATTTGCAAATATTGCACATGGATGCAACACGGTTATTGCAACTAAGACTGCTTTGAAACTCTCTGATTATGTCGTAACAGAGGCAGGTTTTGGAGCCGATTTAGGTGCTGAGAAATTTTTAAATATAAAATGCAGAAAAACCGGTTTGAGACCTTCATGTGCTGTTGTGGTCGCCACAGTAAGGGCTCTCAAACTTCATGGAGAAGTTGACCCCAAAAATCTTGGTGAAGAAAACCTTAAAGCTGTGGAGAAGGGACTACCAAATCTTTTAAGACACCTAGAAAATCTTTCAAAATTTGGAATACCTACTGTAGTAGCTTTAAATAGATTTCCCACAGATACCAAAAACGAAATAACAAAAGTTCAAGAAGTTTGTGAGGAACTTGGAGTTAATGCAGTACTAGCTGAGCATTGGAAAGATGGTGGCAAGGGAGCTTCAAAATTAGCAGAAACTGTTATTTCAACTATCGAAAATAAAAAAGCTGAAGTAAAGTTTACCTATGATGATAAAGACGACGTAAAAGTAAAAATAAAGAAAATATCAAAAGAAATTTACAGGGCATCAGAAGTTACCTTTTCGCAACCTGCACTAAAAAAATTAGATGAAATATCAAAGTTAGGCTTCAACCATTTTCCAGTTTGTATGGCAAAAACTCAATATAGTTTTAGTACCGATCCAAAAAATAAGTGTGCACCTGAAAATCATGATATTCAAATAAGAGAGGTCAGGTTATCTGCGGGAGCAGAATTCATCGTTGCAATTGCTGGAGACATAATGACCATGCCTGGTTTGCCTAAGAAACCTGCGGCTTACGAAGTAAAAATAGGATCTGATGGAAACATTCAAGGTTTATTCTAATAAAAACTCATTATAAACTTCGAGGAATTTTTTTATAATTATTTTGGTTGAAAATTTTTCAATAACTAACTTTCTTCCATTTTTACCGTAAAAATTTGACAGTTTAGGGTTGTTTAGAATCTTTTCGATAGCTTTGGATAAGTGAATATAATTTTGTGCAGGAACCAAAATTCCATTAAAATTATTACGGCATATTTCTCTACAACCAACTACATCTGTTGTTATGATCGGAAGTTCACAACTGGCAGCTTCGAGAAGATTTTTTGGGAGTCCTTCTCTGTAAGAGGGTAAAACAGCAATTGTTGATTTTTGAAGATAAGGTAGAACATTCTTTTTTTCCCCTTTCCATATAATTAATTTTTCACTCTGCCACTGCTCTAACAGATTTACTTTAACTGATGCTCGATTTTGTATGTCTGGATTACCAAGAATCAAAACAGAAATTTTTTTTTTTTTTCTTATTTCTTTAATTGCATTAATTAATTCGAAAATACCTTTGTCATATAATATCCTTGAATGGAATATGATATCATATATTTTTTTTGTTTTTTTACTTTTAAAGAAACCTGTATCTACTCCAGAACCATAGATAATAGTTGTTTTGGCAAACTTAGTAATTTTGTTATTTTTAAAAATCAACTTATCTTCTTTATTCTGAAAAATAAAAAGAACCTTCATTTTTTTTAAAAAAATATTTATTAAACTTACATATGAAAATTTTAAAATTTTTGATGATAATTTTTTACTTATAAAAATATAACCCAGCCCAACAACGCAGAATATCATTTTTTGTTTTCTGAATACTTTAGATATAATAGAGGTATACAAAATAGGTTTTAGAGCAACACTTTGAATTAAATCTGGCTTAAACTTTAAAATAATCAAAAATAATTTTATGATACAAAATAATTCTCTTAAAGGATTTATTGACCCTCTATTTATCTCAATATGCTTTGTTTTAAACCCATAAGATTGTATTATTTTCTCCTTGTCTGTAAAATTACAAACTACAAGCACCTCGAAGTTATTTTTTAAAGCTGAGCATGCTTGATCGATTTTATGGGACAAAAAATATTCATCTTCACTTACGAAATATAAAAGTTTATATTTTCTCATAGTTAGGTAATAAAATGTTATATTACATTATTTTTGGAATAATTTTAGCAACAATTTTACTTTCATTATTTTTAGAATTTATTCATGAATCCCATGAAAAATTTAAAAAGAAAATAAAATTCATCTTGTCTATAATTTTGGTCATTATAATTCTTTTAATAATGACAAGATTTCCTAATATTATATCGGTAATTCCTGCTGTTTTTTTAATTCTATATAGATGGCGTGTTTTTATAAACTTTTTGTTACAAACATTTTTCTTCAAGAAAAGAAATAACTCTTCGAAGTCATTAAAAAAGGAAGATGCTTATGAAATTCTTGGCTTAAAACAAAATGCTTCAAAAAATGAGATTTTGAAAAGGTATCAAGAATTAATAAAAAAAAATCATCCTGATAAAGGTGGGTCAGAATGGATTACAAAACAAATTAATAAAGCCAGAGATACTCTTTTAAGTTGAGATTTTTTTTTTTTTCTTTAACCTTCAGTTTTTATGCAAAGTAAAATAAAAAAAGCTATTTTTCCAATTGCAGGTTTGGGAAGTCGATTTCTTCCTGCAACTAAAACATTAGCAAAGGAAATGTTAATTGTCATGGATAGACCTATTTTAGAATGGGCTGTAATCGAGGCATCTAAGTCTGGGATTGAAGAAATGATTTTTGTAACTTCTTCGAAGAAAAATTCAATAATTGAACATTTTAATAGATCATTAGAGCTTGAAAATTTGTTAAAAAAAAAAAAAAAGAATAATCAGATTTCTTCGATTCAAAGCCAAAGTGAGCTAGGAAAATTCACTTACGTAATTCAAGATGAGCCAAAAGGGCTTGGACATGCTGTATGGTGTGCAAAAAGATTCATTGAGAAAAATGAAAATTTTGTTGTGATGTTACCTGATGACATAATTCTTTCTAAAAAGCCTGTTATAGCACAAATGCTTAAAATTCATGAAAAAACCTCAGGAGGTTCAGTTTTAGCTTTAGAGAAAGTTCCAAAGAAAGAAGTATTTAAATACGGTGTAATTGATTTTCAAAAAAAAAAAGATAATTATTATCAAATAAAAAATCTTATCGAAAAACCACATCCTTCAAAAGCACCTTCAAATCTTACTGTTGTTGGAAGATATATTTTGAACTACAAAGTGTTTGACCTTCTTGAAAAACAGAAAAAAGGTCATGGAAATGAAATTCAACTTACCGATAGTTTGATTTCTTTGATTGAGAAACCGGGTTTATACGGTTTGGAATTTGAAGGAAATAGGTATGATTGTGGAAACAAGTTAGGTTTTATTGAAGCTAATGTTAATTTCGGATTGAAAGATAAAAATGTTAGTAAAAATCTAAGAAATTTATTGAGAAAAATATGAAAATAACAGTTGTTGGTACAGGTTATGTTGGCTTAGTCTCTGGAACTTGTTTTGCTGAGTTTGGAGTCACTGTTGTTTGCGTCGATAATAACAAAGAAAAAATTAAAAAGTTAAAGAAAGGGATCATTCCAATATTTGAACCAGGATTAAAAGATCTGGTTAAAAAAAATTTAAAGGAGAAAAGGTTATTTTTTCAGACAAGCTTGTCTGAATCGTTGAGAGATTCGGAGGCTGTTTTTATAGCTGTAGGAACTCCATCAAGAAGAGGTGATGGGCATGCGGATTTGCGCTACGTTTATTCCGCTGCGGAGGATATTGCAAAAAATTTGAATAAATATGCAGTAATTGTAAATAAATCAACTGTGCCAATTGGAACCGGAAAAAAAGTTTTTGATATAATAAAAAAAATTAAACCTAAGCTAGAATTTGATGTGGCATCAAACCCAGAATTTTTAAGAGAGGGATCTGCAATTAATGATTTCATGCGCCCCGATAGAGTTGTTATAGGTTGCGAAACCAAAAGAGCACAAGATATCCTAAAGGAACTTTATAGACCTTTATATCTTTTAGAAACACCTATTTTGTTTACAAAAAGAGAAACAGCTGAACTAATTAAATATGCAGCGAACTCCTTTTTGGCTACCAAAATTACTTTTATTAATGAAATTGCTGATTTGTGTGAAAAAGTAGGAGCCAATGTCAGTGATGTTTCCACAGGTATTGGATTAGACGGTAGAATAGGCAAAAAATTTCTTCATCCTGGTCCAGGTTATGGTGGTTCTTGTTTCCCTAAAGATACACTTGCATTAGTTAAAACTGCGCAAGACTACAAATCTCCATTGACATTAATTGAACATGTTGTTGAAAGTAATAAAAAAAGAAAAAGATCAATGTACAAAAGGATTACTAAAATACTCCCCCGAGATAAAAAAAAAAAAATAATCTCAGTACTTGGTTTAACTTTTAAGCCCAATACAGATGATATGAGAGATAGCCCAAGTCTAGATCTAATACCTGCATTAATAAAACAAAACTATGAGGTAAGAGTTTTTGATCCAGAGGGTATGGAGGAAGCAAAAAAGAGTTTAATTGAATATAAGTCTAAAATTATTTGGTGTAAGAATGCATATGAGGCAGCATTAAATGCTGACGTATTAGTAATTCTCACAGAGTGGAATGAATTTAGAGCTTTAGATCTCAAAAAACTTAAAAAACTTTTGAAAAGAAATGTAATAGTTGACTTAAGGAATATTTATAATCCAACAGAGATCAAAGAAAATGGTTTTGAATATTACTCAGTCGGAAGAGCTTTATAGTGACAACTATTAAACACTTTTTTGATGATTCGATTATTCGCTCTTACGATATCAGAGGTATTTTTAACAAAACACTTTTCGAAAAAGATGCAAAGGTAATTGGACAATTATTTGGTTTAGAGGTTGGAAAGAACAAAAAAATCAATGTGGGATACGATGGAAGAAAATCCTCAGAACCACTAAAGGATTCTTTAATTGAAGGAATACTGGAGTCTGGGGCAGATGTTTGTGAAATAGGTTTAGTTCCAACTCCATTATTATATTTTTCTACCATTTCAAATAATTCTAGAGGGGGTGTAATGGTTACTGGGTCTCATAATCCCAAAAATTATAATGGTTTTAAATTAATCTTAGATGGTCTTCCATTTTACGGTGAGGATTTGATAAATTTGAAGAAAAGGGCTCAAAACTTTTTACTTGAAAAAAGTATAGGGAAAAGAGAGAAGGTTAATTTTGAATCAGAATATTTAAAAAATATTTTTAATAATTTTTCTCAAGGCAGAAAACTTAATATAGTTTGGGATTCCGGTAATGGTTCAGCAGGCAAAGTTATGGAAGAAATTTCAGGAAAGATTAGAGGCCAACAGAAACTTTTATTCAAAGAAATTGACGGGAACTTTCCAAATCATCACCCAGATCCATCTGATCCAGAAAACCTTGTTCAATGTATCGCAGAAATAAAAAAAAACAATTTTGACTTTGGAATAGCTTTTGACGGTGACGGAGACAGAATCGGAGTAATTGATGATAAAGGAAGAATTATTGCAGGTGACATATTACTATTAATTCTTTCCAAAAGTCTGGTTAAGAAAAATTCTACAATTATTGGAGATGTAAAATGCAGTCAGGTTCTATTTGACGAAATAGAAAATTTAGGTGGAAAACCTATTATTTCTCAAACAGGTCATAGTCATGTAAAAATAAATATGAAAAAACATGATGCAGATTTGGCAGGAGAAATGAGTGGTCATATTTTTTTTAAATCAAACTATGGGTTTGATGATGCATTATATGCTGCCATTCAACTTATCAAAATTATTTCAAACTCTAATAAAAAACTTTCTGAACATGTAGATAACATTCCAAAGGTATTTAACACCCCTGAAATTAGAATAGATTGTGAAGATGATAAGAAGTTCGTACTAATAAACAATATTTCTAAAAGTCAAAAAAAACTTAATAAAAAAATAGTTGATATTGATGGATTAAGAGTGCAATCAGAAGATGGTTGGTGGTTGCTTAGAGCTTCTAATACTCAGCCATGTATTGTCTTGAGATGCGAATCAATCAGTAAAGTTGGATTAAAAAATCAGTTGTTAAAGATAAAAGAAGCTATCAATGAATTTGACACAAAAATTTCTCAAAAAATAGTGGTTGAAAATTAAAAAGGATTTTTCTAATTTAATAATGATGCTAATATTTTTTAATTATGTCTGACGAAAATAAAACAACCACAACCGGTATAGCTACAAAAGAAAAAACTGAGGTTCAAAAACCCAAGTTGTATAAAGTAATTTTGTTAAATGATGATTATACTCCAATGGAATATGTGGTAAAGTTATTGAGAATAATCTTCAAGAAAAGCGAAGATGAGGCTGTAAATATTATGCTTATGGTTCATAAAAAAGGTTCAGGTATATGTGGAATATTTACTAAAGAAGTAGCTGAAACAAAAGTAGAAACAGTTTTAAAAATGGCACAGAGTGATCAACATCCTCTTAAATGTATTATGGAGCTAGATTAATGATTTCTGATGAATTAGAAAAAACCCTTCAAAGAACTCAAAAGTTCGCCAAATCCTTCAAACATCAGTATATGACGCTCGAACATTTGCTTTTCTCTATGCTTGACGATAGTGATGTAATAAAGGTTTTGGATGCATGTGTTATCAATAAAGATAAACTAAAAAAAAATTTAGAAAAATTTGTAGAAGGTAATCTTAAAGATTTGGTAAATGAATCTTTAGAAAATGAAATCAAACCTACATTAGGTTTTCAAAGAGTAATTCAAAGAGCAGTTATTCACGTTCAGTCATCAGGGAAGGAAGAAGCCAATGCAGCAAATGTTTTAGTTGCGATATTTAGTGAAAGAGAATCTCATGCTGTCTATTTTCTGCAAAAAGAAAATCTTAATCGATTAGATGTAGTTAATTATTTGTCGCACGGTATTGAAAAAGAAAATGAGAAGGATGATTTTGAACAAATCATGAACGATTATTCAGAAGACAATCAACAAAAAAAATCAAACGAAATTATTGAAAAGTTTTGCGTAGATTTAAATAAAAAGGCTTCGTCTGGTAAAATCGACCCAATCATAGGGAGGGAAAAAGAAATTAATAGAACGATTCATGTTCTTGCAAGAAGAAATAAAAACAACCCCATATTCGTGGGAGATCCAGGTGTAGGTAAGACTGCTCTAGCGGAAGGCTTAGCTTTGAAGATTATAAAAAAAGAAGTACCTAGCTCACTTTTAGATTCAAAAATCTTTTCACTTGATCTAGGTGCCATGTTAGCAGGCACAAAGTTTAGGGGGGATTTTGAGGAACGTCTTAAAAAAGTAATTGATTTTTTTCATAAGTTTGAGAACAACATTCTATTTATTGACGAAATTCATACACTCATTGGCGCAGGTGGAACTAGTTCAGGTTCTATGGACGCCTCTAATATTTTAAAACCAGCCCTCACAAAGGGTAATTTTAAGTGTATTGGTTCAACTACTTACAGCGAATACAGAAATTATTTCGAAAAAGACAGAGCTTTATGTAGAAGATTCCAAAAGATTGATGTTGATGAACCTTCAGTTGAGGATTCTATAAAGATTCTTGATGGACTAAAATCATATTATGAAAATTATCACGGTGTAAAATTTGACGAAGATTGCTCTAAAGAAGCTGTCAATCTCTCCAAAAAATATTTGATTAATCTTAAACTTCCAGATAATGCATTGGATGTTTTAGACGAAACTGCTGCTGCTATAAAAATAAACGACTCACGTGCATCTAAAAACATATGTAAGTTAGATATTCAAAAAACTATATCAAAAATAGCCAATATTCCTGAGAATAGCATCAAATCCGATGATAAAGTCAAACTTAAAAGTCTAGAAAGGGATCTCAGGACTTTGATATTCGGCCAGGATAAAGCTATTAAGGTCGTTTCGTCATGTATAAAACTCTCAAAAGTTGGTTTAAGAAATAATGAAAAACCAATAGGCTCTTTTTTATTTGCAGGTCCAACAGGTGTAGGTAAAACTGAGCTCACTAAACAGTTAGCAAACACCATGAAGATGAATTTTATCAGATTTGATATGTCTGAATACATGGAAAGGCACAGTGTGTCCAAACTTATTGGAGCACCCCCCGGATACGTTGGATTTGATCAAGGTGGGCTTTTAACTGATGCAGTAGACAAAAACCCATATTCTGTAGTTCTGCTTGACGAAATAGAAAAAGCACATCCTGATCTTTTCAATATTTTGCTCCAGGTTATGGATTATGGCAAACTTACAGATCATCTTGGAAAAAAAGTAGACTTTACAAATGCTATCCTCATCATGACCAGTAACATTGGTGCAGAGGACATTGTAAAAGAGAAAGTTGGATTTTTGGGAGAAAATGTTAAAGATGATAACCAAAAAGCTATTTCGAAATTTTTCAGTCCTGAGTTTAGAAATAGGCTAGATTCAATTGTGAATTTCGAAATGTTGAATAAACAAAACGCCATTAAAGTTGTTGATAAGTTTTTAATGGAGTTAGAATCAATTCTAATAGATAAAAATATTACCTTAAGCATAAGCGAAGAAGCTAGATCGAAGATTTTAGAACTTGGGTTTAACAACATTAATGGAGCTAGACCAATGGCCAGAGTGATCGAAGAAAAAATAAAACTTCCACTAGCGGACATTATGTTAAAGAAAAATGAAAAATTAAGTAATGTTAAGGTAGACTTCTGCTCAGAAGTTAAAACCTTTAAATTTTCATTTACTGATCAAAAAAAGAAATTAATTACCGTTTTCGCTGAAAGGTGAAAACTTTGATAGATAATCTGCTACTTCAACAGTTTTTTCATTTTCCTTTGTAAGAAATTCTTTAATAGGTTTGCTCAAGACTTCGTTGTTAAACCAGTGGTTGCTATACGTGAGATTGGGTAAATATCCCCTAGAAATTTTGTGTTCGCCTTGAGCGCCAGCTTCTACTTTTTTTAACTTGTTTTTTATTGCATACTCAATTGCCTGATAATAACACAACTCAAAATGTAAATAAGGTACATTTTCAGTACATCCCCAGTATCTTCCATAAAGTATCTCATTGCCAACAAAATGGACAGAACAACCCAATAATCTTTCATTTTTATAAGCCGAAATTAATAGAATTTTTTTTTCTTTTTTTGTGCTGATAAGACCCTTGAAAAAATCAAAGTTTAGATATGGTCTGGACCACTTTTTCTCTATTGTATTAAGATAACAGCAATATAGGTTCTTAATATCTTTTTCATCAATTTGGTTTCCTTCTTTAATCAAAAATGAAACACCATGATCTTTAAGGAATCTCCTTTCTTTAATAATTGTTTTTTTCTTTCTACTTTTCATTGAATTGAGGAAATCATCAAAATCGGAAAAAGAATTGTTTACCCAGTGATATTGAATACCAATCCTTTTCAAGAATTTATATTCTTCCAGTTTTTTTGAAGTTTTAGAATCAATGAAATTTGCATGAAAAGATGATATATTCTGCTCTTTTATAACTTTTAGAATAAGATTGATGATTTTATCTTGGTCAACAGAATTTTTTGAATAAATAAATTTAAGCCTGGTAACTGGAGTAAATGGAATTCCGGATAAATATTTTGGAAAATAGTTTGAACCAATTTGATAATATGCATTTTCAAACATATGGTCAAAGATGTATTCACCATTGGAATTTAATTTTTTAAAATTTGGTACAAATGCAACTATCTCATTATTTTCTTTAAAAATAAAATGCTGTGGAATCCAACCTGAATTTTCATCAGTACATTTAGAATCTTCTAATAACTTGAAAAAGCTGTACTTCAAGAAGGGTGAGTTGTCAGAAAAGTTATCTTTACAAAAGTATTCTGCATTTTTGATTGAAGAAATTAATTCAATTTTCATTTTGGTTTATATATGAAATAGAAAATATTCCTTCAATTTCAACTGGAGAGTTTTTTGGTAAACTCGAAACACCTATAGCTACTCTGCTATGTTTTCCATTTATTCCTAATACTTTGATAATATAATCTGATGTAAAATTTAATAAGGATGAATGATCATCAAATTCTTGATCACAATTAAAATAGCCCTTAATAGAACAGCACTTAACATTGTTTACTTTTTTTTTTGAATCCTTTATACAATCATTTAGATTCCACAAAAGGTTTGAAGTCGTGATTTCCATTACTTTTCTATATTCACTTAAAAGTATTTTTTTTTTAATTTTTCCTGGAGACTCGATTCCGGTTGTAGTGATTGGGAGTTGACCTGATATAAATACAAAATTATTACTTAATACGAATGGAAGATAGTTTGCAAGTGAGCTGTTTCTTGGTAGATACCTTTTTATATTACATTCATTTAATTTGTTTTCAAAAAAATCATTCATCAATTTCATGATTGCAGGTTAAGCATTTATATTTTTTTGATTCTTTATACATTGTGAAGTTTCCGCATTTGTCACAGGGATCACCTTCAAATGTGTAATGACTTTGAATTTTCTTAGCTTTAGATTTTTCATTTTCATTTGTTATTAAAGTAAGATTGTTATCGAACACATTTTTTCTTATATATCCTTTACTTGTAAATTCTTTTAAGACAATTTCAGCGTCTTTCTTTTTACTTTTAATGTTTTCATCAGGAAAAAGTTCAGTAGTTTGATTTTGATCATGATTACTAAAGTCGTCTCTTCCTAAATATGATATAGCTAATTCTTTGAAAATATAATCCAGCACTGATGTCGAAAACTTTATTTCAGTATTACCATAAACTTGGCCGCTTGGTTCAAATCGTGTAAAGGTAAAAGCTTCAACAAATTCTTCCAATGGTACTCCATATTGTAATGCAATTGAAACTGCTATTGCAAAATTGTTCATTAAACTTCTAAATGCCGCACCTTCTTTGTGCATATCAATGAATATTTCACCTATTGATCCATCCATATATTCACCAGTTCTTAAGTAAACCTTGTGTTTGTTAATTGAAGCCTTCTGTGTGTAACCTTTTCTTCTGTGTGGAAGTTTTCTTCGATAAGCTGAATTGCTTTTATCGATATCTTTTCCTAAAATATTCTTTATTTGATCTATTAAAATTTTTTTATCATTGTCTATCTTTTTTAATGCAGTTTTTACATTTTTATTATTTCCATCAACAAAATGATGGATATTTTTTTCAACAAAGTTGTCGATAAAGTTTTTTAATTCGTTATATTTATTCATAATGTAAAATAATAATAATTAATAAGATGAGCTTATCATATAATTCTTGGTTTTTTAAAATATATTGTAACTTTTTCGCAAAAAAAATTGGTGAAGACAATTATGGAAATCAATATTTCCAAAAAAAAAAACCTTCTCAAAAAAATAATTTTAGACAAAGAAGGTTTGTTATTTATAAGGGAAATGTTGAGGCAAGCAAAATTCCTCAAGAATGGAATGCGTGGCTTCATCATATAACCGATGAAATACCAGACTTGAAAGCCAAGAAGCCGTTCTGGGTTAAAGAACACATACCAAATCTTACCGGAACCCCTTTTGCCTATGAGTACAAAGATAAAAAGGATTCGTCAAAAATTAAAAATGTATATTCAATATGGAAGCCGAAAAAAAAATAAGAATAAAAAAGTTTTTTTACGGAATTATAGCGTTTATAATTCTACTTAACCTTGTTTTTACGGAAAAAAATAGAGGTGGAAGGGATGTAAATAACTATTTTGCAACGTTTAACAAGATTGATGGAGTTTCAGTTGGTACAGATGTTGTTATCTCTGGGATTAAAGTAGGTGAAGTAAAAGAAATTTTTATTAAAAATAATTATCCCCAAATATCAATTTCTGTAAATAAGAATATAGAGATTTCTGATGATTCCTCTGTTTCAATTCAAACCGATGGACTTTTTGGAAAAAAATTTCTTTTAATTGAAATTGGGGGGAATGATGTATATTTGAAAAATGATGAAAAATTTTCTTTTTCTGAGGATTCGATTGTTATAGAAGAACTTTTAGGAAAAATAATTTCGATTGGTGAAAAAAATAAAGGGTTATGAAACAAAATTACATTGAAACAATTTTAGGTGGATTAACATTCGTAATTGCTATTTCTTTCCTATTTAAATTCATGGGAGTTAACTCAGATAAAAAAACTGAAGATTCGTATCTCTTAAAAGCTAAATTTATGAAGGTAGGGGGCGTAATGATTGGTAACGATGTCAAGATGAGTGGTGTGAAGATTGGAGTTGTAAGTAATGTTTTACTTGATGAAGAATATTTTGCAGAAGTAACTTTTAAAGTTTATTCAACAATTAATATTCCTGAAGAAGTGAGTATTGAGGTTTCTAATGATGGTATTCTTGGTAATAAATATTTATCAATTACACCAATTAACAGAAATAACAAAAATTTTTTGAAAGCTAACAGTGAAATTAAAAATGTAAAAGATTTTGAATCGATTGAGGATCAGGTTAGCAGAATAATTTTTTTAGCAACTCAATAAAAATGAATAAATCAAATGAAAAAGAATTTTTATGGATCGATAAAAACAACAAAATTATTTCGTGCGAAGAAACAAACAAGGTTCTGAACGAAAATTTTATTGAGGTTTCATCAGTTCTTCAGAGTGCTTTCGACGATGCAATTTTGATTGGTTGTGACGAAGATGATTTTAAAAAAAAAATTATAAAGCTAATGAATAGTCTAGAGTTTTCAATTGGCAAAGAATGAGATTTCTCATTTATTTAACAGCTTGTTTTTTAGCTAATTACAGCTTATTAATTACACAAGAAGTTGAGTGTCAAGGTGCAGTTTTAAGGGTCTTAAACAAAACAACAAATGAAAAAAATTATTTTACTACTCCGCTTTCTCAAACAATAGAACTTTACAATTCAAGTATTGTTATCCATAGATGTGTAAAACTAGAAAATGAAGGAAAAAATGATGAGGTAGCACTCATAACTCATAAACTGAAAAATAAATTAAACAAAGAGGAGGTTTTTTTTGGATGGATTTTTAAATCAACTCAATATTTAAACTCTCCCAACAACCCAATTTACGATATCAGACTTGAAGAATGTTTAATTGAGGATCCAATCTTTTTAAAAAATAACGAATCTATTTAAAGTAATCTAATACATTTTTTTCAAGTTTTTCAGGAAAAATCGGACTTTCTAAAAGTTTATTGTCTTTGAGTAATTTTAAATATTTATTTTTAGAAATCTTTTTTGTACCAAATTGCTTTAAATGGTCAGAATAAAATTGTGTGTCTATAAATCTAAATCCTCCTTGTTTTAATAATGCTGCTAGATATGTTAATGCAATTTTACTAGCGTTTTCTCTGATGCTGAACATACTTTCTCCACAAAATATTCCCCCTACAATAATACCATATAAACCACCAACTAGAGATTTATCAAAATAACATTCAATTGATTTAGCGAATCCTAATCTGTGAAGCTTTGTGTAATTTTCAATAATTTGTTTATTAATCCATGAATTTTTTCTTTTTTTATTTTTTGCGCAAAGGTTTATTACTTTTTCAAAATTTGAATTGATTTCTACGGTATGAGTATCTTTTCTGATTAGTTTTGTTAAACTTTTGGAAACTTTAAATTCTTTTAAATCTATTACACCTCGCTCTTTTGGTTCCACCCAATATATATAAGGATCGTAGTTTGAATCAGACATTGGGAATATACCTTTTTCATAGGCTTTGAGAACAAGATCAGTTGATAAAAACATAATTTATGAGTTTAATTTATCATACCAGCTAATATCAAATTTTGCTTTCACAAAATCTTGATGACTTAAAATTGTTTTCAAAACCTGAATATTAGTCTCTATGCCTTCTATAACATATTCATCTAAAGCCCTTTTAAGTCTCATAATGCATTCTTGTCGATTTTTTCCTTTTGAAATTATTTTTGCAACCAAACCATCATAAAAGGAAGTCACACTACAACCTGAATAAAGGAGTGAATCAATCCTTATACCAGGCCCACCTGGTGGATGATAAGTTTTTACTAAACCAGTAGAGGGAAACATTGTTATTGGATTTTCTGCATTAATCCTGCATTCAATGGAGTGACAAGTTTTTTGTATTTGATCCTGATTTATTGTTAGTTTACCATTGGATGCTACATTTATTTGCTCTTTTACAATATCAATATTAAATACTTCTTCAGTTATTGTATGTTCTACTTGAAGTCTTGTATTCATTTCAATGAAAAAAAAATTTCCGTTACTGTAGAGATATTCTACAGTTCCTAAATTTTGATAGCCTACCTTTTCAAATGCATTTAGGGTGATATCACAAACTTTTTGTCTTTCATTCTCACTAATTGCAGGGCTAGGACATTCCTCAATAATTTTTTGATTTCTCCTTTGAATGGAGCACTCTCTTTCTCCTACATGAATTAAATTTCCCTTATGATCCCCAATTATTTGTACTTCTATGTGTCTTGGATTCTCAATAAACTTTTCGATATATACATTGTCATTTCCAAAACTTTGTATTGTTTCTTTTTTTGCTAATAAAAAGTTATCCTTTAATTCACTTTCATCATAAACTTTTTTTATTCCTCTTCCACCACCACCATTGCTTGCCTTTACTAAAACTGGATATCCAATCTCTTTTGAAATAGTTTTTGCTTCGGATACATTTTTAACATTTTTTTTACTTCCTGGAATAACTGGAAGCCCTAATTCTTTGGCAAAATTTTTTGCTTTTACTTTGTCCGACATTTTTTCAATGTGATCATATTTTGGACCAATAAACTTAAATCCATGATCATTTACAATTTTCGCAAAACTAGAATTTTCAGATAACATTCCAATTCCAGGATGAATAGCGTCGACGTTAGCAATTGTAGCTGCTGAAATTATTGAAGGAATATTTAAATAAGAATTTTTAACCTGTGGAGGCCCTATACAAACACTTTCATCGGCTAATCTTACAAACATTTCTTTTTCATCTGCCGTAGAATGAACAACAACAGTTTTTATATCAAGCTCTTTACATGCTCTAAGGATTCTTAGAGCAATTTCACCTCTGTTTGCAACTAGAATTTTTTTTAGCATTATTCGATTAAGACAAGAGGTTCGCCGAATTCGACTGGAGTTTCGTTTTTAACATATATTTTTTTTACTGTACCATTTCTATCTGCAACAATTTCATTCATTGTTTTCATAGCTTCTATTATTAAGAGAACTTGACCAATTTTTACATTTTGACCTATTTCAATGAATTGCTTCGACCCAGGCTCTGGGCTTAGGTAGGCTGTTCCCACCAATGGTGATTTAAGTGATGTTTCTGATTTTTGATCTACAGGTACTTTATTAGAGGAATCTGTTATTTTTTTTATATTTGTATTTTTTTTACTTTCATTTTGATTCTTTTTTAATTTATAGGATAACTTACCGTCAGAAATCTCCAATTCTTTCAGATTATTCTTTTCCATTAATTGTGATAAAAACTCTATATCATCAATTATTTTTTTATCTTGTTTTTTCATCCTACAAATATTTTAATGAGTTAATTGCTACTTGATAAACTTGAGTACCAAATCCTGCTATGATACCATTAACTACGGGGCTAATAAAAGAATTTTTTCTAAACTCCTCTCTGTTGTAAATATTTGAAATGTGTACTTCTATCTTTGGAATTTTGACTGTCTTGAGTGCATCATGAATGGCGATGGAGGTGTGTGTAAATGCTCCAGCATTTATTATCATTCCATCATAATTCTTACTAGTGTGAATTTTATCAATGATATCACTTTCTGAGTTGCTTTGGAAAAAGTTTAAACTTAATTTGTCGTCTTTAAATATTTCGCAGCATTCGTTCTCAATTTCTTTTAGAGTCTTTGTCCCATACAATTCTACTTCTCTCTCTCCAAGTAAATTTAGGTTAGGACCATTAATAATTAAAATCTTTTTCATTTTTTCCTCTTTTCCATTTCATACTTGAGATCTGATAATTTTTTTTTAAGGACAGGATCTATAGTTATTTTTGTAGCTCTATCAATATGGATTTTAGCACTTTCAATCTTCCCGGTTAACATATATTTTTCCGCAAAAGCGTATGAGGAATAATCTAATTTTTTTAATTTTCCGTAGTTTAAACCTAAATAATGCCACGCTTCAATAGGAAATTCATCTTTTTTTACATATTCCAATAAAAGTTGTATCGATTTTTCTTGGTTGTCTCTGGTATTACTGTGATAAAGCGACTTAGCTAAAAACAATGCAAAACCTTTCTCATTAGGTAATATAGACTTTGAAATGTAAAATGATCTAATTGCATTTTGGAAATCTCCACTTTCATAATACATCTGACCTTTTAGCTCATGAAAATATGGATTGTTGTTATCTTTTTTTATACATTGATCAATGTATTTCATTGCTACTTCAATTTTCCCAACTCTATAATTGTGGAGAGCTTGTGCATATAAACTTTCTAAATTTATTGATTTTGAGTACAAGTAATCCAACTGTTAATTTGAAATCTGGTGGATACCTTGTTATTAATCAAACCGAAGCACTTGTTTCAATTGACATTAATTCAGGTAAATATACGAAACAACGAAACATTGAGGATACCGCTTTTAAGACGAATTTAGAAGCTTCAGAGGAAATTAGCAAACAATTGCGAATTCGCGATTTAGCAGGATTAATTGTTATAGATTTTATAGATATGCTTGATAGAGGTCATAACATCAAAGTTGAAAGAAAGCTAAAAGAATGTCTAAGAGAAG
>CACODD010000007.1 GCA_902625895.1 uncultured Alphaproteobacteria bacterium
TATAACCAACTTTTCTTAGTTTATTCAAAGATGCTTTGGTAAAATATTGATACTGTTTTCTGATTTTCTTTGGTGTATCAATGTATTCAATTTTTTCACTTATATTGCAATTCCTGTATACGCATTTTGCAAGATAATTAAAACTTTGCGGTAATGAACTTCCAACATTAAACAAACCATTAATTTTTGGTTTATTTAAAAACCAATTAATAACATTAACTACGTCTTTAACATAAATAAAATCTCTTACCTGTTCACCATCTTTGAATTCTGGGTTGTGAGATTTGAAAAGTTTTACTATTTTATCATTTCGAACCTTTTCGAAAATTTTTAGAATAATACTTCTCATATCTTTTTTATGAAATTCATTTGGACCGTATACATTGAAAAACTTAAGACCTACGCATTGAGGGGGTGTATTTTTTTGTTTTGACTCATTCCAAATAAATCTATCAATTACATGTTTTGACCACCCATACAAATTTAAAGGCATAAGTTGAGATAAATATTCATCGTCCGAAATGTCATTAAAACCATTTTCTCCACTTCCGTATGTAGCAGCGGATGATGCATATATGAGTCTTTTTTCGTACTTTGCGCACCATTGATAGAGCATCAAGGATAATCTAATATTATTATTAATTATTAGATCTAGATCGGTTTCTGTAGTTGAAGTTATAGCTCCAAGGTGAATAACTACAGAAATTTTTTTTTTATTTGTTTTTAAAAAAGTATTTAAACTTAACGGATCTATAACTTTAAAATTAAAGTTCTGGAAGTATTTATTACTAATATTATTATGCCAATCTACTGAGACGACATCTTCACCTTTATTAACAAGATAATTAATAATATTAGACCCAATGAATCCGGCCCCTCCAGTAATTAAAAACATTAATTTAAGACCTCCAATATTAAAAAACTAATAAAATATGTAAAAATAACAAAACTCAAAATATTAAGTAAATATATTTTTTTTTTTAAATGTTGGTTCTTTTTAAGTGAATTATAAAAAAAAATAATCCATGTGAAGAAACTTATAATATATAAAATTATTAAAATTAATATTATTGTATCTTTTATCATATAATCAATATATTGTGTAAAATTAAAGTTTTGATACTAATTGTAGTTGTTTATTACATAAATATATTCTATTATTAAGTCGTGAGTTTTGACAATCAAAAAAAAATATTAAGTAAGAACAATCCCATTGATTTCATAGAAGAATACGTTTTGAATTATGAAATTGAGAAAGTAAGAGCCTCTCGAGATGAAATTGTTATTTTTTCCAAAGGCGTTTGGAGAAATTACGATATTTCTTTTAAATGGGACAGTAAAAGAAAAATAATTGAGATTATCACTTATTTTGAAATGTCAAAAAAAAATAGAATTAATAAATCAATTTATTCACTTATTTCCGATGTTAATAAGAAAGCAACTGTAGGTTTCTTTAATTATTGTACAGAACTCAACACTATCTTCTTTAGCTATAAATTTTCAATTAAAGGTCAAGATTTTATTTCAATAGACCAAATAAAAAATTTTATAAATATTGTAATCTCAGAATGTGATAGATTTTTTCCAGTTTTTTTTGTTTTCTTTTATAAAAAACAAGATCCTATACATGCCTTAGATATAGCATTATTAGACACAATTGGAGAGGCATGACATCACTTTTAATTGGTTGTGGAAATTTAGGGAAAATTATCTTAGAAGGGTTTAGCAAGAAGAAAAAGAAGATCTTAGTATTAGAAAAAAGTATTAAAGTTTGTAAAGATATTAAGAAAAAATTTACCAATGTTGAGTGTGTTAGTGATCCAAAAAAAGTTAATTGGACTAAAGTCAATTATATAATGATTTGTGTCAAACCAAACGATTCAAAAAAAGTCATTAGTGAAATAAATAATTATTGCAATAAAAAACATGTGGTTCTTTCTTTCATTGCTGGTCTTAAAATTAAAACTATTTCAAAATGGATAGTATCCACAAACTCGATATTAAGAATAATGCCTAATATTTTCATCTCTTCGAATAATAGTTCGACTGCGGTATATGCTAAAAACCTAAATACAAATATAAAAAATAAAATTATAAGGGATTTTATTGAATTCGGGGATATTATTTGGATGAAAAAGGAAGAAAAAATAGATTTCTTTACAGCTATGTTCGGAGGTGGGCCAGCATATTTTTTTTATATTTTGAATTGTTTTAACAAAATCATTAAAAAAAACGGATTTACTGAAAGGCAATCATTATCTGCTATAAAACTTTTGCTCAAAGGAGTTCTAGACAACATCAATAAAGAAAATTTTAGATTTAGTGACACAATACAAAAAGTTGCAAGCAAAGGTGGAACCACAGAAGAAGGTTTAAAAGTTTTATCAAAAAGAAATAATCTGTTTGTATTATTTGAGAAAGCAATTTTATCCGCAGAGAATAAGTCGAAAAGAATTTCAAAAAAATTAAAATAATATTATTCTTTATACTTAAGCGTTATTGAAAATAAGCAACCATTTAAATTTTTGGAATTACTACAATTTATTTTTGCATTTATTTTTTTTGCTAAATCTTTTGCAATACTAAGCCCTAAGCCTGATCCGCTTTTATTAATATTTCTAGAATTGTCTATTTTATAGAATGGTTTAAAAATTTGTTTCATTAATTTTTCGTCAATTCCTGGTCCGTTGTCCTCAATATTAATAACTACATTCTGGATGTTCTTAAGTACACTAATATTTATTTTAGATCCATATCTTGAAGCATTTTCAAATAAATTAAAAATAATTCTAAATAGGCTGTTTTTATCTGTGAAGATTCTTAAATTTTTAGAACATCTTATTGTTATTTTTTTATTCTTTGATTTTGAAGATTGAACAACTTCATTAATTAATTCGAGAATATTTATTATTTCAAACTTACTACTATTATTTTTCTTTGAATACTCCAGATACTCCTTAAGAAACAATTGCATTGTTTCAACATCCTTTTTAATTTGAATAGTACCTTTATTATTATCAAGTATCTCTAACCTCAGTTTAATCCTAGTGATTATTGTTCCTAAATCATGAGAAATTCCTGCAAGAAAACTAGTTTTTTGTTCGATATAATTATTTATTCTTTTCTGCATCTTTAAAAAAGCATTTCCTGCAGCCCTGATTTCCATGGCACCTTCAGGCTTAAAATTTTTTATTTTATATCCTCTTCCAAAATTTTCAGCCGATTGCGCTAATCTAAATATCGCTCTTATTTGAATTCTTAAAAATAAAAATGCAATTAGTGATAAAACTAATGAGGTAAATATAATCCAGAGAATATAAATAGTTGGTGTCTCACTGAGTAAGTATTTTTTTGGAAAATCAATTTTTAAGTAATCATTTTTAACCGGTAAAAAAAAGGAAACAAAATTTTCTTGAAAGTCTATTTTTATATTTTCGTCAACCCTATCTCTAATTGTTTGAAAAATTTTATTCTCCAACTTGGATTTTATATTAAAGTCATCATTTATACTTTTCCTTAAAGATACTTTGATATTAAGTTTTTGTGCAATATTTTTAGTTTCTTCTATTGAATTTTTCATGTAAAAATCTTTTAGAAGATTTATATTATTCCCTGCGATATTTGAGAATCTGTTAATAATTTTTTCCCAATGTCTATCATAGAAAAAGAATATTACAGAGCATTGTATTATTATTAATGGTACCAAAAATATTAATAGTAGTCTTGGAAGCAGTCTCCTTGGAAGTAAATCTTTTACAACTTTCTTAATCATATTCACTTACAAGCATGTAACCTTTGCCTCTTATAGTTCTAAGAAAAGAATGATCATGATCGGATATTAGTTTTTTCCTCAATCTAGTAATGGTTACATCAACTGATCTAAGGTTTATACCATCTCCCAATAAATTAGATATTTCTTCTCGTGATATTTCTTTATTTAAATTTTGAGTCAAATATTCAATAATAAGAGTTTCTGTTGAAGTAAGGCTTATACTAATATTATTTTTAGAAAGAACTTTTAACTTTAAATCAAATTCAAAATCACCAAAAAAAACCCTTTTAGACGAAATATTTTTATTAAACCTTGGATTCAATAGTTTTTTAATTCTCAAAAGTAATTCTGAAGGTTCAAATGGTTTAACTAAGTAATCATCACATCCATTAGAATAAGATGCCTTTTTCTTCTCGATTTGGTTATCTGCTGTTAACATTAACACTGGTGTGCTGAAATCTAATGTTCTAAAATAATTTAGAAATTGTATCCCGTCTTTATTAGGCATCATTATATCAAGTATTACGAGATCAAATAGAAAGAAATTAGTTAATTTTTCAGCTTCAAACGAATCCTTAGCAACACTAACTCTAAAATTATTACTGGATAGATATATTTCTAGCAATTCTCTTATTTTATTATCGTCATCAATGCACAATAAATGAGGTAAATTCTTCATATAATAAATAACAAGCTGTTTATAATTTTAATTTCAATGTTATATTAATAAACTTTAACTTTAATGATTAAATTATGCAAATGATCCCTTTTGATAAAAGAACAGGTTATATATGGATAAACGGTGTTTTCAAAGAATGGAAAGATTGTCAAACTCATGTTTTAAACCACGGATTACACTACGGTAGTTGCGTTTTTGAAGGAATTAGAATTTATGATGGCAAAATCTTTAAGTTAGAAGAGCACACAGAGCGGCTTTTTGAATCTGCAAAAATGCTAGACCTAAATATTCCTTTCAAAAAAGAAAAAATTAATGAAACTATTAAACAATTAACTATCAAGCAAGATGTAGACAACGGATACATAAGACCAGTTGCATGGCGTGGAAGTGAACAGATGGCAATTTCAGCTATGGACGCAACTACAAATATAGCTATAGCCGCATGGACCTGGCCGTCCTACTTTTCACCAGAAAAGATTTTAGAGGGAATTAGACTTACTAAATCTAATTGGGTAAAACCATCGCCAGACTCTGCGCCAACAAATAGTAAAGCAGCGGGCTTGTATATGATTTGTTCATTAAGTAAACACGAAGCTGAAAAGAATGGATTTGATGATGCACTCATGCTTGATTATAGGGGATTCATCGCCGAGGCAACAGGGGCAAATATTTTTTTTGTAAAAAATAAAAAACTATATACACCACTACCAGATTGTTTTCTTAATGGAATAACTAGAAAGACAGTAATTGATATTGCAAATAAATTAGGAATCGAAATAAATGAAGGTCATTTCAAATATGATTTCTTAAAAAATTGTGAAGAGGTTTTTTTGACTGGTACGGCGGTAGAAATCACTCCTGTTATTTCAATTGATAATTTTAAATTTAAAGTAGGAGAAACTACAAGATTACTTTTAAATGAGTTTAACAAGTTTGTTAAAGACTAAAATCAATAAATTCTCTATCGGTTTCTTTTTGGTTTACCCACTCGGAACTATTTGAGTAATTTTCTTTTTTCCAAAAAGTAGCTTTAACTTTGATCCAATCCATTAATCCTTCACCAAATCTAAAACTTTCTTTTCTGTGTTGTGAAGCTACAACTATGAGGACAATATTTTCTCTTGGTTTCACTCTTCCATATCGGTGAACAACTAAGTAATCATCAATTAAGTATTTTTTCATCAATTTTTTAATTATTTTTTTTATTTGAACTTGAGCCATTTTCTCATAAAGTTCTATGTCTATACTTAATACGTTATTGTTTTGATTTTTAGGTCTGACTTTTCCAATAAATGAGAATATTGCTCCAGAATTTTTATTATCTAATGAAAATTTATTTATTAAGTCACTTTCATTAAACTTTTTTCTTTGAAATAAAACTTGCATTATCCACCTGATACTGGAGGAAAAATCGCCAGTTCGTCACTATCTGTTACAAAAAAATCTAAATCAACGTATTCGCAATTTACAGCATATTGAAGAGAATTACTTTCTTTAAAAGCAAAATTGTAAACATCATTTCGCTTCTTCAATTCATTAATGATTTGAGAAATTTTTTTTTTTTTCCTAATACAGATTGTTTCTTCACTTTTTCCAATTAATTGTTTTAATTTTGCAAAATATAAGATTTTCAATTCAACAAATCCTCGTATCTATAAAATTTAAGTAATGTGCCTTTTTTAATATATTCTTTTTTTTCATCTAATTCTATGATTCCATGACTTTGACTAATTGAAGAAATAATTCCTGATCCTGTTGAGACAAATTTAGTTAAAAAATATGAATTCTTTTTTTTAATAATCATACCCCTTAGCCATTCAGTTCTCCCTTTTCTTTTTTTCATTTCAAAATCACATGGAAGAATTCTCTCTATGATTTGCTTTTCTTTTAAACCTGATAACACTCTGATATAGTCAATTACCAGCATGAAGAAAGTAATTATTGCCGCAACTGGATTTCCCGGAAGACCAATGAAAGGTGTTTGTTTTATTTTCCCGAATGCAAACGGTCTACCTGGTTTAATTGATAATCTCCAAAATTTAATTTTCGCGTTATTTTCAAAAAACTTTCCAATCTTATCCGTTTTACTCTTTGAAATGCCTCCACTTGTTATTATTAGATCAAGAGATTTAATTTTATTTAAGATTAATTTTTTTGTTTCAGAGTAATCATCTTTGATAATTCCAAGATCAATTACCTCACAACCTATTTTTTTAAACAGAGAGACTAAAACTAGTTTATTAGCATCATATATCTCGTATTTAGATTTTTTTTTAGGAAATTCACATAACTCATCTCCTGATGAAAAAATACCAACACGAATTTTTTTGAATACTTTTATTTTTTTAACACCTATGGAAGATAGTTGTGCAAGATCCATTGACCTGATTTTTCTTCCAGATAAAAAGACTCTTTGTTTTTTTTTTACGTCTTCACCTTTAATTCTTATGTTATTTCCAGTTTTAAACTTTTTGGTAATCCTTACTTTTTTACCATCTGAATAACAATCCTCTTCCATGCATACAGTATTTACTCTGGTTAGACCTCTCAAAATGTAAGCACCAGTATATATCTTGATAGCTTGATTTTTCTTTATTTTTTTTAAGAAAGGTTTACCAGGTTTTGATTCTCCTATGATTTCTAATTCTCTTTCTATTTCATTAGAATTTACAAAACCGAAGCCATCAACTGCTGAATTGTCAAATTCAGGAACATTTATTTCAGAAAAAATATCTTTAGCTAAGATTCTATATTCACAATCGTTTAAGTTTTTAATTTCAGTTTTATTTATATGATTTAAAGAAGATAACATTGCTTTCTTAGCCCTTTGAAATGAAAGAAGATTTTTATGTGGATCGTTCATTTTTTGAAGTATTCTAATATAAAATTTCCAATATTTTCAGTCTCAGAAAATTTAAATATTGGAAGTTTAGAAGGTTTAAGATCTTTAATTTCTTGATCTATTACAATTGCTTTTATATTTATATCATTTTTGTAAATATATGGTTTTTTTATCGAAGACCTTATAACCTCAAGTTTTGGAAATTTACTATGTTTTAGTCCTTCAATAAGGATCAGTTGGTTTTTTTTTTCAAATTTCTTCAGAATGTTATAAATGCTTGTTGATTTTTGTTGTAATTTGCTGATCAATGCCCATTTGTTTTCGTTATATAAAATAACCTCATTGGCACCAGATTGAATGTGTTTTTGACTATCTTTCCCCTTTTTATCTATTTCAAAGTCGTGATGAGTATGCTTTATTGATGAAACAATTATTTTTTTTTTTGAATAATAGGATATAATTCTTGTAGTTAAGTCTGTTTTTCCACTGCCGCTCCACCCAACAATGCCGAATACCTTATTCATTTGAATAATCTAAGATTCTTTTTAAAATAAATATAACCAGTGTGGATAGTCATTATTGACGCAACTGTTAAACCAAAATATCCAATAAATAAAATATAACTTGTTTCAAAATCATTTGATACTATCAAAAAACCCAGGGAAGACATCTGAATTAAAGTTTTCCATTTTGATAAATTTGTAACAAGCAGTGTTTCCGTAGAGTGTGCAAAAAAATCTCTTAAACCTGAGACTAAAATTTCTCTTATTACTATTATTAGAGCAGGGTATACAAACATGCCCTTTATGATTCCGTTTGATATGAGTATGAAGATCACTGATACCACTAAGATCTTGTCTGCTACAGGGTCAAGAAATCTTCCAAAACTTGATTCAAGTTCGAACTTTCTTGCCAAGTAACCGTCTAAAAAATCAGATAAACATGCTATAATATATAATACAAGAGCCAACCAACTATAAAAACTAGTATCAATTTCTAAAAAAATTATGATTATTGGAATTATTAAAATTCTCAGCAGTGTGAGAATGTTTGGAATATTTTCTTTTTTAAACATTTTTGTTAAATTCTTTATAAATCCTTGCTGCAGTTTTTATTCCAATACCCGGAACTTTTTTTAAATCTTCTTCTCCAGCAGTTTTTATATTATCAATAGTTCCAAAATAAGATAATAACAAATTTTTTGTTTTTTTTCCAATACCAGTTATTTTATCAAATAAGGAATTTTTGAATGATTTATGATGTTTGGCTTTTGTGGATTGAACTGCAAACCTATGAGCTTCATCTCTCAATCTTTGAAAGAAAAAAAGAACTTCATCATTCTTATTAAGTTTAAATTCTTTGTCAAATTTAAGTATTTTTTCATTTCCTGAATTTCTATTTTTTCCCTTTGCTATTCCTAAAACATCAATATTTGTTATTTTTTTGTCAGCAAGTATTTTTTTCACTATATTTAATTGACCTAATCCTCCATCAATAAGAATAAGTTGAGGAAGTTTTTTTTTCCATCCTTCGAAGTTTTTAAATCTACGATTCATTACTTGATCCATCATAAAATAATCATCGTTTGTAGTATTATTTTCACATAAAATATTGAATTTTCTGTATGAATTTTTTATAAATGCTCCATTTTCAAAAACTACCATTGCACCAGTCGGATTTGACCCGCTTAAATGACTGTTATCATAAATCTCTATTCTTTTTGGAATATTCTTTAAAGTAAATTTTAATTTTATTGAATTAAGAAGCGCATTTGTCTTAAACTCTTCTTTTCTTCTCTTTTCAAATGAGGCGTCGACGTTTTCTTCTACCATCTTTAGAATCATTCTTTTTTTTCCTTTTAAAGGAATTTTGATTGAAACTTTGTTTTCTAATAGAGATTTCAAAATGTTAATATCCTGTGGCTTTGTGTTTAATAAAATTTCTTTTGGTGGTGAGTTTGAAGTATAAAAAAAATATAAAAATTGAGAAAAGATCTTTTCAGTTTCGTCACATAAGTTATCTTCAAATAAAAAATCCTTATTTCCTAAATTCTTCCCCGATCTAAAAAAAAAGATATGAATGGAAATTAAGTTTTCTTTCTTTTTAAGAAAAATAACGTCAAAATTTTCTTTGTTATTTAGATCTGAGTATGTTTCGTTTGAAATTTTTGATAAAGCACTTATTCTATCTCTTAATTTTGCAGCTCTCTCGTAATTTTGAAATTCACTTGCAGATTTCATTTGAGAAATTAATCTTGATTTTACTTCAGAATTATTTCCATTTAGAAAAGAGATTGCACTATCTACTAAATCTTTATATTCAATTTTTGAAATATATTCTACGCATGGAGCGCTGCATCTTTTAATTTGGTATAATATACACGGACGTTTTCTTGATTTGAAGATATTATCTGTGCAACTTCTTAATAAAAATGCTCCTTCAATTTGTCTTATTACGTTGTCAACTGCACTTACACTTGCATAAGGACCAAAATATATTTCATTTTTATTTAACTTTCCTCTATATTTTTTTATCCTTGGCCACTCTGAAGAAGAAGTAATGCAAATATAAGGATAACTTTTGTCATCAATTAACCTTACATTGAATCTAGGTTTGTATTGTTTTATTAGATTATTTTCTAAAATAAAAGAATCTACTTCAGTAATTGTTTTTATAAAATCTATATTTGTTGTAAGGTTAATTAATAACTTAATCCTATTTGTTTGACTTTTATCATTAACATAACTGGATATCCTTTTTTTTAAATTCTTGGCTTTACCCACATATAAGACTTTTTTATTACAATCAATAAACTTATATATTCCAGAACCATTAGGAAACGTTTTTGAAGCTTTTTTAACCGCCTCCAAGCCGGTCTTAAAGTCATATTTTAGTTTCGGTTTCATCTATTACTCTCAAATCTTTAACTTTCATTATAAAAAAATGTTATAAAATTACTATCCACTATTACTGTGGATAAATCTGTTTATAATCTTTGAGTATTGTAATTAATCTTAACAATTCTGCTACTCTTAACAAATTGATTAAAAATTAATCAATTTTGTAAGTCATTGATTAAATTGATAAAAAAATTGTTTTCTCTCTCACATAAAATATATTTTTAAAGTTACATTTATATTTTTCTTTTTTTTTTTTTTTTTTTTTTTTTTTTATTGTTGACAACTTCAAATTCTTTAATCCGTCTTAAATACCTTTGATTTTGAATGCGCCCATCCTAAACTTTGCCCAGAATCTAATGTTAATATCTCTCCAGTGACTGATTGATTATTTATAAGATAACTAATAGCATCATTTATTTCAGATAATTTTACTTGTTTTTTTAAAGGAGTTCTCAGTACTTGTTTTCTAAATTGCTTCAAATTTTGATTTTTACTCATCAATGTTGGGCCAGGTGATATTCCATTCACTCTGATTTTAGGAGCTAATGAAAGTGCAAGACTTTTTGTTAATGCAGCCAGCGCAACTTTACTAACTGTGTAGGATGTAAAGTAAGGAGTAATATTATTTACTCTTTGATCGACTATATTTATTATCAAACCGTGTTTTTTATAATGTTTCACAAAGTTTTGAGATAAAAAAAATGGAGCTCTTAGGTTAACATTTATATGTTTTTCAAACAATTTAAGATTTGATGAGGATATTGTATCAAAATCAAAAGTTGAAGCATTATTAATTAGTATATCGATATGACCAAATTCATTGATTATATCTTTATAAAATTTTGAAATATTTGTGTTTTTCTCAAAATCAAATTTATAAATTGAGAATTTTGTTTTTTTATTTTTAAACTTATTTTTTAATTCTTGTGCTTTTTTTTTGGATTTGTTGAATTGAATTGCAATGTTTAGGCCTTTATTAGCTAAATAACAAGCTATAGACTCGCCAATTCTTTGAGCACCACCTGTTATTAGAACTGACTTATATATTCTGTTTAATTCCAAGTTCTTTTCTTTCTATGATTTTGATTTTATCTCTGATCTCGGCTGCTTTTTCAAAATTCAAATTTTCAGCATATTCTAACATTTTTTTTTTTAAAAAATCTAATGATTCTTGCTTGTCATTAGAAGATTTTTTGCCGTCATTTTGATTTATAGTTTCTTCAATTTTTCTTGTAGTAGATTTTGGAATAATTCCATTTTTTTTATTAAAGTTAATTTGTTTTATTCTTCGTCTACTTGTTTCTTCAATAGCAAGAAGGATGGATTTAGTTTTCTGATCCGCATAAAGTATTGCTCTTCCATCAATATTTCTTGCAGCTCTCCCAATTGTTTGTATTAAAGAAACTTGAGAACGAAGATAACCCTCCTTATCAGCGTCTAAAATAGCTACTAATCCACACTCAGGAATATCTAAGCCCTCTCTTAGAAGATTAATTCCAACAAGCACCTCAAATGTGCCTATTCTTAAATCTTTAATGATTTCTATTCTTTCTAATGCATCTATCTCGGAGTGCATGTATCTTGCTTTCACTCCATTTTCGTTCAAGTAATCAGTAACCATTTCAGCATTTTTTTTTGTCAGTGTTGTTACCAAAACTCTAAGACCTTTTAATGTAACTTTTTTGCATTCTTCAATAACATCTTCCACTTGATTAGAGGCTTTCCTTACTTCACATATTGGATCTACTAAACCTGTTGGTCGTACAATTTGTTCAATAAAAACTCCACTTGTCTTATCAAGTTCGTATTCACCAGGTGTGGCTGAAACATAGATTGTCTGACTTTTGAACCTTTCCCATTCTTCAAACATAAGTGGTCTATTATCTTTACAAGATGGTAATCTAAAACCATAGTCAGATAGAGTATTTTTTCTTGATCTGTCTCCCTTAAACATTCCTCTGATTTGAGGAACTGTTACATGCGATTCATCTATGAATAATAAAGCATTCTTGGGTAAATATTCAAAAAGAGTAGGGGGTGGCTCTCCAGGAGCTCTTCCAGATAAGTGTCTTGAATAGTTTTCTATTCCAGAGCAACTTCCTGTTGCAGACATCATTTCTAAATCAAATTTTGTCCTTTGCTCAATTCTTTGTGCTTCAAGGAATAATTTTTTTGATTCAAAAAATCTTATTCTTTCGTCAAGTTCAATTTTAATTTGATCTATTGCTTTAATAAGAGATGGTTTAGGCGTTACGTAATGGCTGTTAGCAAATACTGTGATTTCTTCAAGACTTTTAGAGACTGTTCCCATAAATGGGTCAAATTCATCAATTGATTCAACTGTCTCGCCAAAAAAAGAGATTCTCCATGACCTATCTTCTAAATGTGAAGGAAAAATTTCTAGAAAGTCACCTCTACTTCTAAATGTACCCCGACAATGCACTTGGTCATTTCTTTTATATTGAAGTTCAACAAGTTTTTTTTTAATTTCGTCTATATCATAATTATTTTTTTTATCTATTTTGAATGCCATTGATGAATAGGATTGAACTGAACCTAAACCGTATATACATGAAACGCTTGCTACAACAATAGTGTCTTCTTTCTCTAACAAAGATCTGGTAGCTGAGTGTCTCATTCTATCTATTTGCTCATTAATAGATGATTCTTTTTCAATAAAGGTATCAGTTCGAGGAACGTAAGCTTCTGGCGTATAATAGTCATAATATGAAACAAAATATTCAACGTTGTTATCAGGAAAAAAACTTTTCATTTCACTGTAAAGTTGAGCGGCAAGAATTTTATTTGGTGCAAATATTAAGGCGGGTCTTTGTAGTTTTTGAATAATATTAGCCATTGTAAATGTTTTTCCAGAACCAGTGACACCTAATAAAACCTGATCTGTTAATTTTCTTTCTAAACCATCACATAACTTTTCGATTGCCAATGGCTGGTCACCCGATGGCTGAAAAGGACTAGTCAAATTGAATTTGAAATTTTCCATAAAATTTTGTAAAAAAAAAAAATCTAATATATTTTTATTAAAGTTTATATATAATCGAAAATTTGAAGATTTACATTTTTTTCTTATTAGATGACCCTTATTTCAGATCGATTATCTAGGTTCAAACCCTCATTAACTGTCAAGATATCACAGATTGCCAGAGAAATGACCATTTCTGGAGAAAAAGTAATAAGTCTAAGTTCTGGTGAACCCGATTTTGACACACCTAAGCATATCAAAGATCAAGCCATTAAAGCAATAAATGATGGATTTACAAAATACACACAAGTAGATGGTATACCAGAATTAAAGAAATCTATAATAACAAAATTTGAGAATGAAAATGACTTAAAATATGATCTAGATCAAATTACAGTTGGAGTAGGGGGAAAACATGTTATTTACAATCTATTTATGTCTACATTAAACAAAAATGATGAAGTTATTATTCCTTCTCCTTATTGGGTGTCATATCCAGATATGGTCAACTTAGCAGGGGGAAAATCAATAATTTTAGAAACAGAAATGAAAGATAATTTCAAAATAATTCCAAAGCAATTAGAAGCCAATATTTCAGAAAAGACAAAGTGGTTTATAATTAACTCTCCAGGAAATCCAACGGGTACTGTATATGATAAGTCTGAATTAAAAGAAATCTCAAAAGTGTTACTTAAGAATCCTCATGTAAACATTTTATCAGATGATATATACGAACATATTACCTATCAAACAAAATTTTATAATGTTCTCAATGTGGAACCAAAGCTTTATGAAAATACATTTATTGTAAATGGGGTCTCAAAAGCTTTCTCAATGACAGGTTGGAGGATAGGATATGGTGCTGGAAAAAAAGAATTGATAAAAGCAATTTCTAAAATCCAATCTCAGAGCACAACCAATCCTTGCTCTATAAGTCAAGTAGCTGCAAAACATGCACTTCAAAGTGAAAAGTATTTTTTACAAGATTGGTTGAAAAAGTTTGAAAGTAGAAAAAATCTTCTAATTGATTTTTTTGAATCTATATCAGGACTAGATCCCTTTATACCAAGTGGCGCATTTTATCTCTATGTAAGTTGTGAAGGTTTTATAAATAAGAGATTAAAAGGTGGGAAGAAAATCACTAATGACATGGATTTTGCAGAATATTTACTTCACGAGGCCAAAGTTGCAGTTGTACCCGGAATTGCATTTGGAAAATCTCCATTTTTCAGAATATCCTATGCAACCTCTATTGATGATCTAGAAGAAGCATGCGAAAGAATTGGAAAAGCTTTGAAGAAAATTTCATAAATGAAAATTTTAATTTATGGAGTGGGTGGAGTTGGAGGTTTTATTGGCTCTCATCTTCAAAATACTGGTTTTGATATTTCATACATTGCGAGAGGAACAAGATTTGAATTTTTAAAAAAAAATGGACTTAAACTAAAAAGTCAGTTGGGTGATAAGATTATTAAAAAAATTAAAATTTATAATACCATTCCAAACAAAATTGATTTTGATATCATTATATCTACTGTAAAACTTTATGATTTTGATGCTTTTATTGGAGAAATAAAAGAAAAAGGACTCCATGAGACAATTTTGTTACCGTTTCAAAATGGCGTGTATTCAGAGCAAAAAATAAGTCAAGAGTTTGGAGAGGAAAAAACATTTGGAGCTGTTGCGCAAATATCTTCATACATAAATCAGAACCAATACGTAATTCATAAAGGAAAACTAGCTTCTTTTTTTGTTGGAAATATGTCAGATATTGTGAATAAAAAATTACTTAAGTTTTGCGAAATATCTAAAAATTCTGGACTCGATATACAATATAAATCAAATATAAAAGAAAAAATTTGGGAAAAGTTTATTTTCTTATCAGCTTACAGTGGTATTACAACTTTAACCAAGAAATCAATCGGAGAAATTTTTGCTTCAACGACACTTAAGGACAATTTTGTGAGTGCAATGATTGAAACTTATAACTTATCAAAGTTTTTTAATGTTAAATTTAAGGTGAACCCAATAGACTATTGGTTGGAAAAGATAAAAAAAATGCCGTTTGACATGACATCTTCTATGTATTTAGATTATTTGAACAATAAACAGCTAGAGTTAAAATGGTTATCTGGGTTCATTGTAGAATGCTCAAAGAAATTTGATAATAAATGTGAAACTCATCAGTCAATTTTAAATGGTATAGTCATTAAATGAGATTTTTTTTGGTCAGAAAACCTTCAGCTTCTAGAGCACTCATACAGCCCATCCCTGCAGCTGTAACTGCTTGTCTGAAGACTTTGTCTGTCACGTCACCAGCAGCGAAAACCCCGTCAACACTTGTTTTTGTAGAATCTGCATCTGTAAAAATATAACCTTCATCATCCATCTTTAATTTTTTATGAAAAATTTCTGTAGTTGGACTATGTCCTATTGCTACAAAAAATCCGTCAATATTCAAAATTTTTTTACTACTATTCTTAGAATCAAGTATTTCAAGTGAGGTAATAACTTTTTTTTCATTATCTCCTAAAACTTTTTGAACTTCAGAATTCCAAATAAATTCAACATTTTTCTTTTCAAATAATCTCTCTTGAAGTATTTTTTCTGCTCTTAATTGATCTCGTCTATGGATAAGTACTACCTTATTACAGAGATTTGACAAGAAAAGCGCCTCCTCTACAGCAGTATTACCACCGCCCACAACAGCAACATTTTTATTTTTATAAAAAAATCCATCACATGTAGCACAAGCAGATACACCAAAACCTCTAAATTTTTCTTCACCTTCAATATTTAACCATTTTGCTTTTGCGCCAGTGGCTATTATTACTGTGTGGGAAGAAAATTTGTCTTTCTCTGTTTTGACACAATGTATTTTTTTATCGAAATCAACCTCTAAAACATAATCATTTATTATTCTTGTTCCGTAAGCTATAGCTTGTTTTTTCATTTGTTCCATTAACCATGGTCCTTGAATAGGATCTTCAAATCCTGGAAAATTCTCAACATCAGTAGTAATTGTTAGCTGTCCACCCGGTTCTAAACCTGATATTAATAAAGGGTTGAGACCAGCCCTAGCGGCGTAGATTGCGGCTGTATAACCTGCCGGACCGGATCCAATTATTAAAACTTTTTCTTTGATCATTTTACTTAAAATCTATTGAGTTTATTTGATATTCTTTAAGACCTTTTGGGGTTTGAACTTCAAAAACATCTCCAACTTTCTTATTAATCATAGCTTTGCACAGTGGCGCTGATATGGAAATCAAGTTTTGTTCTATATCTGCTTCATCTGCTCCTACAATTTTATATGTATTTTTTTTGTCTGTTTCCAAGTCTGTAAGTACAACAGTTGCTCCAAAAGTTACTTTTGAATTATCAAGTTTTGAAGGATCAATTACCTCAGCGCGAGTAATTTTATTTTCTAATTCTACTATTCTACCCTCTATAAAACTTTGTCTTTCTCTTGCAGCATGATACTCTGCATTTTCTGATAAATCTCCATGCTCTCTAGCATCTGCAATAGCTTTGATAACTTTCGGTCTTTCAGAGTTTTTTAAATTCTCAAGTTCTTCTCGCAGTTTTTTGAGACCTTCTGCAGTCATTGGAAATTTTTCAATCATTATATAATATTATTACGATTACATATTAAATTCTAGAGATTATACAATTCTTGGATCGATTTAACTGAAAATTCAGTATTATTGACAATGTTTAATCCAGTTATTGCAATTTTGGCTGCTGAAATTGTTGTGAAATAAGGTATTTTTTTACTCAACGCTGTTCTCCTGATTGATAAACTATCTGCAATAGATTTTGCTCCACTAGTTGTATTTATAATTAAGTGAATTTTATTTTTTTCTATAAAGTCTACAATATGTGGACTTCCCTCATTCACTTTTTTAATTATTTGTACACTTATTGAAAATTTTTTTAGAAAGTTGGCAGTGCCTTTAGTAGCATAAATTTTAAAATCAATCTTTTCTATAACTTGGCAAAGCAGTAGGATATTTTCTTTATCTTCATCTCTTACTGAAATAAATATTGAACCTTTTTCAGGCAATTTGTTTCCAGCTGCCATTTGCGCTTTCAGAAACGCCATCGGGAAATTCTTATCAACACCCATAACTTCTCCAGTTGATTTCATCTCAGGTCCCAAAATTATATCTTCTCCAGGAAACCTATCAAATGGAAAAACAGATTCTTTGACTGTTACATAATTTCTATTGTTTTGATTTAGATTAAATGACTTTATTTTTTTTCCTAGCATCACTTTTGTTGCAAGCTTTGCTAATGGAATTCCTCTTGATTTACTTATAAAAGGGACTGTTCTACTAGCTCTGGGATTTACCTCAATTACATAAACTTTATCATCCTTGATAGCATATTGAATATTAATAAAACCAACGATGTTCAAAGTTTGCGAGATAAGTTTTGTAATTCTTTTAATTTCATCAATGATTTTTGCAGACAATGTTTGCGGAGGTAACGAACAAGCGGAATCTCCTGAGTGTACTCCTGCTTCCTCGATGTGTTCTAAGATCCCTGAAATAAAAATATCTTTGCCATCTGAAATTGCGTCTACATCAATCTCTTTTGCTCCTACAAGAAATTCATCGATTAAAATGGATTTATTATTTATAATGAAATTACTGTTAAAATAATTATTTAACTCTTCAAAGTTATTTATTATCCTCATCGCTCTTCCACCTAAAACATAGGATGGTCTAATTACTATTGGAAATTCAATGGATTTAATTGCTTTCTTAGCTTCTGAAAAATTGAAAACAATATCGCTTTTTGGCTGCAAAATATTTAAATCCTTCATTAATTTAGCAAACCTATCTCTATCTTCACATAAATCAATCGATTTAAAAGATGTCCCTAAAATTTTAATGCCTGACTCTACTAATCTTTCTGATAATTTTAGTGGAGTTTGGCCTCCAAGTTGAACAATTACACCAAGTAATTTATTATTAATATTTTCGGCCTCACAAATCGCTAAGACAGATTCTGAATCAAGTGGCTCAAAATAAAGTCTGTCAGAAATATCATAATCAGTGGAGACGGTTTCTGGGTTGCAGTTAACCATTATTGACTCGATACCGAGTTCTTTTAGCGAAAAAGAAGAATGAACGCAGCAATAATCGAATTCTATTCCTTGCCCGATTCTATTGGGACCACCACCTAAAATTATGACCTTTTTTCTATTACTTACTTGGGTTTCGTTCTCAAATCTGCTATTTTCTTCAATACAACTCCAGGAAGAATACATATAAGGAGTTTTGGATTGAAATTCACCTGAGCATGTATCAATATTTCTAAATGATGTGAAAAGTCTATCTTTTTTTTTTATTTTTAAAATCGAGTTTCTTGAACATCGAGATATTTGCAAAATTTTTTCATCTGAAAAACCATACTCCTTAGCTTGAATATATATTTCTTTTGAAATTTTTTTATTTTTTAGTATTTTTTCATACTCAACTAACTCATAGATTTCTCTTACAAACCAAGGGTCATAACCAGAGAAACCCACAATTTTTTTCAAATCAATTTTTTTTCTTATACATTCAGCTATTACTAAAAACTTATTTGGTCGATTTTCTTTAAGTAATTCTATAAGTTCGCTTTTATTTTTATTTTGCAAAAGATTATTTGAATCCAATCCAATTAGATCCGTTTCCAAGCTCCTTATGGCTTTTTGAAAGGATTCTTTGAAATTACGTCCTATGGCCATACATTCTCCAATTGACTTCATCGCTGTGCCCAGTTTTTCCTCTGTCATACTAAATTTTTCAAAAGTAAACCTTGGAATTTTTGTAACTATATAATCAATTGTAGGTTCAAATGAAGCTGGTGTTGTTTTAGTAATGTCATTTCTTAACTCGTCTAAAGAATAACCAACTGCAAGTTTAGCTGCAATTCTAGCAATTGGAAAACCGGTTGCTTTTGATGCTAATGCTGAAGATCTTGAAACTCTTGGATTCATTTCAATAACAACATTTCTCCCTGTTTTCGGGTTAATTGCAAACTGCACATTTGCACCACCAGTGTCTACACCTATTTCTCTTATAACTTTGATTGAATCGTTCCTCATTTTTTGAAATTCTTTGTCTGTGAGGGTTAATGCAGGTGAAATTGTAACTGAGTCTCCAGTATGTATTCCCATTGGATCAATGTTTTCAATAGAACACACAATGATACAATTATCCTGATTATCTCTTATTACCTCCATTTCATATTCTTTCCAGCCGATTAGTGATTCCTCAATTAAAACTTCATTAATCGGCGACAAAGCTATTCCTTTTTTTACAATTTGTATAAATTCTTTTTTATTCAAGGATGTTCCCCCACCAGAACCTCCAAGAGTAAAGGAGGGTCTTATGATAACTGGAAAAACTAGGTCTTTTAGAGCTTCTATGGCCTGATCTAAACTTTTAACAACAAATCCTTTCGGCGTATCTAGACCAATTTTCGTCATTGACTTTTTGAAAAGCTCTCTGTCCTCTGCTTTCTGGATTACCTTCTGTGTAGCTCCAATTAACTTAACACCATATTTTTTGAGAATTTTTTTATTTTCTAGTTCTATTGATAAATTTAGTGCTGTTTGCCCACCCATTGTAGATAAAAGCGCATCTGGTCTTTCTTTAATAATTATTTTTTCTAATATTGAAATGTTTAATGGCTCTATATAAGTCCGGTCAGCAAGTTCAGGGTCGGTCATTATTGTTGCTGGATTAGAATTAACCAAAATCACATTAAACCCCTCTTCTTTTAGGGCTTTACATGCCTGAGCTCCTGAATAGTCAAATTCACATGCTTGACCAATAACTATTGGTCCAGCTCCTATAATTAAGATTTTTTTTATATCCTTTCTTTTAGGCATTTTTTATGAATTTAAAAAATTGATCAAATAAATATCTGCTATCTTGCGGACCAGGAGAAGATTCTGGATGATACTGAACTGAGAAAAAAGGTTTATTTTTTACCCTTATCCCTGCTATTGTGTTATCAAATAGTGATGAGTGAGTAATACTTAAATCATTAGGGAAAGATTTCTTAGAGACAACGAAACCGTGGTTTTGCACGGTAATTTCAACTTTTTTGGTTTTAACATTTTTTATTGGATGGTTTGCTCCTCGATGTCCATGGTGCATTTTTTCTGTTTTAGCGTTATAAATTAAGGAAAGAATTTGGTGTCCAAGACAGATTCCAAAAATAGGTTTGTTAAAATTCTTGAGAGAACATAAGTTTTCTTTATTCTTTTTAAAAGTTGCTAAAGGATCTCCAGGACCATTTGAAAGAAACAAACCTGCTGGTTTCATTTTAATAATCTCTTCTACGGAAAAGTTGTGAGGAAAAACTACAACATCATATTCAGAAGAGCTTAGAATGTTTAAAATATTCTTTTTAATACCAAAGTCTATGACGGCAATAAAATTTTTTTGAATTTTATAAGATCTCAATTTTTTTTTATTAAACCACTTGTAAATGTAACTTGTTGAGATCTCTGATGCTAGATCTAGATTCTTCATACTAGGAAATCTCATTAATTTAGTTTTAAGATTTGTCATATTTTCAAAATAAGAATTTTCAGGGAAATGAATTAATGCTTTGCACGCACCTAAATTTCTAATTCTTTTAGTGAGTGCTCTTGTGTCAATATTTGAAACGCATACTTTTTTGTTAATTTTTAACCATTGTTCAAAATTCATTTTAGATCTAAAGTTTGAAGCAGCAGATACTGGATTGTTAATGATGCAACCTGAGGCATAAATCTTATCACTTTCATAATCTTCGAAATTCGCACCAACCACCCCAATATGAGGAAAAGTGAAGTTAATAATTTGATTGAAATACGATGGATCTGTTAATATTTCTTGGTAGCCAGTAATCGAGGTATTAAAACAAATTTCACCTAAAAAATCTCCAAAACATCCTGAACCAACACCTAAAAAATGAGAACCATCATCGAGAAGCAAAACACAATTTTTTCCATTTCTTTTGACACTATTTTTCATTTGTTCAATAATATACTTTGATATTATTAAATTCCAACAATTACATAGTAATATTGAATTTTTATTTGTTAATTATGCAATCATTAAGAGAAAAAATAAAGCTAACTCTTGATCAAAACTTAAAAAGTAGAGATGAAATAGCAACATCGACTGTAAGATTAATTTTAGCAGCTATCAAAGATCATGATATCCAATATAGAACTAAAAAGAAGGGTGATTCAATCTCTGATGAAGAAATATTAAATCTTCTTTTAAATATGATTAAACAAAGGAAAGAAAGTGTTAAAATTTATTCCGAGGCTGGAAGAGATGATTTAAAAAAGAGAGAAGAAAAAGAAATTGAAATCATAAACTCATTTCTTCCTCATCAAATCACATCTAATGAACTCGATAAAATTTTACAAGAAACTATTAAAGAGCACGGATTCAAATCTATTAAAGACTTAGGAAAGCTTTTAGGCTTCTTAAAAAGTAAATATCCAGGGCAGTTAGATATGCAGACAGTTGCTGAGAAAGCAAAAACAATCTTCAATGATTAAAAATAACAATTCTGTTAATCAATTTTTAAACGAGGTAAATAATAAAGTAAGATTATCTGATTTTATTGGTCAGTTTGTTAATTTAGTGGAAAGAGGCAATTCATTTGTTGGTAATTGTCCATTTCACAATGAAAAAACTCCTTCATTCAATGTAAATAACGAAAAATCTCTTTTTCATTGTTTTGGCTGTAAAGCTGGTGGAAATATAATAAACTTTATAAGTAAATATAAAAACTTACAATTTTTAGAATCACTTATTTATATCTCTCAATATTCTGGTATTCCCTATGTTTATGATCAGAGAAAAAGTAAATCCAACTCAGAAGCTAAACTTCTTACCAACATTCTTTATAAAAGTAATAATTTATTCAAAGAATCACTAAAAAAGAATTCAACTGCCTACAAATACATTAAAGCTAGGGGAGTTATTGATGAGGCTGTAAAAATTTTTAATATTGGTTATGCACCAGATCATAATAATTTATTGAAATATTTAGAGTTAGAGGGTTTTGGTTTTGATAAAATAAAGAAAACTGATCTTTTAATTAAAAATAACAAAGGAGAATACTTTGGGAGATTTAGTAAACGCATAACTTTTCCTATACATAATTTCTCAAACGATATTGTGGGTTTTGGTGCGAGAACTATACAAAATTCAAAGATTAAATATATAAACTCTCAGGAAAGTTTGGTCTTCAAAAAGAGTCAATTACTTTATGGTCTCAAAGAAAATTTTGAAAATATAAGGTCTGAAAAAGAAATATTCTTAGTCGAGGGTTATATGGATGTTATAAAAATGTATAGTTCTGGAATTAAAAACGCAGTTTCAACTCTAGGAACAACATTATCTGAAATGCAATTAAAAAAAATGTGGAACTATTCAGACATACCTTACGTTTGTTTTGATGGAGACGATGCAGGACAGAATGCTACAAAGAAAATTGCAGAAAAAGTTCTAAAGTTTTTGGTTCCTGGAAAGTCATTAAGGTTTATTTTAATTCCTGAAAAGCTAGACCCCGACTCTTTTCTTCGTAATAAAAAAAAAGATGATTTTCTTTCTTTAAAAAACAAAGCTAAAGATCTTTCAGTAATAATTTGGGAGGGTATAATCAATTCTGTCAAAAACAATACACCAGAGTCTATTGCTTTAATTGATAGCAAAATAAATGATATTGTAAAGAAAATTGATGATCTAAAAGTTTCAAAGGAATATTTTAGATTCTTAAAATCTCAAAAAGAGAGCTTTATTTGGAATAGCAATAAAATCAAAACTAATGCGCCCCGCAAATCTATTTCAAATAAAATTTTAGAAAATATTAACGAAAAACTATTTTTAGTAATGATAATTTTTTACAAAAACTACCTTACAGAATACCAAGAAGAGATTTTCCAAATAAAATTATCCAATGAAACCCTCAATGTGGTAAAAACAGAAGTTCTAAAAAAATATGACGCAGAGTCTAAATATATTTATGAAGAGGAAAATATGTATAAAAGTTTAACTCCAAATTTGTTAAGTGAAATTAAAGAACTTAAAAAAACACATGCTGCTAGTTTAAATGAAGAAGAAAAAAAAGTATTTTTCAAACAAATTCTTAACAACTTAAGGTTACCTAATCTTTTAGAGGAAAGAAAGTTTATTGAAAAACAGATTATAGAATCTTCCGAAAAATTAATATCTGAAAACTTGTTAAACAAATACAATAAAATTTTATCCGAAATCAAGAATATACAAAATAAAAGACTTGAATAATATTCATCCACAGTTCATGTATTAAATGTAAAAGAATATCTCTCATGAACAAAAAACTATCTACCTCGAAGAAGGACGATTCAGAAGAACCATTGATTGATCAGTCTAGTGAAGGTCTTAAAAAATTAATTTTGAAAGGTAAGAAAAAAGGTTTCTTGCATCGCTCTGAATGCGAAAAGGCACTCGAAAACGAAAAATTCGAAGACAAAGAGGAATTTTATTCAAAAGTCGAAAGCCTAAATATTCAAATATACGATGAGGATAGTGAAGAGACTTCCAATGATGAAAATGAAGCAGGAATAGTTGCAACCGAAAAGGATGAAGATAGTGGAAGAACTGACGATCCTGTCAGAATGTACTTAAAAGAAATGGGTAATGTTGAGCTTTTATCAAGAGTTGGAGAAATAGCCATAGCAAAGAGAATAGAGGAGGGTAAAAAGAAAACAGCAGACGCTTTTTCAAAAAGTATAATCTCTATGATGTCAATTCAGAAATATTTTGAAGATTATGAAGCTGGAGAACGTCAGATTAGAGACTTCATCGACCTAGATTCTACTTTTAGATCTGTAAATGGCGAACAAGAAGAATTTGATGCTGATATCCCAATTAAAGACGAGCAAATTTTCAATAATAACAATGAAGATGATGATCAAGGTGATGAGGAAGAAAAGACTAATGAGGAAGATCAAGAAGACTTTGATTCTGAGGCACCAGATGACAACAATGAGTTATCTGACTTGTCAATTTTGGAAAAGGAAGAAAATCTCAAGCCACATATTACTTCAAACCTAGAAAAGTTTTCAAAACTATTTAAAAAGTATAAGAAATTAAAAGAGGAGTATATCAATTTAAGAATTTTAAATAAGAAAATTGACATCAAATTGGAAAAAAAAATTAAATCTGCTGAGAAATCTGTTTCTGAGCAGGTTATGAATATTTTTATTAACCAAAATAGAATTGACGATGTTATAGAAACTCATAGAATGTACAATATTCAGATCGTTGCTGGAGAGAGAAAATTATCAGATATTGCGTCGAAGCTTAAGATATCCGATGAAGAGTTTGACAAAGAATATAACAAAAATGGTCAGTATAAAAATTGGCTCAGAAATCTAACCAAAAAAAATAATAAAAAATGGGTATCTTTTTCAAAAAAAGAACTTACACAAGAGATTATTTCAAAATTTAAAGAGATAATGCTCTCTACATTGATGACGATTAAAGAAATAAAAGAAGTCTCGAGCCTTGCCAATGAAGGAGTAATCCAATCAAGTAAGGCAAAAAAGGAAATGATAGAAGCAAACTTAAGATTAGTGATTTCCATAGCAAAAAAATATACTAACAGAGGTCTTCAATTTCTTGATTTAATTCAAGAAGGAAATATTGGCCTGATGAAGGCAGTAGATAAGTTTGAGTATAAAAGAGGTTACAAGTTTTCAACCTATGCGACTTGGTGGATTAGACAAGCAATAACACGATCTATTGCTGACCAAGCAAGAACGATTAGAATTCCAGTTCACATGATCGAAACAATAAGTAAATTAGTTAGAGTATCTAGACAAATTCTTAATGAAAATGGAGTAGAACCTCAACCCGAAGAACTCGCTTCAAGACTTGGGATGCCGTTAGAAAAGGTTAGAAAAGTTTTGAAAATAGCAAAAGAACCGATAAGCCTAGAAACTCCTGTTGGAGACGAAGATGACAGCCATCTAGGTGATTTCATTGAAGATAAAAACATTAAACTGCCACTAGACGCTGCAATACAAAATAACCTCAGAGAGGCCACAACTGGTGTTCTTTCCACATTGACACCTAGAGAAGAGAGAGTTTTGAGGATGAGATTTGGAATTGGTATGAATACCGACCATACTTTAGAGGAGGTTGGTCAACAATTTTCAGTTACAAGGGAAAGAATTAGGCAAATAGAAGCAAAAGGTTTGAGAAAGCTTAAACATCCAAGTAGATCTAGAAAATTAAGAAGTTTTCTTGATAACTAAAAAGTCAAGTAATATCATAATAATACCTTAATTGTAGGCCCGTAGTTCAGTTGGTTAGAACGCACCGCTCATAACGGTGTTGTCGGGGGTTCAAGTCCCTCCGGGCCTACCACATAAATAAATATTGTTGTTAAATTCTTATATATATATATGAATTATTTATCCTGAAGTTTTTTTCTCCATCGCTTCGATTAGTCCAATAACACCTTTAGGGTTGTTTTTGATGACAGACATGAATTCTGCTCTTTGAGTAACTAACATACTTACGCCATCTATATTGACATCCAGAATCTTAAAATTTTTATTTTTATCTAAATATATCTTCCACATAAACTGAAGTGTAGGACCATCTTTATTTAAAACACTCATTTTTACATTATAATAGTTGTTTTCTAGTAGTGAGTCAGTGGCTTTAAAAGTTCCCTCCCACCCTTTAAATTTTGGAGCATAAGTAGTTACTATATAATCATTAAAACTTTCAACAAACTGCCTTCTCATGTTACTATCTAATCTTTTCCAATACTGACCCAAAACAAAACGAGAAATATAATAATTATCAAATGCGTCTAAATAAAGATTTCTAAAATTAACAATTCTCTCGCTTTCGGATAAGTTAACATTTGAAACTTTTTCAATTACTTGTTTTCCTAAATTTTCAACAAAATATTTGCTTTGTTCTATCTTTTCGTCTGAAAAAGAATGGATTGGAATAAAAAAAAGAGCGAGAATTAAAAAGTTTCTAAAATAACTCATAATTTACTCAATTAGATTTACTCTCGATTCATTGAATGCAGGATAGTTTGATGACGGAAGAACTCCATTGTAATATCTGGTCATTTCTGATTTTATTTCAGAATCTTCATCTTTCATTGTTGTAACAATGTTTTTTACATCAGATTTTGATTCTTCGACTTCAGATTTTAATTCTTCGTCTTCGTATGCTTCAACTGGAAGCATACTTAGTGAAAGATCTTTGCTCTCAAGCTCTCCTGAAATATCTTTTCTTCTTTTTTGTCTGTATAGGCTCCTCATTGTAGCATAGAAGTCCAAAGAACCTTCTTTCATCTCATCAAGATAATCGAGGTATTTTTCCCTTGTTGATACACCCCTAACAACTGGACCTGATAAGCGTGCCTCTAATCCTATTCCATTCATTCTGTATCCAAAAGACAGAGGATTGGTTATTGTGTCAACTCCAAGTCCAAAAGCGTCTCTAACACTTGAAGGCCCAAAAATTGGAAGCATTACATACGGACCATCAGGAACTCCCCAGACGGCCAATGTTTGACCAAAATCTTCTTCTACTTCTGCTATGTTCCCGAAATTATCAGTGCTAGCTACGTCAAACAACCCCCCTAAACCAAAAGTCATATTTATTAAGAATCTTCCGATAATATTCCCAATACTTTCCTTGTTTAATTGTAAAATAGCATTGGCTAAGCTAATCGGTGTTTTAGCTGTGGTTGCAAGATTAGTAAGTGGTTTTCGAGGTATTTCTGGAATCTCCCTCCAACCTTTGGCCACAGGTTTAAAAAAATAGTCGTCCAAGTTATTGTTAAATTTAAAAATATTCCTGTTTACATTCTCGAATGGGTCGTTGACGTTCTCTACAGCTTGAGCATTTTTGACATCAAGAGAGATGAATGCTGAAATTACAAAGATTAACAAAATCTTGTTATATTTTAAAATAAATTCTACCATATATTGCACATTAATTATTTTCTATTAATTTAAATCATTTTATATTAAAAAAATAAACTAAAAAACATAAAAATAAAATTTTTTAATCTTTAAACAATTAAAATGATTTCAAATACAATATTGTCAAAAAATATAAACGTATCCTTTGAATTTTTTCCCCCAAAAAACAAAGAATCAATAGAGTCTTTATGGGTTAATATAAAAAGATTAGAGCCCTTAGAGCCTAAGTTTATTTCTGTTACATACGGTGCAGGAGGTTCCATAAGAAATAATACTCATAGCTTAGTAAAAGAAATTAAACAGAAGACTTCACTGACGCCTGCTGCTCATTTGACATGTATAGGAACTTCAAAGGCTGAAATTGAAAGCATAGCAGAGGATTATTGGAACGCCGGAATTAAACATATTGTAGCTCTAAGAGGAGACGAAAGAGAAAATAAAACAAAAAATAAATTTAACGACTTCACATATGCAACCGATTTAATCAAAGTATTGAAAAAAAAATTTGATTTTGAAATTACTGTTTCAGCTTACCCTGAGATGCATCCGGATTCTTCATCTATTAACCAAGAGTATGATGTTTTAAAAAAAAAGATTGATTTGGGAGCTTCAAAAGCAATTACGCAATTCTTTTTTGATGTAAACAGTTATTTTGATTTTATTGATGGTGCTATAAAAAGAGGAATTAAAATTCCAATTATTCCAGGGATATTACCTGTGACTAATTGTAAAAGAACAATGGAATTTGCAAAAAAAATGAATTGTAAAATGCCCAAATCGTTATTGGAAATGTTTGTAGGTCTTGATTCTGATCCTCAAACAAGAAAACTAGTTGCAACTACAATTGTATATGAACAATGTAGAAAACTGCTCGATGGAGAGGTAAAAGATTTTCATTTTTACACATTAAATAGAGCAGATCTGTCATTTGCTATCTGTCATATTTTGGGTATTAGAACTCTGAAGGATAAAAATTGATGAAAAGTAACAACGAAATTATCAGTGTTTTAAATAAAAAAATCTTAATTCTTGATGGTGCGGTAGGTACAATGATTCAGAACGAAGAATTAAAAGAAAAGGATTTTAGAGCTGAAAGATTTAATAATCATCACGTTAACCTTTTTGGAAATAATGACATATTAAATTTGACCAAGCCAAAACTGATATACGATATTCATAAGTCGTATCTTGATGCTGGAGCAGACATTATTGAAACAAATACTTTTAATTCAACAGGAATCTCTCAGGAAGACTACAAATGTCAAGATTTAGCATATGAATTAAACTTTCAGGGTGGAATTTTAGCAAGAAAAGCCGTTGATGATTTTCTTAAAAATAATCCAAATGAACATAAATTTGTTGCAGGTGTTTTAGGGCCTACAAATAGAACTTGTTCTATGTCACCAGATGTCAACGATCCAGGATTCAGAAATATAAATTTTGATAATTTATTTAATGATTATGAGAATTGCGTCAGTGCATTGATCAAAGCAAAGGTAGATATAATTTTAGTTGAGACAGTTTTTGATACCTTAAATTCAAAAGCTGCACTTTCAGCTATAAAAAGTGTTGAGCAATCAAATAACATTAAAATTCCCATCATGATTTCTGCCACTATAACTGATTTATCCGGAAGAACACTGTCGGGACAAACGGTTGAAGGTTTCTATAATTCAATAATCCATTCTAATCCATTAAGTGTGGGATTAAATTGTGCTCTTGGGCCAAAAGAATTAGAACCTTATTTAATTGAACTAAATAGGATTTCAGAGGTATATACAAGTATTCATCCTAATGCTGGTTTGCCAAATGCTTTTGGTGGGTATGACGAAACACCAGATTCCATAGCAAAATTTGCTAAAGAATGGAGCGATAGTAACTATATAAATATTATCGGTGGTTGTTGTGGAACAACTCCTGAACATATAAAATTAATGAGTAAAGTTGTAATGAACAAAAAACCTAGGGTATTAAAAAAGAAATCTGACAATCTTCGTCTATCGGGTTTAGAGGCTTTTAATTTATAAAAATGAGCTCTAACCCAAAATTTATTAATATTGGTGAAAGAACAAACGTCACTGGTTCAGCAAAGTTCAAAAAATTGATCCTATCAAATAATTTTGATCAAGCTATTGAAATAGCAAAAGAACAAATTGATAACGGTGCTCAAATTATCGATATTAATATGGACGAAGGTTTATTGGATTCTGAGACAGCTATGGTCAAGTTTCTGAATCAAATTTCCGTCGAACCTGCAATAGCAAAAGTTCCATTTATGATAGATTCATCAAAATGGTCGGTCATAGAAGCCGGTTTGAAATGTATTCAAGGAAAACCTATTGTTAATTCTATAAGTTTAAAGGAAGGTGAAAATATCTTTATTGAACAAGCTGAGAAAATTAAAACTTATGGAGCTGCTGTTGTTGTTATGGCATTTGATGAAGATGGTCAAGCCGATAACATAGAAAGAAAATATCAAATTTCAAAAAGAGCTTATCAAATCTTGACTCAAAAATTAGATTTTCCTCCTCAAGATATTATATTTGATCCCAATATATTTGCTGTTGCCACTGGAATCGAAGAACACAATAATTACGCATTAGATTTTTTTGAAGCAACGAAACTTATAAAAAATAATTTACCATTAGCCAAGGTATCTGGCGGACTTTCTAATGTTTCTTTTAGTTTTAGAGGAAATAATCAGGTAAGGGAGGCGATGCACTCATGTTTTCTTTATCACGCAATAAAATATGGACTAGATATGGCAATTGTTAACGCCGGACAAATTACAATCTACGAGCAAATACCTAAAGATCTTAAGAAGTGTATAGAAGATGTGTTGTTCAATAAACATCTCGATGCAACTGAAAATTTAATTGAGATCTCAAAAAAATATTCAGGAAGTGTAGAGAGAAAAAAAATTGACAAAAAATGGAGAACTAAAAAATTAGAAAAAAAAATAGAATATGCACTAGTTAATGGCATTAACGAGTTTATAGAAGAAGACACTGAAAAATTAAGACAACAATATAATAAACCATTGGAAATCATTGAAGGTCCACTCATGGACGGAATGAATGTAGTTGGTGATTTATTTGGATCCGGAAAAATGTTTTTACCGCAAGTTGTGAAATCTGCGAGAGTAATGAAACAGTCGGTAGCTTACTTACTACCATTCATGGAAAAAGATAATACATCAAAAAAAAGTTCTAAAGGTAAAATACTTTTGGCAACTGTAAAGGGCGATGTTCATGACATTGGGAAAAATATAGTTGGTGTAGTATTACAATGTAATAATTTCGAAATTATTGATTTAGGTGTTATGGTTCCAGCTAGTAAAATTGTTGAAACTGCAATAGAAGAAAATGTTGATTTAATTGGATTATCAGGTCTCATAACCCCAAGTTTAGACGAGATGTGCTTTGTTGCCAGTGAATTAGAGAGAAATAAAATTAATAAACCTTTATTAATTGGTGGGGCTACTACAAGTAAAATACACACAGCTATAAAAATAGATCCATTATACAATTTTGGCGTATGTCACGTTAATGACGCATCAAAAGCAGTTTCAGTAGCAACAAATATGATTTCTAAAAGTAAATGCAGGCCGTTTGTTGAATCATTAAAAAAAGAATATTCAGTTCTTCGTTCTGGTTATTTCAAAAAGGACAAGATCAATGACAACAGTATTGAAGAATGTAGAAAAAATAAATTTAATTTTCAATGGGATAATTACGAACCAACTCAGCCAAAGACAATTGGTGTGCAAACTCAAGAAGACGTTTCTATTGAACAAATAATGAAATTTACAGATTGGAAACCTTTTTTTGAAGCTTGGGAACTTCATGGAAATTTTCCTGATATTCTAGATGATAAGATTGTTGGAAAAGCAGCTCGAGATCTTTGGGATGATGCAAATAAAATGATTAAAACGTTAATTAAAGAAAAGATAACGAAACCTAAATGTGTTTTTGGTTTTTGGCCAGCTAATTCAGATGGTGATGATATTCTTTTATTTGATTCTGAAAGAAGAGAGAAAGTTAAAAAAAAATTATTTTTTTTACGACAACAAGTTAGCAGAAAAAATTCAAAAAGAGCTAATTTTTGTCTTGCAGATTTCGTTGCACCAATTGGAACTAAAAATGATTTTATTGGAGGTTTTTTAGTCACAGCTGGAAGCGGCATTGAAACTTTAGCTTCAGAATTTGAAAAGAAAAATGATGATTATAACTCAATTTTAGTTAAATCAATTGGTGATAGAATCGCTGAAGCATTTGCAGAAATGTTGCATAAAGATGTAAGAACAAATTTGTGGGGTTACGCACAAAAAGAAGATTTAACTAACAAGGAATTAATTCAAGAAAAGTTTGAAGGAATTAGACCTGCCCCAGGTTATCCTGCGTGCCCTGATCATACAGAAAAGAAGACCTTATTTGAACTGTTAGACGTATCGAGTAATTTAAAAGTAAAATTGACTGAGAGCTTTGCAATGACCCCGGCAAGTTCAGTTTCTGGATTGTATTTTGCAAACCCACATGCAAGTTATTTTGGTGTTGGTAAAATTTTCAAAGACCAAGTAGAAGACTATGCAAAAAGAAAAAAAATCAGTTTAAGGGATGCTGAAAAGTGGTTGGGTTCAAATCTAGGGTATGCTCCTGACTAAGAGGATTAATCTTTTTATCTTATGAAAAAAATAAAGTTACCAGAACCAGACTTTCTTTCCAGCCTTAACAAGCAGCAAAAGCAAGCGGTCCTAAATACTGAAGGACCATTGCTTGTTCTTTCGGGAGCAGGAACTGGGAAAACAAAAGTTTTAACTTCAAGGTTAGCAAATATAATATATAACAGGAAAGCAAAAATGTCTGAAATTTTTTGTGTCACATTTACCAATAAGGCTGCACACGAAATGAAAACAAGAGTTGAAAAGATGCTCAGCCATCCAATTGAGGGAATGTTTATTGGAACATTCCATTCTATAGGACTAAGATTTTTAAGAAGAAACTCGGAGTTGGTTGGTTTAAAAAATGATTTCACAATATTGGACAAAGATGATCAATTAAGACTTGTAAAGCAAGTAATTTCTCTTGAAAATCTTGATCCAAAAGTTTATGTTCCTAAAAATTTTTTATACATGATTGATCAAGTTAAAAATGCTGGATTGGAAACTGAGGAAGTAAACAATCATGAATTCGAAATCGAAACAAAAGGTAAGTTTAAACAAATTTATAAATCATATCAATCTAGACTCTCAAATTATAATTCAGTTGATTTTGGAGATCTAATACTATTACCAATAAAATTATTTAAGGAAAATAAACAAATTTTGGAATTCTATCAAAAAAAGTTTAAGTACACTTTAGTAGATGAATATCAAGACACAAATTCAGCACAATACATGATGTTGAGATTGCTTACAGAATTAAATAGAAACTTATGTTGCGTAGGAGACGAGGATCAATCTATTTATGGATGGAGAGGGGCAGAGTTAAAGAATATTTTAAATTTTGAAAGAGATTTTGACAATTCAAATATTATTAGACTGGAACAGAATTATAGATCTACTGGTAATATTCTTAAAACTGCATCATCAATAATTTCTGAAAATACAGAAAGGATAGGTAAAAAACTTTGGACCTCTGACAAAGATGGTGACCCAGTGTTAATCAGAAATTTTGAAGATGATGATTTTGAGGCAATTTTCATTGCACAAAAAATCAAAGAATTTGAAAAAAATGGTATATCTCTTACTAACATTGCAATTTTAACAAGAGCAAGTTTTCAGTTTAAAGACATTGAAGATCGATTTTTGAAAGAAAATATAAAATACAGAGTTGTTGGTGGTCTAAGATTTTATGAAAGAGCAGAAATCAAAGACGCAATGGCTTACTTTAGAATATTAATAAATAAGTCAGATAATTTATCATTGGAAAGAATATTAAACACTCCAAAGCGAGGATTAGGTAAAGCTTTAATTAAAAAACTCTATGAGATTGTACAAAAAAAAAATGTTTCATTATATGAATCTTTGAAACTTCTAATTTTATCTGGGACTTCAAATTCTTCACAAAAAAAAAATATTCAAAATTTCATTTCTATTATTGAAAGACATTCATCTGCTTTAAAAAGTTCAAAACACTTTGAGGTGGCCGGATCACTCCTCGATGATGCTGGCTATACTGAAATGCTTCAAAAAGAAAAAACACCAGAATCTGAAGGAAGATTGGAGAATTTAAAAAAACTTATAACAGATTTGAAGAATAGAAACTCATTAGAAGAATTTGTTGAAGAGGTCAGCCTTTTGAATGACACCTTAAATGATAGTGATTTTAATGAAAAAGTTTCTTTAATGACCCTACATAGTGCAAAAGGTCTTGAGTTCGATTTTGTTTTTCTCCCAGGTTGGGAGGAAGGAATCTTTCCTAATCAAAGAAACATTGATGAATATGGAAATAAAGGACTTGAAGAGGAGAGACGCTTAGCTTATGTCGGTATAACAAGGGCAAGAAAAGAACTAAATATTTCATATGTAAACTATAGAAAACAATATAACTACAGTATATATCGTTCTTTACCATCTAGGTTTTTATCAGAACTTCCTGAACAAAGTTGTAAAGTTTTTCAAGTTATGGAAAATATTAAAAAGAAAAATATGAAACTAGAACAATTTTCAAACCCAGATTTTGAAGTTGGGGAAAAAGTTCAACATAAAGAGTTTGGTTCTGGAACAATCTTAGGAATATCAGACAAAAAACTTCAAATACGGTTTGAAAATTCTGATGAAGTAATAAAAGTATTTTCTGATTTTGTTTCAAAATTATAAAATTTTGAAAAAAGTTACATTAATAATTAAATCAAAAAAGCATGAAAATTTAATAGCTTGGATTTTTACAAAATACAACAACGTATCAATCTTCCCAGAAAGTAATTATTTAAAGGTAGAACTCTTTTTAAAAAATTCAGAAATAAAAAGTTTTTCTTCATGTAATCTCAGAAAGAATTTTGGAAGTTTTACTTTAACTAAAATTGAAAAAAAGGATTGGGTAAATCAAAATATTAAAGACGACCAAGGCATTCAAACGGAATTCTTTTATATAAGTCAGGGACTATCAAAAAAAAAATCGAACAGAAAGTTCAATTTAATAATTCCGGCTAACAATGCATTCGGAACAGGTAGCCATGAATCAACTTTTTTATCAATTATTTGCATAGAATATTTAATTAAAAGAAAGCATTACAGTTCTTTTTGTGACGTCGGGACAGGTTCTGGAATTTTATCATTTGTATTAAATAAGATTACAAAGCAGAGAATTGATTCTATTGACATTGATAATAATATTAAAAAAACCTTTTTAAAAAATCTGAGTATAAACCGTTTGACCAATATAAGGTTTTTTAATCAAAATGGGATAGATAGTAGTTTTCTAAGAAATAAAAGTTATGATTTGATAGTTGCAAATATATTACTAATAACTCACAAAAAACTTGTAAAACAGTACTATAATAAATTAAAAAATAATGGCGAAATTGTTATATCAGGTATCCTCACGGATCAGGAAACAGAAATAATATCAATTTTCAATAAATTTAACTTTAATTTAAAAAAAAAATTTTATAGTTTCAAATGGGTTGGATTGATATTTGCGAAAAAAAGAAAATGAATATGTCAAATAATTTAGAAAAATTGAAAAAAGAAATTTCTTTGAAGAAAATTGATTTTTACGTAATTTCTACTTACGACGAAAATTTACTTGAATATACTCCAAATCAAAACAAGAGATTACAATGGCTTACAAACTTTACCGGCTCGAATGGAATTGCATTAATATCTAATAAAAAAAAATTTTTTTTCACTGACGGAAGATATATTTTACAAGCAAAAAAAGAAATAGATTCTAAGTTTAAAATTATTGACTTGCAAAGTGAAAACTTTTTCTCATTTTTGCAACATAACATCAAACACAAAAGAATATTGATAGACTACAGAAACTTTAATATTAAGTTTATTAAAGAATTAAAAAGGATTGCTGAGTTAAACTCTATAAAGGTTTATCATGAGAAAAAAAATATTATAGATAAAATTTGGCACAGAAAAGTAAAGAAGGGTGAAAAATATTGTTTTTTTTTGAAAAAAACAATATCTGGTGAAAACACATTTTCTAAAAAGAAAAGGATATTCAATAAAACTAATTATGATTTTTTAATTTTAACTTCATCAGAATCAATTTGCTGGCTGATGAATTTAAGGGGTTTTGATTTAGAACATACCCCAATTGTTTTTTGCAGAGCAATTGTAACCAAAACTTTCATTAAACTATTTATCGATTTAAATAAGTTACCATCTAAAAAAAAAGTAAAAGGGGTTCAAACGTTATCTTTAGCTGAATTTGAATCTGAGATTTTAAAATTACCTAAGAATAAAAAGCTTGCTCTCGATTCCTCATCATCATACTTTTATTATGAGTTGATGAAATCAGCAGGACTAAAACCTGATCTAATCGAGGACCCATGCATTAATATAAGATGCCAAAAGAATAAAGTTGAAATAAATCATTCCATTAAATACCATATTTTAGATGGTGTTTCTCTTGTTAAGTTCTTTTATTGGTTAGAAAAGACAAAACTCTCATTTCATTTAGACGAGATTAATGTTTCTAAAAAGCTTGAAGATTTTAGAAAAGAAAATAAAAATTATTTTTCCTCAAGTTTTCCGACTATTTCAGCTTTTGGAAAGAATGCATCAGTTATTCACTATAATCCAATTCAAAATAACAAAAGATTAATTTCAGGACAGTTATTTTTGTGTGATTCTGGGGCACAATATTTAGGAGCTACCACTGACGTCACTAGAACAATTTTTATTGGAGATAGCAAACCTAAAAAAGAGTATATTTCAAATTATACAAGAGTTTTAAAAGGTCACATTAACCTCGCTATGATTAAATTCCCGAAGGGAACAAGAGGACATCAAATAGATAGTTTGGCTAGATATAGTTTGTGGCAAAACGGTTTGGATTACAGCCATGGCACTGGACACGGAGTTGGTAGTTTTTTAGGAGTGCATGAAGGACCACAATCAATTTCAAAAAATCTTAATAAATGTGAGCTCAAAGAAGGAATGGTCTTATCAAATGAACCCGGATATTACAAAAGCGATTGTTATGGAATAAGAATAGAAAATCTTTTATTAATTATACCTTCAAGATACAAAGGATTTTTAGAATTTAAAAATTTGACTCTTTATCCTTATGAAAAAGAACTTATAGATTTAGACCTATTGACTGATGTTGAAAAAAAATGGATTAATAGATATCACTTAGATGTATACAACAAACTAAAAAAATATCTCAAGCAAAACGAAAAATCATGGCTATTTAAAAAGACCCAACATTTCTAAAATCATAACAATCATCAAAAATTAAGTTTCAATAAGTTTTTTTGCTGCTTCAATTGCTTCATTTGTTATTTGTTTTCCAGAAAGCATTCTTGCTATTTCATTGATTTTGTCACGGCCATCAATTTTAATAACATCTATGGATGTGATATTATTAAGTGATTTTTTTTTAACTAGAAAGTGATGAATCCCTAGCGAGGCAACTTGAGGGGAATGCGTTACGACCAAAACTTGCCTATTTTTCCCTAACTTTTTTAATCTTTCTCCTACTGCTGTTGAAACTGCTCCACCTATTCCACTATCAACTTCATCAAAAACCATTGTAGAAAAACTTTCCTGTTCTGCTGTTACCTTTATTGCTAGAGCAATTCTACAAAGTTCTCCCCCTGATGAAATACTTTTAATTTCACCCATTTTAGATTTCGGATTAGTTTTAATATTAAAAACGACCTTATCTTTTCCAAATTCAGTACTTTCACAATCGCTTATCACAGTTTTAAACCTTGCATTCTCTAACTTAAGTTCAGGAAACTCAGAATTAATTTTATTATCCATTAACTCAGCGTTTTCTTTTCTAAGGTTTGAAATTATTTCTGATTGGTCTAGATATTTTTTTTCTATATCTTTTAATTTATTGCCTAGTTTTTCAATGTTTAAATTGCTTTCCTCGCTTAAATGTAATTGATTTTTTATTTCAATTAATTTTGATTCTAAAAGATCAGGTTCAATTGAATGTTTTTGAGATAATTTTTTGTAATCAGATACCCTATCATCAATCTTTTCTAATGAACTATGGTCAAGTTCCTGATTTAAAAAGTTTTCAAGTGTTTTACAAATTTCAGACGACTCTAACGATATAGAATTAAGTTTTTCAATCTCATTTTTAGTTGTTTGATCTAAAAGTTCTCGGATTTGATTTAGCATTAACAAATTTTTAGCAAATAATTTTTCAATACCCGGAGGATCCTCACTTATAAAGTTATTTATTATCACGTTTAAATTCTCATTTATTTTTCTAGAATTTTGTAAAATTCTTTTCTTTTGCTCTAGTTTTTCAAATTCTCCTTTTTTTGGTTTAAAATTTTTCAATTCATTGTAATAAATTTCAAATTCTTCTCTTTTATTTTTAATTTCTTCAAATCTAGACCGCTGTTTAACATATTCTTTTTCTGCAGTTCTAAATTCTAGCCATGTTTCAGAGAGTTTTTTTAATTCACTTTGGTAATTACCAAAATCATCTAACGTGGACATATGTGTTGAGTTATCAAGTAATCCCTGTTCCGAAAACTGACTATGAATTTCAAAAAGTTTTGAAGTTATTGCTTTTAGAGTTATTAAACTAACAAGATTATCATTTATCAAAGCCTTACTTTTGCCATCACTGTCGATTATTCTTTTAATAATTATTTCATCTTCAAAATTAATATCAAGTTGATCCAATATCTTTTTGATGAAGGTATATTTTGAGATTTCTACTAAAGCAGTAATTACAGTCTTTTCCCCATTGTCCGAACGTATATTTGGTTTAACTCTTCTTCCAGAAAGAAGTTCCAATGATTCAAGAATCATGGATTTTCCTGCACCAGTTTCTCCAGTTAACACACACAAACCTATACCGAAATCCATTTCAATCTTATCTATTAACATTAAATTATTGATTGATAGATGCCTAATCATAATTAAAGTAAATCTAGGTCAGACGATTTTAATTTTTTAATATCAAGTTGTTTTTTTTTATATTTTGTTAAATTTTTATTAATTTTATATTTTTCTACAATTTTTGATCCTTCACGAGTCCATTGAGACCTTGGAAAATTATACTCAAGTATTTTGAAAAGATAGTATGATTGCTTAATTAATCCAATGGAAACATAAGATTCAATTAATCTAAAAATGGATTCTGGTATTTGAGTCGATTGTCTATATTCTTTTAAAACGACTTTATATCTTTTAACGGCTGCTAAGTAATTGCCCTGAGATTGATAATATTTACCTACTTTAATTTCCTTGGCTGCCAAATGATTTTTTAGTCTTTTTATATGTTTTTTGGATTTGACTGCATACTTAGACTTTGGATACCTATTTATCAATTCTGAAAATTCCTCGTAAGCTCTGGTTGAAAATTTTTGATCAAGATTTATGTCTGGAATTCTTTCGAAATAAGAGTAAGCTTTTAGATAAATTGCATAAGGTATTAATTCATGATTTGGATTTAGTTCCACAAATTTACTCAAACTTAGGATTGCCTCATCATACTCATTTGCGGAATAGTGAGCAAAACCAGTCATCATTTGACCTCTTGAAGCCCAGGGTGAGTATGGGTATTGAATTTCAAGTTCAGTAAAATTATCAATTGCTTCTTCGTATTTTCGTTTTTTTAAATTTATCATTGCTAAATTATACAAAGATACATCATCCGAAGCAGATATATTTGTTTTAATTTCTTTATCTGAAGAACAAGAAGAAAAAAACAAAATCAAAATGAGGGTTAGCACATTTATATTCATGCTAATTATTTTTAAATGATTTAATTTATTTTTAAAGAAGATTTTAATTTAATTAGAACAGACTAGTTCCCAATTATTGGGAGATTCAAAAACTTTATTCAGGAGTTGAATGTTTGTTTCGTGTCCAGGATGTGACGAAAAAAATGAACCTAACATTCTATGACCTGATAGAGAAATATCACCAATAAAATCAAGAAGTTTGTGACGAACAAATTCATCGCTAAATCTTAGTCCACCCTTGTTTAATACATTATCTTCGTCTAATACAATTGCGTTGTCTAAACTTCCACCAAGAGCTAATCTATTTTTTCTAAGATTTTCTACATCTTTCAGAAAGCCAAATGTTCTGGCCTTACAAATTTGAGATTCGTAAATTTGAGGTGTAAGCATCACTGAAATACTTTGTTTTCCAATTAATTTGTGTTCATAATCTATTTCGGTTGAAATAAGAACATTGTCGAATGGACAAACTCTGGCGTATTTTTTTCCTGATTTTACTTCTACAGTTTTTTTTATTTTGATAAATTTTTTGAAGGATTCCTGTTCTTCAAAACCAACTTTTTTAATTTGCTTTACAAAATCTTGAGAAGATCCGTCATACACTGGAATTTCGTTTGAAGTTAATTCTATAATAACATTATCAATTTCAAATGCATATATTGCTGATAGGATATGTTCGACAGTTGAAACAGAATTTCCATTTCTATCTGATAATAAAGTACAAAGTTTTGTTGACCTAACATTTCTATAGTCTGCTTTTATTAAAATAATTTTATTCCCTATTTTACGTCTAAATACAATTCCAGTATTTTCGCTTGCAGGAAAAATTTTCATTGATACTTTATTGCCGGTGTGAAGACCAATTCCTTTAAAAATTATTTCATTTTGCAAAGTTTTTTGTCTTACGGCAGTCAGAAACTTAGGAAGTGTCGACTCGACAAATAGATTTTTGTTTTCAACTTTTTTACTTACTTGTAGCATTGTTAATTATTAACGAAATTGTGAAAATTATTCAAATCACAAAAAGTTACAATTTATTTCAAAATCTATGCGTAACTTTCTTCTATCCAATTTTCAAGTTTATCAAATGCTGTAAAAAAATTATTTTTTGTAAATTCATTTAAATTATTAAACTCATTATTTTCATGTGCTAACTTTATTAAACCTAATATTGTACTAAATTCAGGTTTATTATGAAAAAAACTTTCTCTATTGCTATTAGCGCCTATCCTAACGCTTCTGTTAAATATACTTTCAGAAATGTCTCTTAATCCGTAAATTTTACTTGCACCTCCTGTGATTACAACTGATTTAATACTTATTCTTGCATAAATATCATCAAACATATGGTCTCTTATAATTTCGAATATTTCTTCATATCTTGGTTTAATAATTCCATAAAGTAAATTCCTACTTATTGTTTTGTTGTTAAAATTTTCAGAATTAATTTCTATTTTTTCATTAAAAGGAAGGTTTAGGGTTCCATAAATGATTTTGGAATGCTCTGCCGATTCTCTTGAAATCTCGAGACCTTTAGCTATATCGTTGGTTACATGTTCGCCACCAATTGCAACTACCTTTGTGTATACGATTTTCTCGTCAACAAAAACAGTAATTTTTGAAGTTTTCGCACCAATGTCAATACATGCGACGCCTTTAGTTTTTTCTGAATTGGTAAGGTTTGCTTGTGAGGAGGCTA
>CACODD010000008.1 GCA_902625895.1 uncultured Alphaproteobacteria bacterium
ATGATTCCATTGTAGATTCTGAATCTGTTTTATCTAAAAGCGGGAAATCCAGATCTGAAAATGATTTTAAGGATTCCCAAGATATTAAAATAAGTAATAAAATTCCAGAAATTAAATCTAAACCTACTCAAATGCTTAGAGATAATTCTTTAAAAATTCAATTTGGTGCATTTTCAAAATTGAAAAATGCTGAAATACAAAAAATAAAAATCCTGGGTTTGTTGTCCAAAAAGTTTCCAAATTTTGAGAGAAAATTTGGAATTTTAGAAGAAAACAATTTATTCAAACTTATTTATACAGCAGATAATCTCTCAAGTAGTGAAGTGATATGTGATTATTCTAAATCTATAAAACTAAATTGTTTAATTTTAAAAAGATGAAAAATTGTAGAATATGTTCCTACATAAGATTTTTTTTAGCTTTTGTTCTGCTCTTGATTATTATTTCACTGACCTTTAAGGACAATTTAGGTTATCTTTCTTTTGTAACACCATGGAATGCCGCAATATTAATTTTTGTAGCTGGTATTTGTTTATTTTTATTTAAATTAATTGAGTATTTTAATCAGAAAGATTAACGATCTTTTACGAATCTTACAAAAAGTTCTTTTTCGGGTACAAACCTTCCGTAAGAATGTCCTGTAAAGAAATTAACCGACCAAAAAAACTTAGGCGACCACCAATTTCTTTGAGAAGTCCAAAATGGTTCGGCTGGTGTGTTAGGAAAAAAAGTTTTGTCAATCTTTGCTCCCTCGCAACTTTTACAAATTAAGCTTTCAAGCTCTTTTCGCGATGGTAGTCTCCACTCACCCTCAATTTGCTCATTGAGTTGATTATTGGCCTCTTCAACAGATTTCAAGTCTAATTTTACAGCGATCCCTAGACATTCTTGTTTTTCGTCACTCCACTGTTGGCCTGTTGTACATTTAAGCCATTCAAGCTTATTTTTTAAATCTATAACATAATATCCTTTGTCTATGTAATTAGAAGCGAAGACACCATTAAAAAATAAAAGTGAAAAACATATAATGAGTTGCTTTTTGATCATATCTGTATATTACAATAAATAAATAAATTAATAAAAATATTTTCTATTTTGGTATTAAAGTTGCAGAATCTATACCAAAATATTAATTATATACTAATTGCAAATGGAAAAATAAATGGATTTAGCTACAATAATAGGATTTCTGGGTACAATCGGAATGATTGCAGGTGCGATGATTTCAGCCGGAGGTTTGGGATCTTACATTGATGTTCCCTCAATTTTAATTGTTTTTGGTGGTTCTTTTTTCGCTGTAATGTATACAGCTCCTTTACCCGTTTACCTTGGTTCTTTCGGAGCCTTCGGTAAGGCTTTTAAACCGCCAGTGAAAAAAATGGATGAACTTATTGAAAGAATAGTTGAATTAGCAGGTATTGCAAGAAAAGATGGAATGATGGCACTAGAAGGTCAAGAGACTCCCGATCCATTTTTTGATAATGGTTTACAAATGCTTGTAGACGGAGCGGATGAATCAAAACTAACTGTTCAACTAAAAAAAGAACTTAAGGCTATGCAAGGTCGTCACGAGAAAAACATTGGTTGTGCTCAATCTTGGGTAGATATAGCACCCGCCATGGGAATGATTGGAACTTTGGTTGGATTAGTTGCGATGTTAGGAAACATGGCTGATCCAAAAGCAATAGGTCCCGCAATGGCTGTTGCTCTTTTAACCACCCTTTATGGGGCTATGATCGCAAATACGATTTTCATGCCGATTGTGATAAAGTTAAAAGGATATTCAGCTTACGAAACTACTTACAGAGAAATGATTATTACAGGTTTACAATTTATTTCTAGGGGTGAAAGTCCAAGAAATATCCAAGACCAACTTGTTGCAAATCTACCTCCAAAAGAAAAACAAAAACTCTTGGAAGCTGCAGCTGCAGGCTAAATTTTTAAATCATGGCTGAGGAAAAAACAGAAAATCAACAGACCTCTAATGAAGAAGAGGAGCATGAATGCCCAGAATGTCCTCCGAAGGGAGCGCCAGCCTGGATGGCAACTTTTGCTGATATGGCAACATTATTAATGGCTTTTTTTGTTTTAATCCTCTCTTTTGCGGAATTTAATGTACCAAAATTTAAACAAATAAGTGGTAGTATGAAGAATGCTTTTGGGATACAAAGAGTTATACCAGTTGTCGAACCACCAAAAGGAACGACAATATTATCTCTTAATTTTAGTCCAAACCCAACGCCAGCAGTTCAAGATAATTTAAAACAACAAACAACAGAGACTGATCAACCTAAAGTAGAACTTCAAACCAAGCAAGAAGATAATACAAAGGATGACGGTGAAACTGAGGACGCAAAAGAACTTGCCAAAAATATTCAAGAAGCTATTGCAAGAGGTGATATATCTGTCGAAGCATTGGGGAGTAAAGTTGTTGTTAACTTTACACCAACAGAAGCTGACGAGAAAGAACTACCTCAACTTCTTCAAGAGACTTTAAATGCTGTGGAATCTGTTAAGGCTGCATCAGGAAAATCAGAATCTGAAATTTTAATTGGTGGCTTAGAAAAACAGCTCGCTGATCTCGCAACTGCATCCTCTCAAAAAGGTAAAAATGAGGCTGAAGGGGAAGATGGGGAAAGTGTAGGTCAATCTGAACAAAGCCAATCAGCTAAAGACGAGGCTAAAAAAGCAGAGTTGGCTGAGGACAAATTAAAAATTGCACTGAAACAAGAAATTGGGGAGGGTCTTGTAAATGTTGATAGAGAAGACGATAAAGTGATAATAACTGTTGGGTCTGCAGGTGCGTTCAAGTCTGGATCTGCTGAACTTACCAATAAGGCTAGAGAGATAATGTCTAAAATAGCAGAACAAAATAAAAAAGGTAGAAGTGAGATATTGGTTATGGGTCATACTGACAACGTGCCACTTACGTTTGGATCAAATTATAGAGATAATTGGGATCTCGCAGCAGCAAGATCTGCCTCAGTGGTGCAACAACTATCAAGAAACGATACTCTTGATCCAAAAAGAATGAAGGCGATTAGTTACGGAGAGACAAGACCAGTTGAGTCAAATGATACCTCTCAGGGAAGAGCAAAAAATAGAAGAATTGAAATTGAGATAAATTATTAAGATGAGAATAGAAAATAGTCCATTTCATATTTCTAAAAATAAGGCTTTCCCTATAAAAGAAAATACAGGGCCTAAAAATCAACTCCTCTTAAATGATAAAAAGGTTAATGAACCCGAACAAGAAGATTTCTCTTTTTGGAATTGGTTTAGAGGGTTGGTTAATCCTTTCCAGAACCTTCCAATTATAAGTGGAATTTATTCAAGTATGAATTCTGAAGATAGTAAATCTGATAGAGACTTAATTCAAAATAGTCTCGGTGGTTTTATGTATGGTGGTCCTATTGGCGCGATTGCTGGTTTCGGAAATTGGGTTTTTAATAAAATATTTGATAAAACGCCTTCAGAACTAGCGCTTGATGCTTCAGGAATAAGTAATCTTTGGAAAGACAATAAGAAAAAAGAGAGTCAGATTGCAGAAAATAATAAAATAGATGATAACAAAATTTCTTCTGTGGTTATTTCCAATAAAAATAATTACGGAGAATGGTGGAAAGGTAACCAAAAATCTGGCATTAAAAATTATGTAGCATTAAGTAAAAATAACTTTGAAAAAACTAACTATTCCAACTTCAAAAATATAGGTATCGAAAATAAAAATAAGTCTGTTGAAAGTAATATAAATAAATATTCGACCAAACCAGTTGTTTTGGAAAATAAGCAAAATATCACTTTAGCTTTTGAAGGTAAGTCTGAGTTAGAAAAAATAAATAATCAAATCTCTGGATCGATAAACGATAAAAACGAAAATAAAAAGTTTAAAAAAGAAAAATTTGGAGAAATCAATTTTAATTATCCGAGCTGGAGTCCTAGCTCTTTTGAAGTTGACAAAAATAAAAATGAAGTGAAGAGCAAAGACTTAATTAATAAGAAATATATAGATCTTAAAAATGGAAATATTGGATCAAACTTAAACTTGAAACTTTAATCACTCGTATTCAAGTTCTTCGTTTTTATATTTTTCAAAATATTCGTTGCCAAGAATTTCCTTTATCTTCTCAATTGTAAGTTCGTTGACTTTAGACGAGAATAGCTCGTGCATTTCTGAACATTTCCTGGAAACTGCATTAGCAACACCCTGAGAAATGAAATCATTTTCGAGTGCTGTTCTTGCCCTTGTAGTTGCTTCGGATTTAGCCTTAGTCAGTCTTGCTAAACCAGAATTTTTTTTTCTATTTAGATCGTCAACGACTTCCATTAATTGTTTATAACTAGGTTCTGGCAGGTCAATGTTAATGAACTGGCCGTCAACCTCGTAATTAAATTCAACTTCATCGATTTTTTCAGTTAATAGAGATATATGATCTGTGTTGAAAACTAAAATTTGAACTACATTTTCATTTTCAGTTCTTTTTATATCTCCGACATCCACCAATCTTCTTGGTTTACCTTGAATATTGATTCTGATACCTTTAAGCGTTGTTAAATTAGCATCAGCTGACTTAACTTCTTTAATCACATCAGTATAATCCTCAATCGCCGCCTTCATTAAAGTTTCAGCTTGGATTGTATATTTATCAGCTACCATATTTATAGTTTATACTATTACTGTCTGATTTTCATCAACAATGTTTTCTTTGTCACTGTCTTTTTTGTTTACGTTGTTGTCTTTTTTGTCTTTTTCAACCTCTTCTACAAGTGGTTTTGGTAGTTTTGAAAATTTAAATTTCGATTTTGGGTCAAGCTTTCTTATAGTTTTTTGAGCCTCATCAATTGATTTAGACAACAATTTTACACAAAAAACTTTTCCCTCCAGCATGGAAAAACTGAAGAGAAGATTTAATTGGGCTTTATAACAGTATATTGAAGTTAGTAACCACCCCAAGAAAAAGACATAAATATTAACTGATAAGGAGACTGCCATAATTGCTGTAAATAGGAATAAAAGCCACCATTTTTGTGAATAAGCTAGCCAAAGTGGGGGAAAAATTCCTGCTGATAAAGAATTAGCGTTTTCAATAACTTCGTAGTTCCTGTAAACGTCTCTCATTCCAATAAATTCTTTTAATTCGTCAAGATCATTTACTTCTTGTGATAAATAATCAGATTTAATTTTATTGGTTTCCTCAGCTGTAGTTGTGGTAAATTTGCAACCTAAACTATTTTCTACTAATAAATTAAAAAATATATCATCTCTTAAAACTGTGAGTATAGACTTTTGATTACTTTTTTTTAATTCTTTTAAATCAGAAGTTAGTTGTTTTTCACCGAAAGTATAAATCTGATTATCAAGTGCAACAATTATATCGTCTGGTTTTAAGAAATTATTAGCTGCATGACTTCCACCATTTATTTTATTAATTTTTAAGAGAAAGTTTCCTTCTTTTGTTTCAGACATAATCTTATTATGGGAAAGTTATGCTTTCTTTTTGATCTGTTATTTCCTTAACTAACTGCTTGTTTTGGCTAGAAATCGCTTCGAGTGCTGCATTTAATGAAGAGGTGCTATTAGAAAGTTCTTTTAAAAGTTTAACATTTTGATTCTTCTTATTATCTTTCAACAGTTTACCAATCTCTTTATTAACACTCGCGGAGGTGACTACACCTGACTCTTGAATTGACTTATTGAGTTTATCTGCTTCGTTTTTAATTGATTTAGAAAGCCCGGATGATAGGTTCGTTATTTCTTTTGATAAATTTAGCATAAGTTTTTTATCATTTGAATTAATTGCGCTGGAAAGTTCTTCAAGCTTAACTTTCATCTCGTCACTGGCATTTAATAGATCAGTATGTCTAGCCAAACTTTGATTCATATTATCCACGGCTTTGTTAACATTTTCAACATTTTCAGCAAATACAACTAAAGCTTCTCGACTGGTACTTGTCATATCTTCAAGTTCTGAAAGTGATTTAAAATATAATAATCCTGTTAAAATAATTGCTATTACAGCTGTTGCAATTGAACTTGAAAAAATGATTGTTGTATATTTGTGAATTTCTTTCATTTTTTGCTCCGTCTTTAAATATTCGTTTTTAATCCTTTTATATTCTGAGGTCACATCAGTGGCTGCGTCGGCCGCATCCAAAGCTATTTTTATGCTTTCTTGCATTGCATTAAGTTGTTGAGTCATGCAATTCTTCCTTTATTAAATGTTTTAACACTTTTTTGTTTTTTTTGAAATAGTGCACAATCTGTGCCAGAAACTTTCTTTATTTCTAAATATGGATTATTTTTTGAAATCACACCAAATGCTTTACAACCATATGGAAAGTTTTTCTTATAGGTCACATAAAAATGCAAGCAGTTATTACAGTTACTTTGGTTCATTTTTCATTATATCTCTTATTTTATAATATAGTTTTGCAATTTGGAATCTTAACGCACCACAAAAAGAAGTAAAAGCACAAAACCAAAGAAATAAAGCAAGTAGAAAATTTTTCTCTTCGAATACTTCCATGGCCTTAAAGTGACATATTAATGAGCTGTAAAAAAAAGCAAGAGTAACAATTAATTGTGAAATATTTCTATTGATCATTTTTTCTTCCGAACTCATCAAAAATCATATCTTCAGGTATTTCTATCTCTGGTTTCTCAATTTCTTCTCCATTATCTATTTTATAAATATATGCTAAGGCAATAGCAACAGCATTATAGAGCTGACTCATAATTTCATCACCAATTTCGCATGTAAAGTATATTGCTCTTGCTAGTTTAGGACTTTGCATGGTACCAATCTTAAGTTCTTTTCCTTTTTTAATTATGGATTCAGCAATTTTACCTTTTCCTTTGGATATAATTATAGGAGCTTTAGCGTCCCCAACCTCATATTTAAGAGCCACAGCAAAGTGAGTTGGGTTTGTAATTATTGCAGTCGCTTCTTCTAGATTATCAACAGAAGATGCTTCTTTTCTACTTTTTGTTGCAGCTTCGGCTTGAAGTTTTCTTATTTTTTGTTTGACTTCAGGTTGTCCGTCAGTCTCTTTGTATTCGTCTTTGAGATCTTGATGAGACATTCTAAGTTGCTTAATATAATCATATTTTTGGTAAACCACATCTATAAAAGCTATAAATGCGAGAACGACAAGGAGATAGGCAATTATTTCAGGAAAAAAAGAAAAAAGTCTATTTACAGCGGAAAAAATATTAGCAGTTGTTAAGTTGACTAAATCAGATAAATTATTTTCAATCAGAAAAAAAGCTACCAGACCAAGAAGACTGACTTTTAATATAGCTTTTACTAATTCTACCAACCCCTTAATTGAAAATATTCTTTTTAACCCTTTAATTGGATTTATCTTCTCAAACTTCCAATAAATTGATTTTAAGGAGAAGTTTATTCCACCGATTAAAAACTGCGTTAGAACACTTACCACCAGTAATGGTATTGAAAAAATTAAAAATACTTGAATGAAAAATTTTACAACTACGGCAACAGATTCCAGAGGAGACTTTCCAGAGGCTAATTCTGGACCAAACGAAAATAGAGATTTACAGATTTTTAAAAAATCGTCTAGAAACATTGGTGCTAGATAAAATAGTAAAACTCCCATGAACATTGAACTAAAAACAAAGGCTTCTTTTGAGGACAGAACTTTTCCATCCTCTTTTGCTTTCTCAAGTCTTCGGGCGGTGGGTTCCTGGGTTTTTTCTTGACTTTCGTCTTTGTCTTCTGCCATTCAACTATATCCTTTTTAATTAATGAGTATATTTTCTATCGATTCTAAAGAACTATTGGTAAGCTCTGCAAATGCATTTCCTATTGATTGAGACGCTAAATACATTATGAAGAAAGCTAAAATCATAGTTACTGGGAATGCAAACGAAAACATATTTAATTGAGGAGCCGCTCTTGTTATAATTCCTATTGCAATGTTTGTTAGTAAAAGTGCTCCAACTACTGGAAGCATTATTAATCCTCCTGTATAAAACATAGCACCGGCAGCTTCGATGCCCAAACCGACAAGACCAAATGGTGGTATTCCGTCATTAATATTAAAAATTTCAAAGCTTTTAAATAAAAATTCAATCGCGATTAAATGTCCATTTAATGATAAAAAAATAGTTATTAAGAATAAGTCTAATATTAGACTAATTACGGGTGTTTGTCCGCCTGTATCTGGATCAACCATTTGGGAAAAACCTAACCCAGTGGTAGCTGCTATTTTTTCTCCAGCCAAACTTGCTGCCGCAAACCATATTGTTAGTGTTAAACCCAATGATAATCCAATCAAAGCTTCTGCAATCACTACAATGACAAGGCTATCAAGAATTTGTTCTGATATTTGAATATCAGAGAGATACCCAAAATAAAAAAATGAAATCACTAAAGAAAAAACTATTTTTACATTTAGAGGGAGAACTCTTGAACCAAAAAAAGGGCTTGATAAAAAAAATGCTGACAATCTTATCGAACATAAAAAGAATTTAAATAAATACTCAATAAGAGAGTTTAATTCGAGTCCTGGTAAGGCATCCATAGGACTGTAAAAAGGCAATGGGATAAACATTAATTTATTCCTGAGATTGTATCAAAAATAAATTGAAAATAATCAGTTAAACTTACTAAAAGAAAATTAGCTAAGAAGCCTATTGCAAAGATAACTATGACAATTTTTGGAACAAAACTAAGTGTCATCTCCTGGATTGAAGTAGCTGCTTGAATAATTCCAATAACCAAGCCAATGGCAAGAGCTGCACCTAGAAATGGGCCACTGGAAATCAAAACTTGGTAAAAAGCTAATCTTATCATTTCAACATTTTGATCAAATCCCATTATCGATTACTCCTAAAACACCAAATTCACGAGAACGTTCCAACCAGAGAACCCACAGTCATTGACCAACCATCAACCAAAACAAAAAGGAGTAGTTTAAAGGGTAGGGCAATTAACATTGGAGATAACATCATCATACCAAGTGACATCAAAACAGAAGCTACGACCATATCAATTACCAAAAAAGGTAAAAAAAGTAGAAAGCCAATCTGAAATGCAGTTTTTAATTCACTTGTAATATATGCTGGCAAAACAATGTAAAAAGGGATTTGAGAACTATTTTCAAACTTTCCCTCATTTGCCATTTCTGCGAACATCAATAAGTCATTCTTTCGAGTATTTTTAACCATGAATTTTTTTAACTCACCACCGCCACTTTCAACTGCCTCAGATAAATTCATTTCTCCATTATTATAAGGTTCGGAAACATCAGAGTAAATTTTATTAAATGTAGGAGCCATTACAAAAAAAGTAAGGAATAGGGAGATAGCAACTAAAATTTGGTTAGGTGGTGTCTGCTGTGTCCCAAGAGCTTGTCTTAAAATAGACATAACAATGATAATTCTTGTAAAAGCAGTCATTCCTAAAACAAGTGAAGGCAGAATTGTTAAAGCTGTCATCAACGCTAAAATTTTTAGAGATACAGAATATGTTTTTGTACCATTTTCTGACTCAGTAATAGTTAATGCTTCTAATCCTTCAGGAGCCATTTGAGAGAACCCAAAAAATGGAAAAAGAATAATAATTAAAAACAAAAAATTAATTTTTTTCATTTCTTAGCCTATTTTCAAATACTTTCTCAAGATTGTTACCTTTAAGACTGTTGTTTTTTATTTCTGTCAATAAAGAACCTGAATTTTTTCCAGAAATAAAAAGATAATCTTTATTATCTAAATTTAAGATTAAAGCTCTGTCACCCTGTCCAAGTAAGGTAATTTCTGATACTTTCATTCTTTTTTTTGAATTAATGGTTCTTGAGATTATGTGTTTATTTTTCTTTATATAATACAAGCCTACAAAAAGCAGAGCTAAAAATCCTAACACGAGTAAATAGTTTGATAAACTTGGTCCTACATATTCTGGCATTTTTCCCCTCTTGATTAGTTTATACAAGAGGGATGCAAAAACCTTGCCGAAACAATAGTAGTTAATTTAAGTAATTGATTTTATTGATAAATTATTGAAGAAAAAGGAAGGTGTCAATTTGCTGACAATTATAAGTTTTCAATTAGTTCCTCTGGGGTAGCAACTTCAGTAAACCTTATGCCAAATTTTTCACCAACCATAACAACTTCGCCTTTAGCAATTTTTGTCCCATTTGCTAAAATATCTAGAGCGTCTCCAGCTAATCTATCTAATTCAACAACAGAGCCTTCATTTAATCTTAATAAATCTTTGATTTTAATTTCAGTATTTCCTACCTCAACGGTGAGTTTTACTTCTATGTTTTCTAGAAGCCTCAAATTACTTACTGCTGCAGTATTTTTATCTGAAGACTTTGAGGATTCTGCCTCAGATTTATTAGCTTGATTTTCAACCGAAGCTTCAGGGGCTTTAGTTTCTTCCTGAGCTTGTTCAGTTTGATTTTTATCTTTTTCTGCTGTTTCTGCATTCATAATTTTTCTCCTTAATTATTTCGTGTAGCAAGCTTTACTGAAGCATTGCCGTTTAGTTCTCCCATTTCAGCCTTAAAGTATTTCTGATTTTCAACATAAAAATCCACTGTATCCTCTAAATTTACGTTTAATGTATCTCCCGCCTTCATTCTAAGTAATTTAGACATTGAAACAACCGGTTCGCTGAGATTACTTTTGACTAATAAGGGAATTTCTAATATTGCTTTTTCTAACTTATCTCGCCACGTCATGTTAGATTCGACTACATCAGATTGAACTCTAGATCTTAGTAAAGACGAAACTGGTTTAAGTGTTTGAAGTGGATAAACTACATCAAAAGACATAGAGTCAATGTTAGGTAACTGCATTACAAATGAACATACTATGACTAAATCTGTTGATTCTACAAAAGCAGCAAACTGTGGATTTTGCTCTCTACTTTGAAATTTAATTGAAATAGGCGTTAAATCCTTCCAACATTGTTCAAGAACCTCTGAGATTCCATTATTTATAACCTCGATTATTTTTTCTTCGGTTGCAGTAAATTCTGTTCTCGAAGCATCATTAACCTCTAATTTTCCTCCATATCTACTACTAGTACAAAGACTAACAAAAGATGGTGGCAGAACAGTCAGCATGGAACCTCTCAACTCGTCTATTCTACTGTTTGTTAAACTCATAAATGCATCTAACCCAGAACTGTATTCTTCGAAAGATTTTACTTCTGGGGGAAACGAACTTATTCTAGGTTGAACTCTCAGCAAAGGTAGAAAGACTCCCCTTACTGTTCTTGCGAACCTCTCGTTTATAAGTCTTAAAGCGTAATAGTCTCCTAAAAGTGAAAGATCATCTGAGCCGAAATTAAATTTTTTGTACTCGATCGCAGTCCCATCTTTTACTGAAGTTGATGCACTTAAATCGCCTGATTTAAGTCCGTCCATTAAAGCGTTGACTTCTTCAGTTGATAATTTCCTTGATGGTTCAGACATAATTTTACTTTCCTATTGTACTACAAATGAGGTAAAATGTACATTTTCTATTCCACCAAAGCCTTCAACTTTTACAAGAACCTCATTAATTCCATCTCTCAATGATTCAGCCAAGTTATTTTTACCCTCTTTACCAGCAATGTCTTCAGATGAAAATTCGGACATGATGGTCAATATTTCAGATCTAAGAGCAAGTTGATGACTCTCTACATTTACCATTACTTGTTCGTCATATTGAGTTGAAACTCCAACTGAGAGTTGAAGAAACTTTTTTGAGCCTTTTAAATTGGCTGTGAAATTCCCAGGAAATTCATAATACGTTGTTGTAAAGATTTCTTCTTCAGGTGTGATCTTTGGAATCTTCTTTGGGCCTGTAGGACAATTACCTTCTTCGTCTTTTTCTTCCTCTGCACATTCAGCAGCAGCCTCATCAATATTTTCTTCGTCTTCATTTTTTGATGGTTCAGGATTTTCTTTTTTTTCAATAATCTGAGATATCTCAGCTGATGGATCTGTATCTTCTCCGCCACCCATAAAAATTCCAACTCCAATACCTGTCCCTAGAAGAACTATGCCACCTACAATCATCAAAATTAATTTTAAGGGCGACTTTTTTTCAGTTTCTTGATTATTCTCTTCTGCCATTATTCTCTCCTTAATACTTTAAATTAATTAGGCATTCACATCAATATTATGATTACTAAATTTTTGATTTTTTTTTTCAACGTCTTTTTCATTCTTTTTAAAAATCTCATTTTTCAACAGAAAATTTTCTTGTTCATTTCTTTGGTTAAAATAATTACTGTTGTTATTTTCATTATTCATATTACTTGAGAAACTTTTGCTTTCTTTATCAATTGATTCTAAAAGTTTTGGAAGGTTGTCATTAAGAAGACTTACAACATCTTGATTCTCTGAACCGATATTAATGGCTGTGACACTATTTTTTACAGAAACCTCGAGATTTAATTTGCCTAAATTCTTAGGTTTAACCTGTATTTCTAATTTATTTACACCATTATTAACTGCATTTTTTACAATTCTAGAGAATTTTTCGCCCCAGCTACTCTCTAATAAATCTAAAAAGATTTGCCCTTTATTTTGCATCTGATGATCTTTAGTTTCCAAGGTTTTTGAAAAATCTTTATTGCTGATTTCTCTTTTCTGACCTATTTGATTTTCTCCGGTTTTTTTTATAGTTTGAGAAAAATTAGTATTTTTTCTATCCTCGATTTTAACTTGTTTTTCAACAATGTCGTTGTGTTCGATTTTATCCTTTACTGAAACTTTCAATTGTTTGTTCTTTTTGTTTATTTTCTTGTTAATAATCGCAGTTTCAAAGTTTGAATTCTTGGCTTTGTAATTAAATTCATTTTGCTGCTTTAGTACTTTACTATCAATTTGACTTTTATTTTCTGTAAAATGTTTTGAATCGTGTTCATTTTTCTTAATTTTTTTTGAAGATGAAGGATCTTTAATTATATTTATAACAATCTTTTTTGGGTTATTATTTTTAAACGCTAAATCAGATTCACTAGAATCCAATTTACTCTCTACAGCTATTTTTTTTTCTCCTGTTGTAAAATTTTTATTTAATAATGATTTTGGATTTTGATTTAAACTGTTTGGATTAACATTTTTTGTTTGATTCAAAGGTTCGACAATACCAATTTCTTTATAAAATACCTCTATAAGTGATTTTGCAGTCTCGTATTCAGAATTTGTGACCTCTAATTTATTTTTCTGATCGGAAGTTACTTTTAACAAACTATTTCCAGAGATATTTTTATTTACATCCAAAAATTCCTCAGTATCAGTTTTTTGTAACACTACATCTTTCAGTAAATTTTTATTTTCAGGATCTAAACTATTTGTATTTATTAGTGCAAAGAGTTCAGCAAATAGCTCATTTGTTTTTTCAGAATGTAAAGTTGAGTTTACGAAATTTATGTTTTTGCTAGTATCATTTTTTATTGCAACCATAACTGCCCCTTGTTAAAGCAAATGTGCAATTATAATGCCACTATTAAAGAGAAATTGAATTTTTAGTTTTTAAATAATTTTCTTTTTTTAATTCTTTTACTTTATCTTCTTGAATTTTAATAAATTTCTTTTTTTCACTTATTTTTTCTTTTTGTTTTTCAATTTTTACTATTTCCTTTAGATTATGACTAATTTCGTCTAACACATGATTTTCCCTATTTTTTGAAACCTCAAGTTTATTTATTAAATTGCTAGTAAAAGAAGCTCTAAACTTTAAATCTGAGCCTAAAAGTTCACCAGGTTTGTCTACAGAGCTTTGATTTAACATTTCATTCAACGTTTCTTTTACAAAATCTAGCCTTTTCTTTTCATCATTAAGTGTAGATAAATTATTAAGCAACTTATTTTTCTTTAATTTTTTTAGAGTTAAAAAAATATCATATTTATTTTTTTTCATGTCATTAGTTAATCTTCTTCAAGTTTTTTATGCTATCTTCAAAACTTGATTTTTTTTTAAAATGCTGTTTTATGTGGCTGCAAATTTTATTCCAATTATTTAATGCACTATCAATTTCAGGGTTTTGACCTTGAGCATATCCCCCCATAAGAATGAGATCTTTGTTTTCCTGGTATATAGAGTATAACTTTTTTACTAATTCAGACTGATTTTGATGTTCTTCGGTAACAATAGAATTCATTACTCTACTTAATGATTGATTTAAATCAATTGCAGGAAAAATTCCAAGTTGTGCAAGTTCTCTGGATAATACAATATGTCCATCTAATATTGCCCTAGCAGTGTCTACCACAGGATCATTCGTATCATCAGAATCCGCCAGTATTGTATAGAAACTTGTTATAGTTCCTTCATTTGTTGAACCGGCTCCTGTTCTTTCAATTAGATTTGGAATCATTGAAATTACAGATGTTGGGTATCCTTTTGAAGTAGGTTGTTCACCCAGTGCCAACCCCACCTCTCTTTTAGCATGAGCTATTCTGGTAAGAGAGTCCATGATAAGCAAAACGTTTTTTCCTTTAGACCTAAAATATTCTGCGATTGAAGTTGCTCTTTCTGCTCCTTTAATTCTTAATAATGGCGATTTGTCTGCTGGCACAGCTACGGTGACAGTCCTTTTTCTTGATTCGTCATTCAATATTTCTGATACAAAATTACCTAACTCTCTTCCTCTTTCTCCGATTAGTGCTACAACAACAACATCTGCGTCAGTAAATTTAGTCATCATTCCAAGTAAGATAGATTTTCCAACTCCAGAACCTGCAATGATTCCAAGCCTTTGGCCTCTTCCTACAGTAAAAAGTGAATTAATTGCTCTAATACCAACATCTAGCACTTCATTTATCGGTTTTTTTGACATTGGATTATTGGGTTTTCCATTAATCGGCCATGTTTCTGTAGAGTCATTTATTTTTGCGCCTCCATCTATTGGATTCCCGAATGCATCTAAAACTCTTCCTAGTAAATGAGAGCCCACAATTACATCATTTGATGAATTTAAGACTCTTATTTCAGATCCTAAAATTATGTTTGCATTATTTTCATGAACGGCAATTATATTTTTATTTTCTTTGAAACCAATGATTTCTCCCGTGACTATAGATTTGTCATTACATTCTATTTCACATGTTGTTCCGATTGGTGAGGGAAATGCTTCACATTCGACAACTTTACCATCATATTTTGACGTTTTACTCTTATAAATCCTATTTTGAGATATAGTATGTGAATCTATAGTCTGAAGTATTTTTTTTGCTATAACCATTTATGTTTAATTCTAAATAAAAGTTTATTTTTGAGAATTTAATTTGGCATCTTCAAGATCTTTCTCAATTTCATCAGGTATTGAAAATTTAATTTTTTTAGAAACAATGTCACTCATCTCTATTGATCCTGATTTTATTCTCATATCACCTCTTTCAAGTTTTGCATCTTGATTGATTTCAAATGACAAACTTAAATTATTTTTACTGTTGTAAACTTTTATAGCTTCAAAATCTTTTGGATTTAAAAAAACTACAATATTTTCAATTGAGTTTTCAACTGAATTAACAACTTGCTTAATTTTTTCTTGAAATAATTTATTGTTATTATCTATCTCGTAACCTAAAACTTCTTTTGATAAATTTGAAAGTAAATTTGTTATTGATTTGTTTAATTCATTTACAAATTCTGGTGTCATTTTAAAAATATTATCAGTTGTATTTTTAAGTGTTACAGCAAGAGATTTTTCTCCTTTTTGAAGTTCCTCTGTAGTTTTTTTTACTCCAAGTTTATAACCATTATTGTAATATTGTTTTGCTAAGTCATTGGCTAATTTTTGTGCTTCTGCTTCTGTATATATTTTTTCATTTTCTGGTTTTTTTTCATCGATAACATCACTTGTTTGTTGCTTGTCGTTACTTTCAGAAACCTCATTTAAATCTTTTGTTACTTCTTCTTTTTTTTCAGATGTTATTTCTTTATTTTTTTGTGCAAGGGATGACAAAGTAACTTTTTTAAACAAATTAGTGATGTTAGAAGTGATATCTGACTCTTTTACGAAGTCTTTATTACTTTTATTTAGTAAACTAACAATTTCTTCAGTGCTTAGTGCTCCAGAAATTTTTTCATCACTTTTTTTCTGAGCTTCAGTTTTGTCTGTGAGTGGCATCATACGAAGTCATCTCCACCTCTTCCAGCAAGCACAATTGTTCCTTCGTCTGACATAGTTCTTGCTACATTGATGATAGCCTTCTGAGCCTCTTGAACCTCTGTAAGTCTCAGTGGGCCAAGTACTTCCATTTCATCTCTGATGTTTGCCGAAGCTCTTTGAGACATGCACGAGAAAATCTTATCTTTTAATTCGTCTTCTGTGCCTTTAAGCGCAATTATAAGAATTTCTTGATCAACATTTCTTAATAAAGTTTGCATGCTTCTATCATCCATTAAAATTAATGTATCAAAGGTAAACATACTTTCCTGAATTTCTTTAGCTAAATTTCTATCCTTTTCACCTAGGGTTTTCATTATTCTTTGTTCCATATTTTGCTTTGTAAAATTCATTATTGATGCAGCATCTTTTATTCCACCGACTGAGGAAGCTCGCAATGAAGTATTTGTTTTAAATTTAAGTTGCATAACTCTTTCCAACTCTGCCAAAGCGTCTGGTTGAACTGTTTCAAGAGTTGCAATACGATGAATAATATCAGATTGAGTTTCTTCGGGTAGCAAAGTTAAAACATCTGCTGCAACACCGGGTTCTAAATACGAAATTATCAATGCCATTATTTGAGGATGTTCATCAGAAATTAATTCTGCAACTGATCTGGCATCCATCCAATCTAAAATTTCTATTGGTTTATCACTTTCAGTAGGAGTAATTCTTCCAAGAACAGACTGAGCTTTATTTTCACCTAAGGCTTTTGTCATAACATTTCTTATGTAGTTTGTAGAACCCATTCCCAAGTCAGTTTGTGTTTTGATGATGGCTAAAAATTCGTCTAAAACTCTATTAACAGTTTCCTGATCTAAACCTTGAACATTGTACATCTCTTTACCGAGTTGCTGCACTTCTTTTGGACCCAAATTTTTTAAAATTTCTGAAGCCTCTTCCTCGCCTAATAGCATCATTAAAATAGCACATTTTTGAGTGCTTGTTAATTGTTCATATTGCGATTTTTCTTCTTCTTCTTTATTTTCTTCCTTAGCTTTTTCAGCCATTTGAGTGCTCCTTATTTATTAATATTATACATCTTTTTTCATAAGTTGTCTGAATACATTTGAAACTTTTCCAGCTTCATCTCCCACTATCATTCTGATAACCGCAACTTTATCGTCGTAAGTATTGGCTGTATCGAGCATATCTGCTGAGATAGTTGATTTTTTTGGTTTAAGTTTAGCTTTTATGTCTTCGAGAGATTCGCCTTCTTGAACTTGAACTTCATCTTCTGCCTCTTCTGCCTCAAGGTCAGCTTCAGAAGTACCACCCGGGCCTGCAGTTGTTCCAGCAGAAGGAACCAAAATTCTATTTAACAATGGCTTTAATGCACCGAATGTTACGATTGCAAGAATTAGAACAGTCGATAACTGGCCAACCATATTTTGAAACCATGATTGTTCGTACCATTTGGTTGTTATAACATCCATTTCTTGGATAAAATCTCCACTGGTAACAACAATAGTGTCTTCTCTATCCTCATTGAAACCAACCGCTTCTTTAACAAGAGAAGTAATTTTTTCTCTATCTTCTTCACTTATAGGCTCAGAGACAACTGTGCCTTCTGGAGTTTCAATCATTTTGTTTTTAACTAAAACAGCCGTCTTAACTTTCTTAATTTTTCCAATTTGACCAACGGTTGTACTGAGTTTTTTACTAACTTCATAGTTTTTAACATTACTGGACGATCTTTGCTTGAATTCTGCAGGCTCCCCAGTTTCAGGAGCTGCAACTTGTAAATCAGCAGCTAGAGGGGCTTGGTTAGCTACAGCACCAGGAATACCTCTTGCTGGTCTATCAGTGGATTCGTCTTGACTATTTTGTTCACTTCTAGTCGAAATACTATCTGGATCAAAAACTTCTTCTGTAGTTTGATTGCTTGTAAAATCCATTTCAACATTTACTTGTGCTGTTAAATTACCTGCACCAACTATAGGAGAAACTAATGATAAAATTCTTTCTCGGTATATAGATTCAATTTTTACTCTATGAGCTAATTGTTTTTCTGTCATTGCTAGATTGGGGTCATCTTCTGGTTTTGACAATAACGAACCATATTGATCTACAACTGTTACGTTATCGGAAGTCATATTAGGAATTGATGATGATACTATATGAACAATTGATCTAATTTGCTCTAATCCTAAAGCTCTTCCATCAGCTAATTTAACAAATACAGATGCAGTGGGAGGAGAGGAGTCTCTGACAAAAACAGATTTTTCAGGAATTGCTAGATGTACTCTTGCTCCAATAATGTTAGCTATTTCATTTATTGATCTAGCAAGCTCTATTTCTTGTGTCTGTTTCATTTTCATAAATTCAACTGACCTGCTCGTTCCCATTGGAATTTTTTCAAGAATATCATAACCTTGAGGAACTGAACTTGGCAAACCTTCTGCAGCAAGCTTCATTTTTGCTTCATAATATTCTGGTGACGGAACTAAAATTTCACCAGTAGTTCTATCAATTGAAACATCAATTCCATTGGACCTTAAAACATCAATTACTCTAGATTTCTCATGCTCTGGTAATGATGCAAATAAAGTTGTTCTCGGGGGTTCTTTGAAAGATATAAAAAAAACTAAACCAAGAAAAATAACAAATAAAGTTATCATAACTGGGATTGATCTTTGGACAGCAGGTTCATTAGAAAATTTTTTAATTTTTTCTAAAGAGTTGCTTATATTTGACAGCATTCCTTGATTTGATATTGAATTTTTTGTTACTTCAGTAGTTTGAATTTCTTCAGCCATAATTTTTTCCTTTTAATTTAAACAGGCATATTCATAATGTCTTTGTATGCGCTCAAGACTTTATTTCTTACGTTTAAAGTCATTTGAAAACCTAAACTAGACAATTGTTGTTGAATCATAACCTTGGTAAGATCGTTCTCTATACCAAGCTCAAAGTTTTTAGTTAATTCAGCGCTTTGTTTCTGTGTATCAGAAACCTCTTGAATCGCTGACTTAATACTATCCAAAAAACCACCATCTTGTGGTTCCATTATCTTTGGAGATAGATTTGCAACCTCTTCTTGAACTTTTTTTATTTCATTTTGATTGTTCGGTGAAGTAATTGTTGGTTTTAAATTAGTAAGATTTGGTTTCATGATTTCTCCTTCAAAATTAAGCTTGCATCAATTTTTTTTCTGATAAATTTTCTTGAATGTTATTATAAAAATTACTTTGTTTTGATACATCTATCATTATATCTTTTTCTTCAATAATATTTTTTTCACAAAGAACTATGGCTCTTTGTAGAACATTTTCTAACTCTCTAACATTTCCCGGCCAACTATACTCTCTTAATATTTTTTGAGCACTTTTATTGATGTAAGGTAAGGAGCTATTTTCTGTGTGCCTATTCAACAGAGCAATACTTATTGGTAAAATATCATCAGGTCTTTCAGATAAATTATGTGTTTCTATTGGGAAAACATTTAGTCTATAATATAAATCCTCTCTGAATTTTTTTTCTCTTACTTCGTCTAACATATCTCTGTTCGTTGTTGCAATTACTCTTACATTTACATCAATATCTCTTTGTCCGCCAATCGGAGTAACTTTCTTTTCTTGGAGAACTCTCAGTAGTTTGGCTTGCAGGGACAACGGCATTTCAGATACTTCATCAAGGAGTAATGTGCCATTATCCGCAGCTCGAAAAATTCCTTTATTGGCAGAAGAAGCTCCTGTAAAAGCTCCTTTTTCATGTCCAAATAACATTGCTTCAAGCATATTTTCTGGTATTGCAGCACAATTTATCGCAATAAAAGGTTTTTCATGTCTATCCGACTTTTTATGAATAAGGTTTGAAATAACTTCTTTTCCAGTTCCGGTAGGTCCATGGATAAATACTGTAACATCGGTTTTGGAAACTTTTTCAACCATGTTAATTAAAGAAAGTGTTTTATTATCTGAGAAACTGTACTTTTCCTTAGATATAATCTGAAAAATAATTTCTTTTATAACTTCATCCATAATTTGGTAAGAAATTTGAATATAAGCTCCGCCCATTTCTTTTTTTAAATCATAACTACCATCATTTCTTGAATCCAAAACTATTAATTTTGTAGAACCTATATTTCTAGCAATTTTTAGAATATTTGACTGACCACCTTGCTTATCTTCGAATTTTTTATCAATAATCAGTGTGGATTGAGAGCCTTTAATTTCACTGATTTCATCAGAATCAATTAATTTGATGTCCTTTCCTTTTTTACTAAAAAAGTCATTTATATCATTGTGTACATCAAAACAATCTTTAATGATAAATATTTCCTTCATATCTAAATCCTTTATTTTCGTTTTCAATACAAAAGCAAAAATATTGCCAAATAAGAAAATTAATTTTTACTAAATTAATATTTAACAGCAATATCAACTACTTAGAAAATTTTTTTTTTTTTTATTTTTTTTAAAATTTGATTATTGTCAGTTTTCTGACATTATTTTATTTATAAATAAGTTAATTTATTATGTCAGAAATTATCAAAGGAAAATGTGAGGCAACTTTACAATTAAAAAAACTTGTAGATATGGTTGCAAAATCAAACTCAACAGTTTTACTTAGAGGTGAGACTGGGTGTGGAAAAGATGTTGTTGCCAGAGCTATTCATGAATCATCAAAAAGAAATGGTGAATTAATTAACGTTAATTGTGCAGCAATCCCAACCGAGCTTTTAGAATCCGAGTTGTTTGGTCACGAAAAAGGTGCATTTACTGGTGCAGATTCAAAAAGAGAAGGAAGGTTCGAGGCCTCTAACAATGGCACTTTATTTTTAGATGAAATAGGTGATATGCCTATGGCACTTCAGGCTAAATTACTTAGAGCGATTGAAACCAGAAAAATACAACGTGTTGGAGGGAGAAAAGAAATTGATCTTAATTTAAGGCTGATTTGTGCTACACACCAAGACATTGAAAAAAAAATTGATGAGGGTCATTTTCGGGCAGATCTATTTTTTAGGATAAATGTATTTCCAATTGAAATTCCTTCGCTTGCAGAGAGAAAGGAGGATATTCCAATTCTTGTAAATCATATTTTAGAGGATTTAAAATACAATGGGTCTCTTATTCCTCAAATTGATAATTCAGGTATAAAAGCACTTCAGGAATATGTATGGCCAGGTAATGTAAGAGAGTTAAAAAATGTTATTGAGAGAGCAGTAATAATTTTTTCAGATAATAAAATCAATGGCAAAAATATTAAAGAAAATCTGTTAAAAATTAATCTACCTGATATCTCACAGGAGAAAGAGGAGTTATGGGCTATGACCTCTGACCTCTCTCCAATTCAAATTGAAACAAGTTCTAATTCTGATTCAATGCCACACCCAAATCATTATAAAAAATGGTTTGATTTTTTAGATAAAATAGATCTTAGAAGACACTTAAGCGATGTTGAATTTAATTTAATCGAGGGAGCACTAAAGAAAAGTAACGGATCTGTGACTGAGGCCTCAAAATGCTTGAAAATAAACAGAACAACTTTAATTGAAAAAATGAAAAAATACTCAATTCCAAAACTCGGAAATGACTAACTACCTATATGTTTTATTCCTTTTTTTTTTGCAATTTTCATTTGTCTTTGTCGTTCCTCATACCTGGCTTTTTGCTTTTTCGATTTTTCTCTATAACATTTAGGGCATGATATCCCTAATTTAAAATACTTTGATTTAGTATCAAAGTAAGTTATGGCAGATCTACAAGCAAAACATTGCGAATACAATCCTTTTTCAAGTTTATCGTTTAATGAAACTCGTTCATCAAAAACGAAACATTCACCTTCCCACATCTTACTCTTATTTTTAGTTTTATTTAAATATTCAATAATTCCACCATCAAGTTGAAAGATATTTTTATATCCCTTATTGATTAAAAAATTACTTGCTTTTTCACATCTGATACCGCCAGTACAAAACATTCCGATTTTTTTTTCAAAAAGTTTTTTTTTATGTTTTTCAAACCAAATTGGAAATTCTCTAAAATTATTAGTTTTAGTTTTTACAGACTTTTTAAAAGAACCTATATCAGATTCATATTCATTTCTTGTATCAATAATTATAGTATCTGGATCAGAAATAAACTTATCCCACGAATCAGGGTCAACAAAAAAACCGGTTGTTTCTTCTGGAGAAATATTCTTTTGTCCAAGAGATACAATTTCCTTTTTTTCTTTAATTTTCAGTCTTAAAAAAGAATGTTTATTATTAAATTGATTTTTAAATTTAATTTGAGTTGAAATTAAATTTCGTATTGAATTTTTAACTTCCTCAAATTTTTCTGCTGATACAGAAAATGATGCATTGATACCTTCTTTTCCTAGGATGAAGGTTCCTTTAAGATCGAATTTTTTTAAATTAGTAAAAAGTTTTTTTTTAATAACATCAGGATTTCTTAGATAGACAAATTTATAAAAGCTGGATACTATAAATTTTTTTTTATGCATGATTTGTTTCTCCAGAATTTTTTAAAAGCATTCGTTGCTATTGACCCTATTTCTTTGATTCCTATTTTAACAATTATCACTCAAGGTTTAAATACAAAAAAAACAATTAAACTCTCTGGGTTTGTATTTTTAATTACATGTAGTGTATTAATCTTTTTTTCTTTATATGGTAATTCTTTTTTAGTCTTTATGGGTATATCTATATCATCTTTCCAAATTATTGGAGGTTTTTTCCTTTTAATTATTTCTTACGAAATGGTATTTGAAAAAAGGGTTAAAAGAAAGACAACAATTGCAAATGAATTAATTGATGAAAATGAATTGAATAATTTGGCTGTATTTCCAATTTCAATTCCACTGGTTGCTGGTCCTTCAGCTATCACACTGTCGGTTTTAATTTCAAAGGATATTAACTACACAATGGTTAGTTTTTATACTCAAATCTTTCCACTCATATTGACATTATTTTTGACTTCTATAATTATCATTTTTTCTAATTTTTTTATGAAGCTGTTTAATAAAACAATTATGAATGTACTACAAAAGTTATTTGGATTAATTTTAGGTGCTTTAGCAGTTGAATATGTAATTAAAGGATGGAATCTAACAACATGATAGCAAAATCGCCATGTACAAATGTATGCAAATTAAACCCAAAAAACAATTTATGTGAGGGTTGCTTGAGGACTTCTGAAGAAATTAGTAATTGGTCCAAATATTCAGAGAATAAGAAAAGAAATATAATCGCTATTCTAAAAAATAGAAAGTTTACAACTTTAGTAGTTTTATTTTTAATTTTTTTTAACGAATGCTTTTCAAATGAGTTGTGGGTAGGTAAATGGAAGGCATTAGATAAATGGCAATCAGAATTCCTGATTGAAATAAATGATGATGGCACAGCTTTAACTGATTATGGAAATGGAGAAAAAGGTAATTGGACAATCGTTGATGGAAACTTACAAATTATTTGGGAATCTGGAACTAAGGATTATATCTTTAGTGGAGTTATGGGTTATCAAAGGCTTTCAAAAACTAGAAATGATAGTTATACCTCTGGAATGAAAAAATTATTTGACTAACTTTAAATATGGCCTCTTTAAATAGTTAATCACCTTTCTTAAACTTTTAGAACTTGTTAAAATATTATTTTGAGATGAAAGTGTAAAAAAACTGTCATTTCTATAATTTTTTTTTATCTCTAAGCTTGGACCGTGCTTAAATGATCTATGGATCGCAAAAACCGCGTAACTTTTCTGAAAAGTTATTGAATAATCTTTCCATTCACCTATCGAAATTTTTTTTGAATATAATTCCATAATTTCATGTATTTCTTCTTTTTTAAACCTAATGATTTTGGATTTTTTTAAATTATTCATAAATATAAAATTGAAATTTTAATTTGATAGAATATAAATACATTACATATATGATATTAAACAAATTAAGAAAATAAATAAAAAAATGAGCGAAGAATTTATTAGAGAAGTTGATGAGGATCTAAAAGAAGAAAAAAGATTGAAACTATGGAAAAGAATGCTGCCTTATGTTTTAAGCATCTCTTTAGGTGTAATTTTAAGTACAAGTGGATATGTATTTTGGGAAAATTACACAAATAAAACAAAACAACAACTCGGTGATGATTTTACTGCAGCAGTTGAACTTTCAAATGAAGAGGATATTGACGCTGCATTGCTTGCATTAGATAGGATAGTTGATAAAGGCTCAGATGGATATGTAACTATGGCAAAAATAAAAAAAGCATCAATACTAATTGCTAAAGGCGATAGAAAAAAAGGACTTGATATTTATTTAGATCTTGAAAAAAATGCAGTCGATCAATCATTCAGAGACATTGCTACAATACTTTTTGTGATGAATTCTTTAGATTTTGAACCGCCAGAAGAACTTCTGGACAAATTGAGTCCATTAAAAAATAGTTTGATCTGGAAATCATCAGCACTTGAATTGACCGCTTTCATTTATTTAAAAAATAATAAAAAGAAAGAGGCATTAGAAACTTTTGAAGAAATCAAAATGCTACCAAACAAACCAGCTTCATTAGGTTTAAGAGCTAAAAATATGATTGATTTTTTAAAGAAAGAATAAGTTGAAAAAAAAATATGTAATAATAATCTTTTTTTTTTTTTTTAGTTCATGTGCTTACTTTGATGAAGCAGAAGAGATCCTTCCAGGAAAAAGAGAAAATGTTTTTAAGTTTGAAGATGATATAATCCTTAAGTCAAACGAAAGAATCAAAATAGATAAAAGTATTTCCGTTGATTCGTGGTCACAGCAATATCAAAACGAAAGAAATCACTTATTCCATTTCAAGAGCAAATCAAAACTTTCACTTAAAAAAAAAATAAAACTCAATGATATTGCCTTTGATAAGATAGATCATGTTACGATCCCAGTTTTTGATTTAAATAACGTATATTATGCAGATAATGACTTTAACGTTTATTCCACAAGTCTTGATAATGGAAAAATTAATTGGATTGTTAGACTAGAAAACGAAAAAACAGAGAATTTACCGTTTATAGGTGGTTTTTCCCTGCATAAAAATGAATTATTTATTACTTCCGGTTTGGGAAACATTTATTCTATAAATGCAGAAAATGGAAAAATATTATGGAAAAAAAAATTATTAGTTCAATTTTCAAGACCTCCCCTTGTGTTTAAAAATAAAATAATTGTTGTATCCGATGATAATCAAACTTTCGCTTTAAATACAAAAGATGGAAATTTAATGTGGTCGCATGTTGGTAATCTTGAGGAAGTTTCGATCATTGGTGGTTCAAAACCTGTAGTTACAGAGAATATTGTAATTATTTCCTATTCTTCTGGTGAAATTTATGCACTTGATCATAATGATGGAACTTTAATATGGTTTGATAATGTGACCTCTGGAAATTTTTTTAATAAATCATCTTTAAATGATATTCAATCACCTATCTCAATTGTAGGGGACAAAGTGTTCGTTCCTTCATTTTCAGACAAATTTATAGCTTATGAAATTAGTAATGGAAATAAAATATGGAATCTTAAATTATCTTCACTAAATCCTTTTGTTGTTTCTGGAGGATCAATTTACTTAATAGATACTTTAGGAAGACTATTGTGTATCGATAAAATGAATGGAAAATTGTTGTGGGCTGTCCAGTTAAAAGTTTCAAACAATGGAGAAGAGGTCAGTTGGTATGGGCCACTTCTAAGTTCAAACAAACTGATTTTAAATAATTCTGATGGACAAGTAATTTCGATTTCACCATTTACTGGAAAATTATTGAGTAAAATAAATTTCTTTGAAGAGCTTGTATCAAATCCAATTAATATAGGAGAGCAAATAATTCTAATTTCAAAAAAAGGTACATTATTTATTTTGGGTTAAAAATGCCAATTAAAATAATTATACTCGGTAAGCCAAATGTTGGAAAATCATCATTATTTAATATGATTTTAAAAAAAAATATCGCAATTGTTGATAACCTTCCTGGTTTAACCAGAGACTTAAGAAAAAAGAAAATAAATTTGTGGGATTTGGAATGTGAATTTGTTGATTCACCTGGTCTCGTAAACCCATCAAACGAAATCGAAGATAAAATAAAAAATAATACTATAGAGTATTCAAAATCATCTGATTTAGTCGTTATTGTCTTTGACGGAAAATCGGATTTATCATTTGAAGATTTCGATACAATAGATTTAGCTAGAAAGTTGAATAAACCCATTTTATTAGTAGTCAACAAAACTGAAGGGAATTATTCACAAAATGTTTTGAATGAATTAAATAAATCTGGTTTAGGAAGACCAGTTCTTGTCTCTGCAGCCCACAACCAGTCAATCGACCAATTGAAATGGCAAATATATGAATCTGTTAAGGACTTGGAAATAATAAATGAAAAGAAAATAGAATTTAATGATTTTTCAATTGCAATTATAGGTAAGACTAATTCAGGAAAATCAACGATTTTTAATTTGATTAAAAAAAAAAAGATTGCAATTACAGGATCTCAGCCAAATCTAACTAGAGATTCAGTAGAGACAAATGTAAGTTTAAAAAATTCTAATTTTAAAATGTTTGACACAGCTGGTTTTTCAAAAAATAATAAAGAACATGTTCATGAATTAGCAATTAATCAGACACTAAAAAAAATACGACTATGCAATGTTTTGTTGATTGTATTAGATATTAATAATTATTATGAAAAAATAAACTCTAAGATTTTAAGTTTGGTTAATTCTGAGAACAGATGCCATGTACTATTAATGAATAAAATCGACACCGTCAATGATCTACAACAACAAAAAATTAAAAAACATCTTCAAAATTTAAACCCACAAATCAGAGAAACACCTGTATTATTTGTTTCAGCAAAAGAAAATATTGGATTGGAGAACTTGCATTCCATTATTCAGAAACTCTTAAAATCATGGGGAAAAAGAATTAAAACAAGTGATTTAAACGAATGGTTAGGAAAAATAATGACTGAAAATCCTCCTCCTTTAAAAAACGGTAGGCCCGTAAAGCTAAAATTCGTATCGCAGGTTAGTGTTTCTCCCCCTAAGTTTAATATTTTTTCAAATTATCCTCGTGAAATTAATAATCAATATAAAAAGTATTTATCTAACAAGCTCAAGAAAAGTTTTCATTTAGAAGACATACCAATAAAAGTTAGATTTAAAAAAACAAATAATCCATATGAATAAAATTTCATTTTATTTTATTCTCTTTTTTTCAATTTCTTTATTTGCTAGTGAGGATCAAACTATAAACTTAATCGTTGAAAATTGTAAATCCTGTCATAACCTTAATATAGAAACCACAAAAAAAATACCATCTATAAATAATTTAGAAAAGGATGAATTTGTCAGACTAATGAAGAAATATAAAAATGATAAAGATAATAGTGTGATGAGTAGAATTTCTAGGGTCCTGACAAATAGGGATATTTTGAAAATGGCGGATGAAATATATGGTAAAAAATAAATTAAGTAGAAGAAAATTTCTCTCTAATATAGCAGGAAATCTTGTATTTCTTTTTCTTGCCAATACCTTTTTATTAAAAAGATTAAATGCCAAAACAAGACCAAAAATTGTAATTGTTGGTCTAGGTATTGGAGGGGCAACCTGCCTTCAATATTTGAATAAAATCTCTAATCTTGTTGACATCATTGTTGTGGAAAAACAAAGTGAATACCAAACGGGGCCTCTCTCTAATCTTGTAATAGGAAATATCTTAAAACGAAAAGAGATTTGTTTTAAGATAAATAAAAAAAAATATGAAAAAGTAAAATTTATTTATGAAAACGTTAGTTTAATTGATGTTGAAAGTAAAAGTATAAGATTTTCTAGAGATTTCAAAATTAATTATGATTTTTTAATTTTATCTCCTGGAATTAGCTATAAAAACGATATTTTACAAGGGTATAGTGTCACAGACAAAAAAAATGTTCCCCACTGTTGGGACGGAGAAAGTAACATTGTTCAGTTCAAAAAACGGTTAACAGATTTAGAAGATAATTCAAAAATAATAATATCGTCACCCGACTATCCATATAGATGTCCTCCTGCACCATATGAAAGAGCTTCTTTAATCGCTAATTACCAGAGAAAACAAAATAAAAAAGTGAAAATTTTAATTCTTGATTCAAAGAATTCTTTCACCAAGCAAGAAAACTTTTTTCGTGAATGGAAAATTAGTTATAGTGACATAATAGAGTGGATACCGCGAAGTAAGGGCGGAAAAGTATCTTTTTATGATCAAAAAAAAAATCTAGTAAAAAATTCTGATGGTCAAATTTTCAGAGGCGATTTTATACATATTATACCTGAACAAAAAGCAGCTAATATTTTTTATGATTCAGGCTTGCTTAATGAAGGTAAAGACTGGTGTCAAATCAACCCAATATCATTTGAAGTAGATCGTTTCAAAGACATTTATGCAGTTGGAGACTCAATAAATGCTTGGGCAATGCCTAAATCTGCATTTTCAGCAAACAGTCAGGCTAAGATATTGGCTATAAATTTGATTAATAAAATTTTGGAAAAGGAATATATTGATCCAGTATTTTTGAATACTTGTTATAGTTTTTCAAAAGAAGACAGAGCATTTTCAATATCTGCTTGGTATAGGTTAAATGTTAAAAAAGATAAAATTATCTCATTAGGAAGCAGTGAAAGTAGTGTAAACGCCAATAATAATGACAGAAAATTAGAGGCTAAACATGCCTTTGGATGGTACGAAACAATGGTTAACGACCTTTTCATATAGAAACTAAAGACATTTTTTTATCACCATCTCTGATACCTCTTTCAATTTTCTTTCATTATACTCATTTTTTCCAGCAAGGGATAAGGACATACCTGCATTGACTTTTTCGATTTCAATAAACTGTACTTTAATTTTGAATTTTGAATTTTCCTTGTTAAAAATTTCTAACATTGTTTTTTTGGCTTTTTGGCAAATACTGAATGTATTATGATATGCTTTCCCAGCTGAAATATCTTTGTTTTCAAGAAAAACAATTTTTGCGTTTGCCGATTTTTTGATTAAGGGTTCTAACTCTTTGATGATTCTCCAACAAGAAGAGAGGTTTATTTCAATAAGATTATCCCATTCTTTATGTGTGAAATTCGTTAAAGGCCTCAATCCGAAAAAAAACACCAACTAAATTTATCATAAAATCAATCCTTGAGAATCTTGAGGCAACTTTACTCAGAAGATTTGCTGCAAAATCCTTGTGTGTTATATCAGCTTGAAAAAGTGTAACATTTTTATTAACTTTTTTTATTTTATTATCTAATTTGATGAGTTTCTCAAAAGACTTCCCGTGGAGAATAAGATTCGTATTCATCTTTGCTAGATCTAACGATATTCTTGCTCCTAAAGTTCCTGTTGAACCAAAGATGATTCCATTACTAAGTATATTTCGTTTCATTTTATTATTTTGTAGGTTCAATTAGTAATGAGAGTTGAGCAGGATAAATACCCGCGTCTTGATCAATTAGTTTAACTGGATAATCACCACTGAAATAATGATCAGTAAACATTGGCTTTTCTTTTTCTCTTCCATTTTGAAATCCTAATGCTTTGTAAACACCGTCTAATGTAACGAATTTTAGACTATCTGCACCAATATATTTTTTTATTTGGTCTATAGAAAATTTTGATGCTAGTAGTTCTTCTTTTGTAGGGGTATCGATTCCATAGAAACACGGATGTTTAACTGGAGGACTTGCAATTCTCATATGAATATTTTTGACACCACAATTTCTTAACATTTCTACAATCTTTACAGAAGTAGTGCCTCTTACAATTGAATCGTCAACCAAAGCAATACTTTTGTCTTTAAATGAAAAAATATTTGGATTATGCTTTAATTTTACTGACAGATTTCTTACGGAAATGGAATCCTCTATAAAAGTTCTTCCAGTGTAGTGATTTCTTATTATTCCGAATTCAAAAGGTTTCTTTATTTTTTCAGAATAACCTAATGCAGACGCATTGCCAGAGTCAGGGATAGGAATTACAACATCGATAATTTTTTTGTCGTTTGGATTTTCAACTGCTAACTGATGTCCTATGCTTTTTCGAACATCGTAAACATTTCTTCCTTCAAGAATACTATCTGGTCTTGAAAAATAAATATATTCAAAAAGACATGGTCTAAGATATGTTTTCTTAAAAGGCTTTATTGAATCAATTTTATTATTTTTAATAATTAAAATTTCACCAGGCTCAACATCTCTTATTAAATTTGCTCCAATAATATCTAGTCCGCAACTTTCAGAACTTAATATATATGTATCATTAAGTTTTCCTAAAACTAGTGGTCTAATTCCAAATGGATCTCTTACTCCAATAAGAGAATCATTTGTTAGTAAAACTAAAGAGAATGCGCCAGTGATAGACTGAAGGGCGTAGACAATTCTTTCGATTAAGGTGCCTTTGGCAGTTGAAATCAAATGAAGAATTACCTCTGTATCAGATGTTGATTGAAAAATAGCTCCATTCTTTATTAGTTTTTCTTTTATTTGATTAGTGTTTGTTAAATTCCCATTGTGTGCGATTGCAATACCCCCAAAGTCTAATTCAGAGAAAAGTGGTTGAACATTTTTAAGTGCTGATTCACCCGTTGTTCCATATCGGTTATGCCCAATTGATAATCTTCCTATAAGTTTTGGGATTATTTCTTTATTTGAAAAAACATCAGAAACTTGGCCCATTCCTCTATGAGCAAAGAATTTATGATTATTTGAAGTAACTATTCCTGCTGAATCTTGCCCTCTATGTTGAAGAGCATGCAGACCCAGTGCAGTAAGATTTGCTGCTTTATCGTGATTGTAAACTCCATAGACACCACATTCGTCCCTTGGTTTTGATTTTGAAAAGAGGTATTTCACTTTATTCCAAATTATTTTCTATAATATTTTCAATATTTTTTCTTCCACTCTCGTTATAAATGTTTTCTTGATTTTTACTATTTTTTTTTATACGAAGTTTTGAGTCAATACTTTTTTCAAAAAGAAGGTCAGACTTTTTTTTTATTTCAGTACTCAGATTTTCAGAATATTTATTATCAATTTTTAGAAATCGAAATATTTCATTATTCGTCATTTTTATAACCGGAATAATTTTTGAATTATCAATAAATTCCAATCTTTTTCCTTCATAGAAATAGTCAAATAAAAAAAAACACAGACCAACTATTACGTATCCTCTCAAAATTCCAAATATAAAACCAAGACTTTTATCAATAAGTCCAACATAACTATCCTTTATAAAAACCGAAAACTTTCTTGTTAAAAAAGAAAAAATAACAAAAATTGCCAAGAATGCCACAACGTAAGATATCGCAGTTGAGATCAAAATATTATTTATTATTTTGTTAAAAAAATTAATTAAATTGTTGCCGTAGGCATATGATCCAAAAAAAGATATTATCCAAACACTAATTGATAATAATTCTAGAGAGAAGCCTCTAAAAAATGCAAATAAAGCGGAAATAAGGATTAAAACTAAAATTATTACATCAAACATCTTAATTGATTCCTCTTATAAAATTAATCATTGAACTATTTTTTGATTTATTAATTTTTTTTGCCTTTCCATACCATTCGATAATTCCGTTTTTTAAAAAAGCAACATAATCAGCGAACTCATACACACTCTCCATGTCATGAGTAACCGTTATTGTGGTAATCTTATTCTTCTTGACTAAATTTTTAATAAGCAAGTTTATTTGTCTAGCAATTATTGGATCTAAACCAGTTGTTGGTTCGTCTAATATAAGAACCTCTGGTTTTTTAAGAATTGCCCTTGCAAGACCGACTCTTTTTTGCATTCCAACTGAAAGTTCAGAGGGATATTTCTCCAAGATTGAATTAGGAAGACCTACTTCATTCAAAATTTTATTAAAGGAGTCTTGTTCACTTGCAAACTTAAGGTTTTCTTTTATGTTCAAACTGTCAAGAAGAGCTGAATTCTGAAATAATATACCAAATTTTGACATATAATTCATTTTTTCTTTATCATTCAGAGTGTTAATATTGTTAAGATTCCCAAAACTAATTGATCCGTTATCATATTTTAGCAAACCAACTATACATCTTGTAAGAATAGACTTTCCAGATCCTGACTCTCCTATTATAGAAAGAGACTCAGATTCATAAACGTCAAGATTTAGTTTATTTAATACAACCTTATCTTTAAAACTTTTATAAATATTTTTAACGATTATTTTTTTTTTTCTCATAGTCTAAAGAAGAAAGAAGTGATTATGTAATTCATCAATAAAATCAGAATAGAAGATGAAACAACAGAATATGTAGTTGATTGGCCAACTCCTTGTGCACCTCCTTTTGCATTAAATCCGTGGTAGCAACCCATAAAGGTTATTAAAAAACCAAAAACAGAAGCCTTAACTAAGCCGCTAAAAACGTCAATAAATTGAACAAAGTTGTATGTATTTTGTAGATATACAGTAGGGTTAAAGTTTAATAGATTTACACAAATTAAATAACCACCCATAACCCCAATAATATCTCCAACTATAACAAGAAGTGGTAGTGAAATAATACCTGCTAAAATTCTTGGGATGATAAGATAATTAAATGGATTTGTTGAAAGTGTTTTGAGCGCGTCAATTTGTTCAGTAACTTTCATTGTTCCAATTTCAGCTGCAATAGCTGCACCTGATCTTCCTGCAACCATCAGACCAGCTAAAACTGGTGCAAGCTCTCTTGTAATTGACAAAACAACAACGTTTGGAATTGCACTTTCAGCAGAAAATCTTGAAAATCCAGTATAAGATTGAAGTGCTAAAACCATCCCAGTGAATATAGAAGTTAAACCTACCACTGGTAAAGAGTTAAAACCAATCTTTAAGAATTGTTTTAGAAAAATATTTACATAGAATTTTTCAGTAATGGAATATTTTACGCAGTTTAAAAAAAAGTCAACTATCTCACCAATGGAATAAAAGAAAGAAAATATAATTTTAAATAATCTTTTTGTTAAGGCTAAGGAACTGGAAAGCAATCTTGTCATTATTGCCAATATATTGTTTTTTTTATTATAAATAAATAATAATAAAATTTCCTATTCTTTTCTGTTTCAAGGAAAAAAATAATTTTACGTAAAATTATTTTCAGCCAAATCAGAAAATTTTGTCCAACTTGGATTAAAGTGTAGTTTTACTTTAGAAATTGGTCCATGTCTATGTTTTGCAATTATAGCTTCTGCTATATTATGGACTTTTTCCATTTTATTTGTCCAAATTTCATGTTTATCTGTTCCTTCGGGGGGTTCTGTTCGGGCTAGGTAATATTCCTCTCTGTATAGGAAGACAACTAGATCAGCATCTTGTTCTATAGCTCCTGATTCACGAAGATCAGCAAGTTGTGGTCTTTTCTCTTCTCTATCTTCAACTTTTCTGGATAATTGAGATAAAGCAATAACTGGTAAATCCAGTTCTTTGGCAATAGCTTTTAGTCCTCTTGTTATTTCAGAAATTTCCTGAACGCGATTATCACTCATTTTTTTTGATTCGCCATTTACTAGTTGAAGATAATCTAAAATAATTAGATCCAGACCAGATTTTCTTTTTAATCTTCTTGCCCTCGTTCTAATGGCAGCAATATTTAATGCTGGTGTGTCATCTATAAATAAATTGAGTTTTTTTAAATCATCGCTTGATGATAAAATCTTACTAAAATCTTTTTTTGAGAGATTACCAGTTCTAATATTCTCTGATGAAATTTCTGAAAGCTCACCCAATAATCTTGTTGCTAGTTGTTCGGAAGACATCTCAAGTGAAAAGAAAAGAACATTTTTTTTGTTTTTGTTACTTTCAAACTCTTTAGAGATATTTGAAGCTATATTTGTAGCAAATGCTGTTTTACCCATTGATGGTCTACCTGCAATAATAATTAAGTCAGATTTGTGAAGCCCTCCTATCTTCTTATCAAAATCTCTTAAACCTGTTTTAAGACCAATCACATCTTCACTTTTTTTAAATGCTTTTTCAGCATAATCAATGGTTCTTTGCATTATTTCTTCAAAATCTTTAGGACCACTGTCAAATTCATTGTTTTGAATAAGATTAAAAAGATTCTGCTCAGTTTTTTCGATTAAATTTCTTGAGTCGTTGGATTCTTCTGTATTATAAGAGTTGTTAATCAAATTTGTGCCAAGGTTTATTAATCTCCTTCTCAGATAGAGATCATAAATTAATTCTCCATATTGTTTAGAATTTATTATACTTACTGTGTTTTCGCAAAGCTTTAAAAGATAAGACAATCCTCCGCTTTCCTCAAACTCTTCATTTCCATCAAGTTGTACCTTAACAGTATTTAAATCAGCAATTTGATCGTTACCAATCAATTTTTTAATTGATTTAAAAATTATATTATTAATCTTACTTGAAAAATACTCAGGTTCTAAAAATTCCTCTACTTTTTCATAAGCGAGGTTATTTGAAAGAATTGCCCCTAATAGAGCTTGTTCTGCACCAGTATTAACTGGGACTTCTCTTATAAGATTTAAATTTTTGGATGAAACTATATTAGTTAATTTATTACTTTCTGAAGTAGTCATCTCTTCATAATAACAAATCTCTATAATTAAGCATTTATTTTTTGCCTGTTAATTAAGTGGATAATGAGTATAACTTTTTAAAAATTAGTTAAATAGAGATTTCCGATGTACATTAAATAAATCAAAAAGCATGTAATAGAAACTTTTCTGCCAATGCCAATTCTTTTAAAAATAAATATAGTAAAAATAATAGCCGCGATACTTAAAAAATAAACATCATCTGACAGAATTTCTTTGTTGTATGAGAAAGAATTAAATAATGATGTAAAACCAAGAATAAGTAATAAATTGTATATATTCGATCCGATAATGTTCCCAACAATAATGTTAGATTTCCCTTTTCTTGCGGCCGTAATCGATGTAGCAATTTCAGGTAAAGATGTTCCTAAAGCAATTATAGTCAAGCCAATAAATGAGTCTGAAATATTTAAGATGGTTGAGATAGATATAGCAGAATCAACAGTTATATCTGCACCAAAAAGCGTAACACTAATTGCCCCCCCCAGCTATAGGCAATCCGTAAAGAAAAGGATTCTTAAATGAAATTTTTGACAACAAATCTTTTTCTAACACAATTTCATCTTTGCTTTTTGAATCAGAATTTTTAAAACTTCTAAATAGATAAAAAGTAAATAAAAAAATGAAAAATAATCCATATTTTGTACTTAAAAAAGCTAATATGAATATTAATGCAAAAATTAGGTGTGCACCAAGATGAAAAAAAAGGTCAAATTTTGATACTTTAATAGATTTTAACTCAGATGTTAGACCTGCTGCAAATGTCACTAGAAAAATATTAGCAATATTTGAACCAACAACATTTCCTACTGAAATATCAGGAGATCCTTTAATGACTGCATCAATTGATACAACTAACTCGCAAAGTGAAGTTCCAAAACCTACTACAATTAATCCAATAAAGAATTCAGAAACCCTAAGTTTTTTGCCAATTGCGATTGAACATGATATAAGTATTTCTGCTCCCTTTACCAGAAGTAAAAGTCCTATTAAAAGTGTAGATATGCTTAACAGCATTTTATTTTCAAAGATTAATTAAGTTAAGATTTAGGGTAATTGTATATTATTTTTAATAATTATAACAATTATATCCAAATTTTTTTATCTAAATTGAGAACAACTTATTGATATTTCATTCAGTTGCTTTAATTTCAGGATTTTTGATTTTTTCTGCTTTGATTTCCTTATTAGTTATTTCAGTATTTGTATTAGATTCAGCATTGTTGGAATTTTTGCTAACTTTTTTATTTTTATCGTTTTCTTCAGGTATCTGATCCTTAGTGTTAGTAGCTACTGATTCATTATCTTGATCAGTCTTATTGTTATCATTTATCTTTGCTGATTCATTTGGACTTTTATCTGTGGTTTCTGACTCAAGTTTTTGTTTCTTTGCATTTTCTTCTGACGTTGCCACGTTAATCTTCAGGTTGCAACCTACATCAGCATGTAACTTAACATTAAGATCATATATTCCTATTTTTTTTATAGACGTATGTAAGTTAATATTTGAAGGTTTGATGCCAATTTTTTTTTTCATTAAAATAATTGGCGATGTCTTTTGGTGAAACAGATCCATAAAGTTGTCCGTTGTCACTTGCGTTTCTTATAAATACGATATCCTTATTCTCAATTTTTTTTAAAATAAGTTTAGATTCTTCGACTATCTTTTTATTTTTTTCAAGTAAATCGTTTTTTATCTTTAAAAATTTTTCTTTGTTTTCTTTATTTGCCCTTAATGCTTTTTTTTGTGGAATCAAAAAGTTGCGAGCAAATCCGTTTTTAACATTTACAATGTCTCCGATTTTACCCAACCTATCAAAAGACTCTAATAATATAACTTCCATAATTACCTTCTTTTAGTTGCTTTTTTACTTAGGTTTTCAAAAATACCTATAAATAACAATATCAGAAAAAGAACATACCCTAAAAATACAAAAAGTAAAAATATAATTAAAAATTTAATAAAATTATTAAGTTTAATTTTTTTAAAATAATTATTAAATACAATGTAACCCTCCATGAGAAAACTAAATGACATACAAATTAATATATTAATACTTAAAACAAATATTTGCGAACTTGCATTTTGAGTTAGAACAATGAGAAGTAGCATTAAATAAATTAATGAAAACCATAATGGTGTTGTAAAATTAGTAAAGTTTATATTTTCGACTTGTTGAATCATAAATTTTTTTAAGATAAATTTTGAAAAAATAAAATTTAAACTAAATGTTATGAAAAAAATTAAAGAATTAATTGATGGTAATATTATCATTATAATTTTAATAACTTTATCTAACTCATTGTTTTGTTGTAGCCCGTAACTTGAAATAATCTTATCAATTGATTTTCGTAAGAAAGCACTTAACTTTTCATATTCAAAATCATTGAAGAATAATATATAGAAGCAAGATAAAATGAATAGAAAAGAAATTATCATTCCTGAGAGCAAATTTGAAGAATCAAGGTTGATCTTTTTTGATAAGTGATAGGATCCAAAAAAGAATATAGTTACAAATGAAGTTATAAAATGAAAAATAATAAGTTGCTTGGGAGAAAAATCTTCACTAAAAAAATTTATAAAAACTAAAATTAGCAAAGCCAAAGCGCATGATTTCAAAAAATCCGATAATTTAACAGCCAAACCAATTATTAAAAAAGGCAGAGGGTTTAAAATTGAATACAACTGCGGAGAAATTTTTAAAAATAACAGTTGGAAAACTAAAATAAATATTGTCGCATAAAAAATTATAAGATATTTTTGCTTATTAGATTGAGATGAATCCATCAACCAGATACATATGGGAGCAAAGCTAAATACCTTGCCCTTTTTATTGCAGCAGATAACTCTTTTTGTTTTTTTGTTGATACTTGTGTAACTCTGCTGGGCAAAATTTTTCCCTTTTCAGTTACATATTTTCTTAAAAGATTTAAGTTTTTATAATCAACAGCTGGAGCATCTTTACCCGATAAAGGACAAGACTTTGAAAAAACTATTCTGGATGACGTATTATCGAAAACTTTGTTTCTCATTTAAACCTCTATCATTCTAAATTCTCTAAAAGAAGTGAAGGTTCTTTGTTGATCACTTTTATTTTTAACGTCATAAAACGTAAAAAACTAAGATCTTGTTTGACTTTAACATAAAAGGATTCAAAAACCTTGGGATCACATTTACAGTTGATCATATAATAATATCCTTTTGAATTTTTCTTTATTTTGTAAGCTAGGTCTCTTAAACCCCAGGATTCTTTTTTAAGGATTTCTCCTCCTGCTTTCTTGATTTCCTCCAAGGATTCTTGAAACTTGTCTTGAGCAGATTTTTGGGATAACTGTCCGCTAAAAATAAAAACATTTTCATACAACATTATAAACTTCCTTATGGATAAACTTTTTAGTTCAGCTATTTAATAATTAATTAAATAGCAAGGTTAAATCTTTGTGTATATAACAATATAATGAATTTTTAATCAACAAAAAAATGTTTAGTAAAATTATTGTAGTTTTTCCTGGTCAAGGTTCTCAAATAGTTGGTATGGGAAGAGATCTATTTGAAAACCACCCTGTTGCCAGAGAAGTTTTCGAGGAGGTTGACGATACATTAAATCAAAAACTTTCTAGAATTACTTTTAATGGGCCTGAAGATCAACTCACCCTAACCGAAAATACACAACCAGCAATTATGTCGGTTAGTATGGCATTAGTAAGAGTAATTGAATACGAATCTAAAAAAAAAATTTATGAATTTTCAGAGTCAATACTAGGTCATTCATTGGGAGAATATTCGGCACTTTGTAGTCTTGATGCTTTAAATTTAAAAGATGCAACTTCTCTTTTAAGAAAAAGAGGAAAAGCCATGCAAAATTCAGTTGTAAATTTGAAAACAAAGATGGTAGCAGTCATTGGCTTAGATATAAAAAAAGTTGAAAAAATTATTAAAGAAAACAGTGTTGGTCCAAAAGAATTATGTGAAATAGCTAATGATAACTGTCCAGGTCAAGTAATTTTATCAGGAACAGAAAATGGGGTGATCTTCATTTCTGATATCTTGAAAGATAATGGTGCAAGAAGTATTGTAGATCTTAAAGTTAGTGCACCATTTCATTGTAGTTTGATGGACAAAGCATCGTACATGATGAAAAGTTATTTGAATGATATTGCTTTGAAGGACTTAAAATCTAATTTTATAAGCAATGTTACTGCTGAGTTTGAACAGAATTCTGAAAAAATCAAAGAATTGTTAATTAAACAAGTTTCGAGTAGAGTTAGATGGAGAGAAAGTATTATTAAATCAACAAATAAAGTAAATTCTATTGTTGAAATTGGACCCGGAAAGATACTTACTGGAATGAACAAGAGAATCAATAAAGATTTCAATCTTTTAAGTGTGTCAAATTTGGATGACATTAATAAATTTCTTGAAAAGTTTAAGGATATTTTATGAGAAAAATTCTTTTAACAGGAGCCTATGGTGGAATTGGGCAAGCGATTTGTAACTCGTTGGGGGTCAAATACGAAATATTTGTCTTAGGAAGAAGTGAGTCAAAAATAAAAGACCTTTGCAAAAAAAATAAATTCATTAAAGGAAGTTTTATCTGCGATTTAAGTGACGAGAATCAAATTAACAAAATAATTAAAGAAATTAATAACAAGTCCATTCATTTTGATATTTTGATAAATAATGCTGGAGTCACAAATGATGCCCTATTCTTAAGAATGGATTTAGAAAAATGGAAACATGTTGTTGATACTAATTTAAAATCAAACTTTTTACTTTCGAGTGCACTATCAAAAAATATGATTAAAAAAAAATGGGGTCGTATAATAAATATTACTTCGGTAGTTGGTCATACTGGCAACTTTGGCCAATCAAACTACAGTGCTTCGAAAGCAGGAATAC
>CACODD010000009.1 GCA_902625895.1 uncultured Alphaproteobacteria bacterium
TTATTATTTTTTCAGAATCAAGAATTATCTGCATAATTGGCTCTATTATTCTATTTGAAAATCTAAGGCCAAACCATATTGAAAGAAGAATCATCAAAAAGTTAATAGCAATAAAAAGTTGATTAAATTGAAATTGAAAACTATCTAATTTCTTTGTTATATTCAAATATTCAGTTGCAGCATTATCAACAGACTCAACTCTCCCCAAAACATTTGAGTCTACATCTTTACCAATAAATAAATAAGTAGGTATTGCCCTTTGTATCTTAATTAAAGCTCTAACTTTAGTTTTTTCATTATTTGGAAAAACAGCAATGTCACCATCATCAGCAATTAAAAAGGACCAAAGCGGGGGAGCTGTTTCAGACTCAATCAAAAAACTTCCAACTTTTGCGAGCAACTGACCGGTTCCTTCAAAAATTATTGCTTCCTCTAGATCCTTTATTTCTGCAAAATAACTCAAAAATTCTGTAAGCCTTTCTCTATCTGTAAAAAAAACAATCTTTTCATTATTTATTTCACTTTTTAAAAATAAAACATCATTCTTAATGTTACTTATATGTTCATTGAAATAAGACTCAGAAATATTTTTGGAACCATTTATTACTTGTTTTATCTTGTCATTAAACCAAATTTTTATACCTTGATCAAAAAAAATTAAAGAGAATACTGTTATTAATGTTGAAGGAATAAGAGTAATAAAAATGAATAATAATGTAAAATGTACTTTAAATTTAGATCTAAATTTTCTTTGATCAAAATTCTCTTTTATTTTTCCTACAGAAATTAGAATAAGTAGAACGATTATAGCAAAATTAATTGAAATTAAATTAGAAACATTCTCAATTTCTTCCAAATTTGAAAGATTTCCTGTCAAAGTTAGAAAAATTAACAAACTAAGTATGAAAGATAATGAAAAGAGTATTAAAAAAATTAAATTTGTTAAATCTTTTTTATGAGCAAACTGTAATATTCTCTCTTTAATCATTATTTTCCATATTTGGAGGATATTTTAAGTTTTTTTAATTTTGATCTTAAAGTATTCCTATTAATACCTAGAATTTTGGAGGTTTTAATCTGATTACCTTTACAGAATTCAAGTGATTTTAATATTAGAGGTCTCTCAAATTCATCCATAAATTTATTATGTAAACCTATCTTTTCATCATTACTATCTAGACTGTCAAAAAAGTTTTTTAAGAAATTTTCGAGATAAGAACGTAAATTTTCTTTTTCGTTTTTATTATTTGAGGTTTCTTTTGTTTCAAGTGGTTCAAATTTATCATAATCTATATAATCTTTAAGTATTGCAGAACTAATTATTGTATCAGATGTTAATACAGATACTCTCTTCAATAAATTCTCTAACTCCCTTATATTTCCTGGCCAAAGATAAGATTTTAAAAAATTAACAGCAGAGCTATCGAACTGTTTTTTACCATCAGAATATAGGTTCAGATAATGTCTTCCAAGAGAAATAATATCATTTTCTCTCTCTCTTAGAGGTGGAAGAAAAATATTTATAACATTTAATCTATAAAATAAGTCTTCTCTAAACTCCCCCTTTTCTATAGAGGATTGGATATTCTTATTTGTTGCGGAAATTATTCTAACATCAGTTTTGATAACTTCTCTTCCACCTACTCTTGTAAATTCTCCAAATTGAAGAACCCTTAGTAACCTTGCCTGAATTTCGTATGGCATATCACCAATCTCATCTAAAAAAAGTGTTCCACCAGATGATTTTTCAAAAAAACCTGACGTTTTCTTTTCAGCCCCTGTAAAAGCTCCTTTTTCGTACCCAAATAACTCACTTTCAATTAAATTTTCTGGAAGTGAAGCCATGTTAATTGCAATGAAAGGTTTCTCAGCTCTATCACTAAAATTATGTATAGTTTTTGCAACAAGTTCTTTACCTGTACCGGATTCGCCATTAATGAAGACTGAGAAATTTGTTTTGGTAATTTTTGCAATATTTTTATAAACAACCTGCATAACAGTCGATGTACCTATCATTGGAAGGTTCTCTTCAAATTTAATTTCTTTGTTTTTTTCATAATTTTTTTTTAAAGATCTATCTACGGAAATTATTAAATCATTTAAGTCAAGTGGTTTTGGGATATATTCGAAAACATCAAGTTGATCAGCCTTGATTGCAGTTAATATGTTGTTTTGAGCACTTATAATAATAAATTCCAGGTGATTAAATTTTTTCTTTAGCTTCTTTACTAACTCAAGTCCATCACCATCTGGAAGAACAACGTCACAAATTACTAAATCGAAATCCTCTTTCTCAAGTAAATACCAACCCTCAGAAATAGTTGAAGCTGTTTTAATAGTAATTTTCGAAGTTCGTAATGCTTTTAACATTACAGTTCTTAATGCGTAATCGTCGTCGATAATAAGAATTTTTTTTTGCATATTGTAAAAGTTAAAAAGGTAGGATGATTTGTACTGTTGTAACTCCTTCTTGAGATTCTAAAGCTATCGTGCCTTCATGATCATCAATAATTCTTTTTACCAAAAATAATCCTATTCCTGAACCTCTTTTTTTTGTTGAATAAAATGGAAGAAATATTTTGTCTATTAATTCCTTTGGAATTCCGTTTCCATTATCACAAATACTTATTTTTAATGAATTTTTTTTTATAGAATTTTTTATATTTGGAATTGATATGCTTTCTCCAACAACAAACCTTGTTTGAATTTTTAAATATGAACTTTTATTAAATAACGATGATTCGTAAGCATTGATTAAAATATTATCAAGTGCTTGAATTATTAAATCTCTGTTAATTTCAATTAAAGGAAGAGAAGGATCAAATTCCTCAGAAATATTTAATTTGTTAGGCATTTGTTTAATTTTGAATAAACAAAGTCTGATTAATTCGTGAATATTCTCTTTTTTTTTTATTGAAATATTCTTTGTTTCAGTAATAGTGAAATTATTAAAAAGCCGCGTTATTCTTAACGCTTCTGATTTAATAATTTCTAAAAGTTCATCATCTACATTAGTATACCTTTTTTTTATTAAATCAGATGCGAGTTTAATTGATGAAATTGGATTATTAATTTCGTGCGACAAAAAAGAAAATATCTCGTTAAGATAGTTCATTCTTTCAAAAGTACTTTTTTGTTTTGTAACTTTTTTTAAAACAATAAAGAATTTATTATTGAGTTCTTCGGATGTAATACATTGAATTTCAAAAAAAAGATTTTTTAATTTTATATTATCTTTAATTATAAAAACTCCAGTTTTTTTTATTATTTCAGAAATATTTGTAGTTAAAATTGAATCTTTTGAAAATATATCTTCAAGTTTTTTACCCTCTAACAATTCATTGCTTTTTCCCAATAAATTTTGTGTTTCTAAGTTACAATATTCAATTTTCAAATTTTTTTTTTTTAAGAGAAAAATTGGTTGCGGCAAAAGTTCAAATATTGTTTTGAATAATTGTGAAGAAGTAATTTCAGACATAAAAAGTTTTAAAAGAAATCATTAATTAAATTTTTTAAAATAATTTCGTCTGTGCATTGATTTATTTTAAGTCTAAATTCATTGGAATTATTTATTGACTTTGAATACCAACCTAGATGTTTTCTAAACGATTTAAGACCAATATCTTTTCCATAATGATCTAAACTTAGTTGAAGATGATTAAGAATTATTTGTTTTTTTAAATTACTATTAATTTTAAATTTTTCATTGGAATATAACTCTTCAAATATCCAAGGTCTTCCGTAAGAACCTCTTCCAATCATTACTCCATCTGCTTTAGAGTCTTTAAGTGCTTGTTTTAAATTTTCTTTATTGGTTATATCTCCGTTAACAAGAACAGGTATTTTAACATTACTTTTTACATTTTTTACAAATTTCCAATCTGACTTGCCTTTATACATTTGACATCTAGTTCTACCATGAATAGTTATCATTTTAATTCCACTATTCTCAGCAATCTTTGCAATCTTTGGAGCATTTAAAGAATTATCGTCCCAACCTTTACGCATTTTTAAAGTAACAGGAATTTCTACTGAGTTAGAAACGGATTCTAATATTTTAGTTGCTAATATCTCGTCTTTCATTAAAGCAGATCCTGCGTAGCCATTAACTACTTTTTTTACTGGGCAACCCATATTGATATCTATGATATCTGCTCCATTATCCTCACAAATTTTTGAAGCCTCTACCATAACTTTAGGGTCACAACCTGCAATTTGAACTGCTGACAGATAATTATCAGTTTTTTTTATCATTTTCATTGTTTTTGAGTTTTGAGCTAGTAATGCTCTGCTTGCAATCATTTCAGAAAATACCAATCCTGGTTTAAATTTTTTAACTATTTCTCTGTAGGGATAATCAGTAACACCTGACATTGGTGCCAACAGAAAGTTTGAATTTACTTGTAACTTACCAATATTCAACATTAGTTAAGCAATCTAACCCCAAAATAAGAAAAACTAATTAATAAATAACTCAATAAAACCATCTTGAAAACCATTTTTCCTGATAACCCTCTATAAACTCTTACGATAATTATCATTAAAGTTAGGAATAATGAAATTAAACTAAAAATAACTTTTTCGTTAAAAAAATAAATTAAATTATCTCCTGTTTCAATAAAATAATAAAGTCCAGATACTAACGAAATTATTAAAAAAATAATTGTTAAATATAAAAACCTTATTGCTAGAATTTCACTTTCATACAAAGAAGGAAGAAAATTATTAATTATTCTGTTGTACCTCATTTTCTTGATATTTGAATCTTGAATAACAATGCAGTACGAGGTAACAAGGCTAATTGTAATCAGTGAGTATGATAATAATGATGAAATGATGTGAATCACTAGATATTGACTCTCAAACAGTTGCACTTCACTGGTTTTATCTAGCGATGAGATACATATAAGAAATCTAAAAATAATAATTATTAAAAAGAACGGAACAAAAAGGATACGAAGTCTAATAAATTGGAATGAAAATATAGATAAGATAAAAAAAATTGAAAATAAAATAAAAATCAAAAGAGAAGCAACTAATGCAAGTTTATTTGAAATAAAGTTTAAAACAAAAATATAATAAACAAAACCCAAAAAAGCCTGAAAAAAAAGAGTAAATAGATAAGAAATTTTGTTAATGTCTGTATTATTTTCTATCCTTGTAAAACACAAAAGAGAAAATAGAATAAAGCTTAATATAGAAATGGCTTCAATTGACGTATATATATTCATACAATACCTATACTATAATATTTAATGCAAAAAAATAATCTAGCAATAATACTTAGTGGTGGAACTGGCACAAGATTTGATATATCTAAACCAAAACAATTTTATAAATTGAATAAAAAAACAATTTTAGAAACAACTGTCGAAAAATTTATTAATTCAAATTTTTTTAATTATATTATAGTAGTTAGTCATAAAGATTTTTTTAAATTTACAAAAACCTTATTTAATAATGCAAATATTAAAGTCATCCTTGGTGGAGAAAATAGACAAAAATCAGTTTTTAATGGCTTAATTGCAGCTAAATCTTTAAAGCCAAAATATGTTTTAATTCATGACGCGGTAAGACCTTTCTTTTCTATGAATTTGCTTAAAAGAGTTTTAAAAAATCTTGAGGGTGAAATTAACGTTGTTCCGTCAATAAACGTATATGATTCAGTTAGATACTTTAAAGACAAAAAATATTCAAATGTCTTTAGAGAGAACCTAAAACTTATACAAACACCACAAGGTTTCTGTTTTAAATCAATTTATGAAGCTCACAAAAAAAATAAAGAAAGTATTCATACAGATGATTCTATGATTTTATATGAATTAAAAAACAAAATTAAGTTGATTAAAGGCGAGAAAATTAACTTTAAAATAACAACCAAAGAAGACTATAATATTGGTAAATTGATTGTGAAAGAAAATAATAATATGAGTGATATACGGGTAGGAACTGGCTTTGATGTACATAAATTTAAAAAGGGGAAAAAACTTAGATTATTTGGAATCACTATTCCATTTGATAAAAGTTTAGAAGGACACTCTGACGCTGATGTTGGTTTTCATTCAATTGTAGACGCTGTATTAGGAGCTTTATGTCAAGGTGATATAGGAAATCACTTCCCTCCAACTGATAACAAGTGGAAAAATAAACAATCGATTTTCTTTATGACTCATGCGAAAAAGTTACTTAAGAACGAAAAATTTAAAATTAATAATCTCGATATTACATTGATTTGTGAGAAACCAAAAGTATCACAATATCAGAAAAGGTTTATAAAAAGTGTTGCGGTAGCTCTTGATATTGATTGTAGAAAAATTAACATAAAAGGAACAACGACAGAAAAACTTGGATTTCTTGGGAGAGAAGAAGGTATTGCCTGTCAAGTTTCCGTAACATTGTCAAAAAATGATTAATAAATTTCCACTTTTTTTTTGCTCAGGGTTTGGAGTTGGATTCTTTCCTTTTTTTCCTGGAACAATAGCATCCCTAGTTATTTTACCGTTGATATGGTTTATAAAATTAAACTTCTCTTTAGAAGTTTTAATATTAGGAATCATTTTTTACTGTGCTCTATCAATGTTTTTATTAAAAATAACTTTATTAAATAAAAGAGATAAAGATCCTCAATATATTGTTTGTGATGAATATATAGGGCAATCGATATCCTTAATTTTTTGTAATGAAAAAATTATAGATTATTTTCTTGCTTTCTTTCTTTTTAGGATACTCGATATAAGAAAGCCTTTTCCAATAAGTCATTTTGACAAGAAAAAAAATCTTTCAAGTGTATTTATTGATGACATTATTGCTGGATTAATTGTGGCAATAATTTTTTTTATTTATTATGGAATATGAAAATAAAACAAATAAATTAATTAATATTTTATTAAAAAAAAATATAAAAATTTGTGCCGCAGAGTCTATAACAGGTGGAAGATTTGCATTTGAAATCATAAAAAATGAAAATGCTTCAAAAATTTTTGATTATGGACTTGTCACCTACTCCGATGACTCTAAATCAAATATTTTAGGACTTAAAGATAAAATTAATAAAACCAATGTTGTGAGTACTGAAATGTCAAAATATATGGTAAAAGAAGTAACTAAATTTTCAAATCACAAAAATGTTTTAGCCGTTTCCTGTACTGGTCAAGCAGGACCAACGGTATTGAATACAAAATTTCCAATTGGAACAGTTTTTATAGGGGTATCTTATAAGGAAAGGATTTTCTCTTTTAAAAAGTGTTTCGATCAAAAAGATCGGACATTAATAATTAATTCAACAGTTAAAGAAATGATAAATAGTTGTCTAGATATTATTGAAGATTAGTCATATAAAAAAACTTTTTCATTTTTATCCTTGTAAAAAAGTTTATCTTTTATAACGATTTTTTTAAATTCGTCCGAACTCTCAAAATTTTTTAAAAAATTGTTAAGCATTTCGAATTTTTTTTTATTATTACTTAAATTAATTTCATATCTATTAATCAGATCAAAATTATTAAAGAATGTGAATATATTTTTTTCACTAAATAATATTTCAAATAATAAAAAAAAGAAAATTGAATAATATATAAAAAAAATAAATTTTGATTTTATAACACTCATAAATATTTATCAAAAGGTTCAACTCCTGAAAACTTCAAGTTTTCATCTCTTTCTTCTATTCTTAATAATTGATTATATTTAGATATTCTCTCTGACCTACAGAGAGAACCTGTTTTTATCTGACCCGTCGACATCCCAACCGAAAAGTCAGAAATAAATGTTTCCTCAGTTTCTCCTGATCTGTGTGAAATTATAGAATTAAAATTATTCTGCTTAGCCAACGATATTGTATTAATAGTTTCGGTAACTGTCCCAATCTGGTTAAGTTTTATTAAAATTGAATTTCCACAATTATTTTTGATCCCTTTTTCTAATCTTTCTGTTGATGTTACGAATAGATCATCACCTACTAGTTGACATTTGTCACCTATCTCAGTAGTAAGTGCTCTCCACCCGTTCCAATCATTTTCGTCTAGTCCATCTTCAATTGAAATAATTGGATAGTTTTTAATCAAATTTTCATAATAACTTATTAGCCCATCGCTGTTTACTTCAAGTGATTCACCGATAAGTTTGTATTTATTTTTATTAAAAAATTCAGATGCTGCAACATCCAATGCAATATAAATTTCTTTTCCTGGTTTATAACCTGCTTTTTCAATTGCATTCAGAATTAAATCAAGACATTCTCTGTTTGACGATATTTCCGGTGCAAAACCTCCCTCATCCCCAACTGATGTAGAAAGATTCTTTGAAATAAGTAATTCCTTTAAAGAATGAAACACTTCACAACCAGCTCTTAATGATTCTTTAAATGATTTGAAATGTGCAGGAATTATCATAAACTCCTGAAAATCCAAAGAATTGCTTGAATGACAGCCTCCGTTTATAATATTCATCATTGGGGTTGGAATAGTATTTTGAATTCCACCAATATATTTGTATAGAGGCGTATTTAGAAAAATTGAAGCTGCTTTAGCACATGCAAGTGATACCGCTAAAATCGAATTAGCACCTAATCTTTTTTTATTTTTAGTACCATCCAGATCAATTAAAGTATTATCAATTTCTTTTTGATTCATAACATCAAACCCTAAAATTGTTTCTTTTATCTCAGAATTTATCAAGCTAACTGCATTTTGAACACCTTTTGAGAAGTATCGATCTTTATCTCCATCTCTTAATTCATAGGCTTCAAATGTCCCAGTAGAAGCACCTGAAGGAACAGAGGCAATAATTGATTGATCAGATATTAATTCTATCTCGACTTCAACAGTTGGTATCCCTCTGCTATCAATTATTTCTCTTGCGAAGAGTGATTTAATTTTTGACATTAATTTAAACCTTCGTTTTTTGATAAGTTATCATAAAGAATAATTGAATGAATTAATTTATCTAATTCTTTCAGTGATACCATATTTGAACCGTCAGATGGTGCTTTTTTAGGATTATCATGAGTTTCAATAAATATTCCAGAAATTCCAGTTGTTACTGCAGCTTTTGACAAAACTGATACAAATTCTGATTGACCGCCTGAAGAATTACCCTTAAAACCAGGAAGTTGAACAGAATGTGTTGCGTCAAAGATTACCGGATAACCAGTTTTTTTCATTATTGGAAGTGACCGCATATCTGAAACAAGATTATTGTATCCAAACATAGTTCCTCTTTCTGTGAGAAGTAATTTTTTATTTCCTGTTGAAACTACCTTTTGAATGACATTCGAAATATCCCATGGTGATAAAAATTGTCCTTTTTTAATATTAATTGGTAATTTTGTTTTTCCAGCTTCTAATAAAATATCAGTTTGCCTGCATAAAAAAGCTGGAATTTGTAAAACATCTAATACTTCTTTTGCAATCTTACATTGAGATGGTTCATGAACGTCTGAAATAACAGGGCACTCAAATTTTTCTCGTATTTGAGATAAAATATCTAGACCTTTTTTTATTCCAATGCCTCGCTTACTTTTATGACTCGTCCTATTAGCTTTATCAAAAGAACTCTTGTAAATGTATTTAAATTTAAACTTTTTTGATAATCTTTCAATTTCATAACAAATATCAAATGCATGTTGTTTACTTTCAATTTGGCATGGACCTAGAATAAATTTAATCTCTGAATTATTTGAGAAATAAAAGTTTTCAAATATTTTTATTTTTTTCATAACTACTTGTTAAGTAATGCCTTGATAAATGAATTAAAAATTGGGTGAGGTTTAAAAGGGGTCGACTTTAGTTCTGGATGAAATTGAACACCTAAAAACCATGGATGATCTCTTCTTTCCATTGTTTCTACCAAATTTCCATCAGGTGACATTCCAGACAGAATAACCCCACTTTTCTCAATTTGTTTTTTGTAATTGTAATTTACTTCATAACGATGTCTGTGTCTCTCATTGATTTTGTTTTTTCTATAAATGGAATAAATTTTAGAACCTTTTAATAAAATTGATGTATAAGATCCAAGTCTCATACTACCTCCAAGGTTTTTATAATCATGCTTAACAATTTTTTTATTTTTTATCCATTCATGAATCATAGATATTACTGGTATAGAAGTTTTTCCAAATTCTGTGGATGAAGCATTTTTATAGCCCCTAAGGTTACTTATTGATTCTAAAATTGCTAATTGCATCCCAAAACAAATACCTAAAAATGGTATTTTTAATTTTTTTGAAATCTTTATAGCGTTAATCTTTCCAACTGTTCCATCTTTTCCAAAACCACCAGGAACAAGTATCCCATCACAGTTCTTTAAAATTTGCTCACATGTAGAAATATTTTCAATTTTTTTTGAGTCAACCCATTTTATTTCGACTCTTGTATTATTAAATATTCCACTATGAGAAAGTGCTTCATTAAGAGATTTGTAGGATTCAGAAAGATTAGTATATTTTCCAACAATGGCAACAGAAACAAAATTTTTTAATTTATTAAATTTATCTAGAAAATCCTCCCATAACTTTAAGTTTACATTTCTATTGTGATTCATATTAAGATGAGTAAAAACTTGTTTTAATATACCCTGCTTGTTAAGTTTAAGTGGAATTTCATAAATTGTTTTTGCATTTTCAACTAACATTACAGAATCCAAAGAAGTATTACAAAATAGAGAAATTTTTTCCTTTGCTTTCTCATCAAATTTATTTTCGGTTCTACATAAGAGTAAATCAGGTTGGATACCCAACCCCAAAAGTTCCTTCACTGAATGCTGAGTTGGCTTTGTCTTGAATTCATTTGCTGACGATAAAAAAGGTACCAAAGTTAAATGAATGAATAATGTTTTACTTTTCCCAAGTTCATTTCTCAATTGACGAATTGCTTCTAAAAAAGGAAGACTTTCAATGTCACCAACTGTTCCACCAATTTCACAAATAACAAAATCTTCATTATTTAAATCTTTTTTTATAAACTTTTTAATCTCATCAGTTACGTGGGGTATTACTTGCACAGTTGATCCAAGATAGTCTCCCCTTCTCTCTTTTTTTAAAACTTCAGAATAGATTTTGCCTGTTGTTATGTTATCACTTTTCTTTGAAATTATACCTGTAAATCTCTCATAATGCCCTAAATCCATATCAGTTTCAGCACCGTCATCTGTAACAAAAACCTCACCATGTTGAGAGGGATTCATTGTTCCTGGATCAATATTTAAATATGGATCTAACTTTCTTATTCTTACTTTGTATTTACATAGTGTTAGTAAGGAAGCAATTGACGATGATACTATACCTTTTCCCAGAGATGATACAACACCACCGGTTATAAAGATAAATTTAGTCATTTATAGAAAAGAGTGAGTGAGAGGTTTTACCTTCCTTATTCAACAGGAACACTCACATCATTATTTTGATTTTCAACGTCAAATTCTTCTGGTATCAAATCTAGTCTATCAATTATTGAGTCCTCACCTGAATCGATGATAGATTCTTTTTTATAGTTTTTGTTTGCAATTATTACTAGAGAAATACTTGTTAGAAAAAAACAAAATGCTAAAAATGAAGTTGTTTTTGTTAATATGTTAGATGTACTTCTAGTAGATAGAAAGTCACCCAACCCACCGCTATTTGATTGCCCAATTCCAAGACCTCCGCCTTCAGACTTTTGAAGAAGGACGAAGAAAACTAGAAAAACACATATCAACAAATGAATTGATAGGACTACAGCAAACATAACATTACAATAATTTAAAAAATTAAAAAATCAACTAAATGTGAGAATTTTATTAATCTCTTCAAATTTTAAACTTGATCCACCAATTAAAGCTCCATTTACATCTGAAAGTGAGAATATTTCATAAATATTCTTTGAATTTACCGAACCGCCATAAAGAAAAAAAATTTTTGATATATTTTTTGATTGAAAAATAAAATCGCATGTAAAATTTTTTATTTCCTTAATTTCATCTATTGTTGGAGTCAGACCAGTTCCAATTGACCAGATTGGTTCATATGCAATAATAATTTCATCTAGATCATTAGGAATACAAGTTTTAAGTTGTTCTTCTAAAATATTTTTGTATTTATTTTTTTTTCTTTCTTCTAAAGTTTCACCGATACAAATTATTGGCTTTAATTTTTCTGATACTACCAATTCAGCTTTCGCTTTGATAATATCGTTCGTTTCACCTTTGTATTCTCTCCTCTCAGAATGACCAATAATAATGTATTTACATCCAATTTCTTTAATCAATTCTATGCTCGTATCACCTGTGTAAGCTCCAAATTTTTTATAATGACAGTCTTGAGCACCTAAAAGTATATTACTTTCTTTAACAATATTCGAAATAATTGGAAGTAAAATAAATTGTGGACAAATTATATTTTTTATAAAGTTATTTTTAATCTTTATTTTCTTAAGCTTATTTGTCAAAATTCTTGCTTGACAAATGTTAAGGTTCATCTTCCAATTTGAAACAATTAATTTAACTTGGCTCATAATTATGATATAGGTTTAACAAATATTAAAAATTATGCTTACAACTTTAAGAAACAGTTCAAAAAACTCAATACTAAAAATAATATTTGGTACTTTATTAACAATTTTAATTATTAGCTTTGGCATGTGGGGAACAGAAGATTTAGTTGGTGTAACACAAAAACAATCAACTGTTGCAACAGTAGGGAAAATTGATATTTCTGCACAGGAATTCTATTCTTTGTACTCAAGACAAACTGAAGAAATAAGAAAACTACTTGGATCCTCACTAGATATTAAAAAATCAAGAGAGTTTGGTTATGTTGATAGAGCATTAAGTTCATTAATTAATAGAGCATTATTCAATAATGAGGCATTGCAACTAGGCTTATCTGTTAGTGATATTAATGTTAGAGATAAGATATTACGCGATGATGCATTTAAAGATGATCTTGGACAATTTAGCGAGTTAGTTTTTAGACAGTTGATCTCAGAATCCGGTTATACAGAGGATTCATATGTTGAAGGAACACGTCAAGATCTTGCAAGAGAGCAGATGGTAGAGACAATTAGTACCAGCTTGATCATCCCAAAAATTATGAAAAACAGCTTGAGTAAATATAATTTAGAAGAAAGATCGGTAGATTTTCTTACTATTAAGGTTGAAGAAGAAGAATTTGCTAAACCTTCAAATGAAGAAATCAGAAAATATTTTGAAGAAAATAAATCAGATTTTATGTCCAAGGAGTATAGAAGTGCTGAAACACTTTTGTTAGACGCCAAAGAATATGCAAAAAAATCAACTGTTACTGACGAAGAAATCAAATTACTTTATGAAGAAAGAAAAGAATTTTTAGTTGAGCCTGCACAAAAATATCTACACCAAATCATTGTAGACTCAAAATCCAATGTAGAATCAATAAGTAACAAAGTAAATTTTAATAATTTTACTTCCATAGCAAAAACAATGGCCAATCTTACTGAAGATGATATTGATTTAGGATGGAATACAAAAAATGATCTACCAGATGAGATAATCGATGCAACTTTTATTTTAAAAAAAGGTGAAATATCAAAACCAATTAAGAGTTCATTCGGTTGGCATATTTTAAAAATAATTGATTCTAAGGAAAGAAAAGAGGTTAAATACGAAGAAGTAAAAAAGCAATTTGAAAATGAATTGCTTCTTGAAAAAGGAAAAGAAGCTGTATTTGATCTTCAAGATGAACTTGAAGATTTATTAGCATCTGGGAATACTTTTGAAGAAATATCAAAGATTTTGGATGTAAAAATGATTGTCGCTGACAAAATTGATAATGAAGGTGTTAAGCAAAATAAACAAGTAAATAATGAGTTTCAAGACGAAAGAATACTAAGAACAATCTTCAATCAAAAAATAAATGAAGAAGGAAATATAATTGATATTGATAAAGATGAAGGTTTAGCAATCAGTTTGGTAAATGAAATAATAAAACCGAGACAGTTAACTCTTGATGAATCAAAAGAATTAGTCAAAAAAAAGCTTATTTTTGATTTAAAATTAAAAAATGCGCAAAGTAAGGCTGAAAAAATTAAAAATCAAATTTCTAGTGGTCAAAGTTTTAAGAATGTTGCAAATAGGTATAAACTTGAAATCAAAGGAGTTAAACCCTTCACCAGAGTTCTTCCTGATAGTAGTGAGCTACCAATTCCCTTAATCAGCAAGATATTTGATTCAAATCTTGGTGATGTAAACATTGAAAAAAGGGGTAATAATGAAATTATAATAGCTAAAACTGCGGAAATTTTAAATAATTTAAGTAGTGATGAAAAAGAAATAAAAGAATTCACAAAAAAAATAAAAGATGATCTTACAATTGATTTACTTGCCCAATTTTCCGAAGCACTAAGAAAAAAATATAAGATTACAATAAATGATGATGTAATCGATCAATTAAATTAAAATGGATATCAACCAGCCCGAGTTAGACCTTTTCAAAAAAAATTATATTGCAGGTAAAAATCAACTTTTATTCCACACATTTGCTGCAGACGTTCACACTCCAGTTTCTGCTCTTATTAAATTAAAAGAGGAGGATTACACATTTTTGTTTGAATCAGTTGAAAAGGGAAGCCAAAAGGGGAGGTATTCAGTAATTGGCCTAAAGCCTGATATAATATGGGAATGTAAAAATAATATATGTAAATTAAAAGATTTAAATATTTCTTCCAAAAGTATAATTCTAAAAACAGATCCATTAGATAGTTTAAAAAACTTATTTAATGGTAACAATCTTAAACTTCCAAATATAATACCATCGATATCTTCAGGTTTTTTTGGTTACATGGGTTATGAAATGATAAGGTATTTTGAAAACGTTAATTTAAAAAAATTAAATAGTCTTGATCTCCCAGATTCAATTTTTATAAGACCTTCAATCACTTTAGTTTTTGATAATGTCAATGATAAGCTGATCGTAACTAAACTAGTTTGTAAAAGTAAGTTAAAGGCAAAGGATTCTTTTGAAAAAGCAAAAAAAGAAATTTATAGTATTATTAAAAAAATTAATAGGCCGATATCGAAAGAAAGCTTTAGTTCATTGAACATTAAAAAAAACGTCAATGTTTTTAAAAATGTAAAATCGAATACTAACTATCAAGATTTTAAAAACATGGTTAATAGAGCCAAAAAATATATATATGAAGGTGAAATATTCCAAGTTGTAATTTCAAGAATCTTTAAGAAAAAAATTAAAACAAACTCTCTTTCAGTATACAGAGCACTGAGATATCTTAATCCTTCTCCATATTTGTTTTATATGAATTTCAAGAACTTTTCCATAGTTGGTTCAAGTCCAGAAATCTTGGTAAAGTTAGATAAAAAAAAAGTAACTATAAGGCCAATAGCTGGAACCAGAAAACGTGGCAGAACAGATTTAGAGGACCAAAATTTAAAAAATGACTTGCTTAATGATCCAAAAGAAATATCAGAGCACCTAATGCTTTTAGATTTAGGAAGAAATGATTTAAGTAGAGTTACAAAGCCAGGTTCAGTGAACGTTACTGATAAGATGTATATAGAATATTTTTCACATGTAATGCATATTGTATCAAACATAGAAGGAATAATAGATAAAAGCAAAAAAAAAACAGATGTTCTATTCAGCGGATTTCCTGCAGGAACCGTCACAGGAGCTCCAAAAATTAGAGCAATTCAAATTATTGAAGAACTAGAAAAAAGTAGAAGAAATGTTTACGCTGGATCTGTAGGTTATATTTCAGCAGACGGTAATATTGATACATGTATAGCATTAAGAACAGCAGTTATAAAAGATAAATATATTTATATCCAATCTGGAGCTGGAATTGTTGCAGATAGTAAACCTATAAATGAATTTAAAGAAACAGAAAATAAAGCGCTTGCTCTTCTCACCGCATGTGAGCAAGCAAAAAATTTTAAATAATGTTAGTATTAATAGATAATTACGATAGCTTTACTTATAATTTAGTACACTACTTTCAAGAAATCGGTGAAAAAGTAAAGGTTTTCAGAAATGACGGTATTTCATCTGAAGAAGTATTAATGTTAAATCCAACATATTTGGTAATATCACCTGGTCCAAGCTCACCGATAAATTCAGGTATTTGTATGAATCTTATAAAATTAAATTCAAAAAAAGAAGACCCCATCCCAACTTTAGGAGTCTGTCTTGGCCATCAAGTAATAGCCGAATGTTTTGACGCAAAGGTCATACAAAGTGGAGAACCGGTCCATGGCAAAGTCAGCAAAATTTACTACGACAAATCAAAATTATTTGAAGGTTTGAATAATCCTTTCAATGCAACTAGGTATCACTCTCTAATTGTTGATGAAAAAACTGTTAAATCCAATCTTTTAATTACAGCTAAAACTCAGCAAAATGTTATTATGGCGATCGAACATAAAAGATTACCATTTTTTGGAGTTCAATTTCATCCTGAAAGTATTGCAACAGATGACGGTCACCTTTTGCTAAAAAATTTTTTAAAAAGTACAAAAAAATAATTTATTTTTTAATATACAGTCTAAATATGAGCAAAAATAAAAAATTAACAGATAAAATTATAAGTGGATCAGTTTTAAGTGAAGCGGAATCGAATCTATTTGCTCAAAATGTTATTAATAGAAAAATTAGCGATTATGAAATTGTTAGTCTTTTGTCATTCTTATTTAAAAATGGTGAAAAATACGAAGAAATTTTTGCATTTGTAAAAATACTTAGAAAAAAAATGAAAAAAATTTCTTTAAACGGTTCAATTATGGATACGTGTGGTACAGGTGGTGATCATAAAAATAGTTTTAATTTTTCTACTGCAACATCAATTGTACTATCCGCTTGCGATGTAAAAATAGCAAAACACGGAAATAGATCAGTTACTTCTAAGTCTGGAAGTTTTGATTTACTAGAGTCATTAGGAATTAAAATAGATTTAAATGAAAATAATACAGTTAAATATTTTAAAAAAAATAATATCTGTTTTCTTTTTGCACCACATTACCATTCTGTATTAAAGAATTTTTCTGAAATAAGGCGATCTCTTCCATTTAGAACAATTTTTAACCTTCTAGGCCCTTTATTAAATCCTGTAAAGCTTGACTATCAACTACTTGGTGTAAGTGATGAAAAAAATTTAGAGACACATGCAAAATGTATTTCAAAACTAAACCTAAAGAAAGCATGGGTAGTTTATAATTTAAATGGCTATGACGAACTAACTACAACTTCAAAAAATTTACTTATAGAAGTTACAAACGGGAAAGTTAGTAAAAAAAGAGTTTTAGATCCAGGTGAGATCGGATTTAAAATAAGAAAAGATCAAGAATTAAGAGGTGGGTCAGCTCAAGAAAATTCGTTTTTAATGAAAAGGGTGTTTGAGGGAGAAACTGGTGCAATAAGAGACAATATAGTTTTAAATGCAGCAGCAGGTTTACTAATCAGTGGCAAAGTAAAAACAATCAAACAAGGAGTAAGTGTTGTTGAAAATAAAATTAATAATGGATTAATATTAAATAAACTTGAATCATTGACACAAAAATAAAATGAATATCCTCAAAGAAATTTGTCAAAAAAAAATTTATGAAATTAATAAGTTAAAGACAACTATTAACTACAAGAATAAGATTGTAATATCCAAAAGAAGAGATTTTTTAAATAAACTTATTAAACAGGATAACAATAAATTTAATTTAATAGCGGAAATAAAAAAATCTTCCCCTAGTAAAGGTGAAATTTGTAAAAAATTTAATTTAAACCAAATCGCACAAGATTATGAAAACGCCGGAGCTTCCTGTTTATCAATCCTAACAGAGAAGAATTATTTTCAAGGAGATGTAAATTATATAAGCAGAGTCAAAAAGATTGTTAATATCCCAATCCTACGAAAAGATTTTATTTTAGATGAATGGCAAATATATGAAAGTTACTTCTTTGGAGCAGATTGTATTCTTCTTATTCTAGCCATCTTAGAAGACAAAGAAGCAAAAAGATTCTATGAAATATCAAAGGAATTAAATTTGGATGTAATAGTAGAAGTGCATGATGAATTTGAACTTAAAAGAGCTATTGATTTAAAAGTAAACTGTATAGGTATTAATAATAGAAATCTAAAAACACTAAAGATTGATCTAGATACTTTTAAAAGACTATCTAAAAAAATTCCTAAAGGAATAATAAAAATATGTGAAAGTGGTTTAAAGTCAAATAAACAATTAAGAGATTTTACAAATATGGGAGCTGACGGTTTTTTAATTGGAGAATATTTAATGTCTTCTGAGAACTTAAAGAAAAAGACCATTGAGATAATAAAAAAATGAGTTTTAGTCATTTAAAAAAAAATAAAGAAGTTCGAATGGTGGATATTTCAAATAAGAAGATAACCCATCGAGAAGCTCATGCTATTGCAGTTATAGAATTTAGTTCAAAAACTTTTAAAAAAATAATATCTGATCAAAGTCCAAAAGGGTCAATATTTAATACCGCAATCTTAGCCGGGACACTAGCAGCGAAAAAAACTCATGAATTAATTCCTTTGTGTCACAATATAAATCTAAGTTCCATAAATATAGACTTTAAAATTATTAAAAAAAATTCATCTGTTGAAGTAAATTCAATTGTCAAAAGTAGTTATAAAACTGGAGTTGAGATGGAAGCACTCACCTCTTGCTCCATTGCATGTTTAACAATATATGATATGTGTAAAAGCTTTGATAAAGAAATAACTATTAATAAAATAGGATTAAAATACAAAAGTGGTGGAAAATCAGGTGAGTATAAAAATGATAAGATATACAAAAGCACTTAAATTGATTTCAGAAAATGTTATTAAATCTAAAACTCTAGAGACAATCAAAACTGATAATTCAAATAATAGGATTCTTGGAAGAGATTATTATTCTAAAATCAATCTTCCCAAAAATAATTTGTCTGCAATGGATGGAGCTATAATTTTTAAGAAAGAAAAAAGGTTAAAACTTAAAATAATTGGTGAATCGAAGGCTGGAGATAAGAAAGCGAAGAATTTTAAAATTGGAGAATGTAATTTGGTTTATACAGGTGCTCCAGTATTTGGAAACGACAAACAAGTCATTCCAAGAGAAAACTTTGAAATAAAACAAAATTATTTGATTATTAATTCACTTTCAAATGAATCATTTATTAGAAAAATGTCTTCAGACTTAGTTAAAAATAAGAAATATCTTTTCTGCAACGAAGTTATAAATATCAGATCAATAGCTTTAGCTAAATCCATGAGGTTAGATAGTTTAAAAGTTATAAAAAGACCTAAAGTTTTAGTAATTTGTACTGGCGATGAATTAATTAATGAAAAAAATAAACTAAGCCTTGTTGTCTCAACTAACAATATTTTTATTAAATATTTTGTTGAATTATTTGGAGGAGAAATTGTTAACATCCACTTCTCAAAAGATAATCAAAGAGAATTTAAAAAAAAATTTAAATCATCTAAAAATTTTGATTTATTAATTACTAGTGGTGGCATATCAAGAGGAAAGTACGATATAGTCAAAGAATCACTAAGAGAATTTGGGTTAGAGATTTTATTTGACAGGGTAGCAATTAAACCGGGTAAGCCAACAACATTTGGTAAATTAGGAAAAAACAAGTTTTTTTTAGGATTACCTGGGAATCCAGTTTCATGTTATATGTCTTTAATAAATTTTCTTCCAATATACATAAACTCTTTTTATGGAAAAAAAGTTGTAAATTTAAAATCTATTGAATTTCAATCAAAATCTTTTATTAAAAAAAATGAAAATTTAACTTTATTTCAGAGAGTTATTATCAGAAATAAAAAATTTGAAATTATTAAAAATCAAGATAGTTCATTGATTAACATGTTAAAAGTATCAAATGGTATTTTGATCAGAACTCCCTTTTCTAAGTCTATTAAACCAAACGAAAAAAAAAAAATACTGATCTTTGATGATATCGAAAATCAAAATCTCTTGACAAATTGGTAGAACGCATGTAGAACATTTATTATGCTAACAATCAAACAAAAAAAACTTTTGGACTATATCAAATCATACTATCAAGATAAAGATTTATTTCCTACATTTGACGAAATGAAAGACAGTTTGAGTATCAAGTCAAAATCCGGTATCTATAAATTACTTTCTAGTCTCGAAGACAAAGGTTACATAAGAAAAACACCGCACAAAGCTAGAGCAATAGAAATAAACGATTTTAGAAAAAGTAGCATTGATAATGATAAAACAAATTTACCTTTTTTGGGGCGGATAGCTGCAGGAAACCCAATAGAAGCAATAACTGGAAGTTTCGAACAAATATCAGTACCAAATTATCTAATTAACAATAAAAAAGAGCATTTTACATTAGAAGTTAATGGAGATTCCATGATTGAAGAAGGTATCTTCGATGGAGATATTGTTGTAATAAGTAAAACAAATTTAGCAGAAACAGGTGATATAGTTGTTGCGTTGATTGATGAAAATGAAGTTACATTAAAAAAATTTAGATCTTTCAAAAATTCTATAGCTCTCGAACCTTCAAATAAAAATTTTAAGACTAGAATTTTTGGAAAAGATAGAGTAAGAATACAGGGAAAATTAGTAGGTCTAATTAGAAAATTCTAATAAATTCTACTTAAAATTTAATGACTGTTATTACCAGATTTGCCCCTTCCCCAACTGGCGCCTTGCATCTTGGAGGAGCAAGAACAGCTCTATTTAATTACCTTTATGCGAAAAAAAACAAAGGTAAATTTAGACTGAGAATTGAGGACACTGATAAAAGAAGGAATACCGGAGAATCAATAAAAACTATAACTAAAAGTCTTGAATGGTTAGGACTTCAAATTGACGATGATATAATCTATCAGAGTAAAAATCAGAATGAACATCTTCAGATTGCTGAGTCACTATTAGCTAAAGGCTTGGCTTATAAATGCTTTCACGATAAAGAATACATACAACAATTTAGTAATTCAAAAAAAAGATTTTTTAGTGAGTGGAGAGAAAAACAAAATAATACTCCTTCAAATAAAGACTTTTGTATTCGGATTAAATCCCCCGTAAATTGTAATCAAGTAATAAAAGATAAAATACAAGGTAGTATAAAAGTAAGTGCTAATGAGATAGATGATTACATAATTATTAGAAGCGACGGAACGCCAACTTTTTTATTATCATCAGCTGTTGATGACTTCAAAATGAAAATTACAGATATAATTAGAGGTGACGATCATTTAACCAATTCCTTTAGACAAAAAATCATATTTGAATTTTTAAACTATAAACCCAATTTTGCTCATATTTCATTAATTCACAACAAAGATAACCAAAAGATGTCCAAAAGGGATAGCTCAACTTCATTGCTTGATTATAAAATAAAAGGGTATTTACCTGAAGCTATTATAAACTATTTAGTTCGTTTAGGCTGGTCGTTCGGTGATCAAGAAATATTTTCTATTGATTTTTTGAAGAAGAACTTTGATCTTGATAGCTTAGGAAAATCACCAGCAAGGTATGATGAAAAAAAATTAAATTTTCTTAATAACTTTTATATTAAGAGGATGAAGAATAAAGAGATATTTGATTATCTTGAAGATAATGATGAACAAGTAAAAAATATTGACTTTTTCAATCAAAAAGAGTTAATAGAGCTAATTAGTATATTTAAAGATAGATCGTCATCTTTAAATGAAATCGCTTCCAATGTTTTACAAATGACCTTTGTCAAAAAAAAATTTACAAATGATGAAAAACTTATTCTTGAAAATTTTGAAAAATACAAGTCATCAATTTGTGATAAATTTTCAAGTATTATTGAATGGAATGAGATAAATATAGAAAATAAAATAAAAGAAGTGATTAAGTATCACCAAATAGATTTTAAGTCGGTTGGACAACCACTAAGGTTACTAATTACAGGAAGTTTATTTGGCCCATCTTTATCGAAAATTATTAAAGTCTTGGGCTTACAAAAAACAATGGAAAGAATCAATCGATAATTTTTTTATAATGACAAAAAAGACACTAACAATTAAAGACAATAGAAACGGAAAGGTTTATGAGTTTGATGTGAAAGACGGATCCTGTGGACCCGCGGTAGCTGATCTTTCATCTTTCTACGAGAAAACAGGTATGTTTGTATACGATCCTGGCTTTAAGTCTACAGCTAGTTGCGAGTCAAAAATCACATTTATTGACGGAGAAAAAGGAATTCTTTTACATAGGGGTTATAAAATAGAAGATCTAGCTGAAAACTCAGACTATCCTGAAGTTTGCTATCTTTTACTCAATGGTGATCTTCCAAGTAAGGAAAATAAAACAAAGTTTATTAATATATTAACACATCATACAATGTTACATGAGCAAATCTTACGTTTTTACAGCGGATTTAGACGGGATTCTCATCCAATGGCAGTCATGGTAGGGATTGTAGGTGCATTATCCTCGTTTTATCCAGAAAAAAAATATGACTTCTCGACTAATAAGGGTAAATGGGTTGCTGTGAGTCGCCTTCTTGCGAAACTTCCAACAATGGCAGCAATGGCATATAAATACTCATTAGGACAACCTTTTATTTATCCTAAAAATGAGTTATCATACAGTGAAAATTTCCTTCACATGCTTTTTTCAACACCATGTGGCGAATACAAACCCACTAAGGCGAGTGTAGATGCTCTAGACAAACTATTAATCTTGCATGCCGACCATGAGCAAAATGCATCCACATCCACTGTTAAAATTGCAGGATCCTCTGGAGCAAACCCTTTTGCTTGCGTAGCAGCAGGAGTTGCATCTTTGTGGGGGCCTGCCCATGGCGGTGCGAATGAATCGGTTATTAGTATGTTAAAAACAATTGGTAAGGAAGAACATATCGATAAGTATATTAAAAAAGCTAAAGATATTAATGATCCCTTTAGACTTATGGGCTTTGGGCATAGAGTTTATAAAAATCATGACCCTAGAGCAACCGTATTAAGAAAATACTGTCATAATCTGTTAAACGAGGTAGATAATTTTAATGTATCTCTATTTAAACTTGCTACCAAACTTGAACAAATTGCACTAAATGATGAATATTTCATTAAAAGAAAGCTTTATCCGAATGTTGACTTTTATTCAGGAATTATTCTTAAAGCTTTGGGTTTGCCAGAATCTATGTTTACTGTAATTTTTGCAGTTGCAAGAACAGTTGGGTGGATTTCGCAATGGAAAGAAATGACTGAAAGCGAAAACAGAATTAGTAGACCAAGACAACTTTATAACGGAAAAGACAACAGAGAATTTGTAAAAATTGACGATAGAAAAAACATTCAAAAAATGTTCCCTTTACAAGTTGATTAAAATTAAATTTTTAATTTATTAATAATCAAGGCAGACGGATTCTTGTTATTAAAAAGCATTTTTTTATGGAAATTCTCAAAATATTTGATTTGATTTGACCTAAGATCTTTTTTCTTTATGAAATCATTCATAGTAAGAATTATATTTTGTGCATTAAACTTGTTGAATAAAAATTCAGGTATAATTTCTTTATTATAGACAATATTTATCAAAGAAGCATATTTCACTTTTACAAATAATTTAAGTATATATTTTGTTAACCAATGTGTTTCATAAAAAACTAATGTTGGTACTTTATACTTTATCAATTCTAAGGTTACAGAACCAGAAGCAGCTACCGCTAAATATGTCTCCCTCATTATTTGATGTTTTCTTTTATAATCAGAAATAATTTTAATTTTTTTTGATTTTACTATTTCTTTTATATATTTAGCTTGATCGTTAAGAGTTAATATAAATATTTCATATTCGGCAAAAATCTTCTCAGACTTAACTATTATCTCTTGAAGTTTTTTCATATTGTTTTTAATCTCAATTGTTCTTGAGCCAGGGAAAAAAGATATGTATTTTTTTTTTTTTTTTGTAACTTTTTTATCAAAAAAAATTTGATGCCCTACAAAATCAGTTTGAAGTCCATATTTTCTAAAATATTTAGGTTCAAAATCAAATAAAGTAAACATTTGGTCGTACAGTTCAGAAAAAATCTTTGCTCTATAAGATTTCCAAGCCCAGACGGTGGGAGCAACATAATGAATAAATTTAGTTTTATTTCTTAAAATTTGAAGTCTTTTAACAATTCTATAACTAAAACTTGGAGAATCAACCGTAATTAAAATATCAGGGTCAAATTCTAAAATTTTTCTTTTTATAAATTTGAAAAGTTTTAAAAATTTTAAAATTCTTATTAATACTTCAAAAATTCCAATTGCATTAAACTGATCAATTGGAACCCATGATTGAAAACCCATTACTTTCATTTGTTCTCCGCCAACACCTGAAATTACTACTTTTTTATTTTTTTTTAAATTTTTTATTAATTTTGAACCTAAAAAATCACCTGAGGGTTCAGTAGCCAAAATTACAATTCTCACAAGTTAAACTCCATATAAAAAAATATTATTTTGTGTACAATATTTCAGAATTTCTTTTTTATTAACAAATAAAGTTTTATTTGCTGAATAAGCAATACCGCAAATACCAAATTTGTTGCAATTCTTAAGTGTTTTAACTCCAATTGTTGGTAAATCTGCCTTTAAATTTTGTTTCACTTTAGCAAGTTTAACTAAAATTGATTTTTCATTATTATTTAAATAATTATATGAATCCTTTATGAGTTTATCTGTTCCTTGAGCTGCTTCAATACCAATAATATTTCCTGACTGAATAACAAGTGATTGTCCAATATCAAATTTCGATATACAGTCAAGAATCTTCTTTCCTTTCTTAATATCATCCATCATTCTTTTTGATAAATTAATTTTGGTAATATTTCCTGAGCTTAGGAAATTTTCAGGAATTATTTTTCGAAGATCTAAAACATTGAATCCAATATTATTTAAATATTTCACACAAAAATTTAGAAGGTTATTATCACCACCTTTTAACAAAATCTCTATAAATTTTGGGATAATCTTAGCAGAGTTAAAATCTGGTTTTACATCGCTTATACTTGGTCTTTTTAATTTACCAACTAATGCAACATGATTGAAACCCAAATCCTTAAGTTTCAATAACTCTGAAATTATTTTACCGAAATTTATTAATTTATGATTTTTTGTTAAAATCATTTTAGAAACTGGATTTTTCTCAAATATCAAACAAAAAAATGTAACTTTGTTCTTGATTAATTTTCTAATAACTTCTATTGGAAGATCCCCTCCTCCAGTTAACAATACAATTTTTTTCATTTAACTCATGGCATAGTAAACGAACGTTTAGATTTTGATTCAAGAAAATTTAGAATTGAATCAACAGTATAAAGATTCAATTTTTTTTTTTTAATCTCAAAAATTCTGTCATTTAACGTTTTATTTTTGCTGAAAAAAATATATTTAAATACTTTTCTTAATTCAGTTATCTCGTTTTTATCAAAATTGTTTCTTTTTAATCCAACAAGATTTAAACCGCTAAGTTTAGCTCTGTTACCCATAACAGTCGAAAAGGGAACAACATCAGCCGTCACACCAGACATTCCACCAATCATTGCACCTTCTCCAATCCGACTAAATTGATGAATTGCACTAAGAGCGCCAACAACAACATGATTCTCAATAATTACATGCCCAGCAAGTGTAGAATGGTTTGCAAATATGATATTATCCCCAACTATACAATCGTGAGCAATATGAGTTCCGACCATTAACAAACAATTTTTACCAATTTTCGTTATTCCTCCTCCTCCTTTTGTACCTAGATTAATAGTAACAAATTCTCTTATTTTACAATTTTCATCTATAAATATCTTTGTTTTTTCGCCTCTATATTTTAAATCCTGAGGAATTGATCCTATTGAAACAAAAGGAAAAATTTCAACGTTTTTTTTGATTTCTACATTTCCCTCGATAATAACATTATTATGGATAATGCAATTATCATCTATTGACACATTAGCTCCTATAGTGCAAAAAGAACCAATTTTTACATTCTTCCCAATTTGACTATCTTTATGAATGACGGAATTAAGGGTCATAATTTTTTATAGATTAATACGGTGGATGTCACAATTAATAAATAATTACAAATTATTACAAGAAATTAAATTACAGAGTTGATAATTGCTGATACCTCTGCCTCAGCAACTAATTTTTCATTAACAAAAGAAGTACATTTAAATTTCCAAATATTTTTGACATTTTGTTTTTTTACTACTCTATGAAATAGAGTATCGCCTGGACATACGGGCTTTCTAAATTTAGCTTTATCAACAGTAAGTAAGTATACTGAAATATTTTCTTGATTTTTTTTAAGACTATGCATGACGAGAGTACCAGCAGATTGAGCCATCGATTCAATAATAAGTGCACCAGGCATAACAGACATTGATTCAAAATGACCTTGAAAAAAATTTTCGTTAAACGTCACATTTTTCACGCCTACCGCACTTTCTTTTGGAATTATATCTATCAGTTTATCAATGAGAAGAAATGGATATCTATGAGGTATTAATTTTTTTATTTCCTCAATATTAAGTTCATTTTTTTTTGTCATTTTGTCTTAAGTTTTTTAAAATAATTGTATTCCTGTGCCAGTCAAATATTTTTTCAGACGGATAACCAGCAATTACGTCATTGTCATCAATATTTTTCATAATTCCTGTTTTTGCAGCAATTTTTACATTGTTTCCAATTTTCAGATGACCGCTTATGCCAACTTGTCCGCCGATCATAACATTATTTCCAATTGTTGTACTTCCAGAAATTCCAGTCATTGCAGCCACTATACATTTTTGACCTAGCTTTACATTGTGTCCTAAATGAACAATGTTATCAATCATACAATAATCGTTTATTTCGGTGTCACCAATTGAACCTCTGTCAATAGTAGAATTAGCGCCTATCTCAACATTATTACCGATAATTACCCTACCAAGTTGAGGAATTTTTTTAAAAGAATTTTCATTCATAATGAATCCGAATCCTTCGCTACCTATTTTTACACCTTGATAAATTTTAACATTTTCTCCAATTATAGAATAATAAATTGATACATTATCACCTATTAAACAGTTTTCACCTATCTTTACTCCAGGCCCAATAATTGAATTACAACCAATTTCACAGTTATCACCTATACTTGCAGTCTTGTGAATAAAAACATTGGATGACAACTTTACCGATTTACTTAAGCCTTTGATACATTCGTTTATATCAAAACTAAATTTAGGATAATCTGCTTCCGGATAAAATAACGTTGCAACCTTTGCCATATCAAAGTGGGGGTTCAGAGAAAAAATAATATTTTTATCATTTGTAAGTTGATTACTATCTTTAATAATAAAAGCCCCAGCATCTGATTTATTATAGGTATCTTTATATTTATCAGAAACAAAGCAGATTTCATTTTGGTCTGCATCATCAACCGGTGCAATATCAAAGATCATTTTTTCCTTATTACCGGTATATTTTGAATTAAGAAATTCTGATATTTTGCTTAAAGTGAATGGCCCAGCATTTTTATAAAACGTTTTATCAACCATTTGCTTTAATCAATATGTTATTTATCTAGAGAAATTTTTGGTAAAACTTTGTTTAACTCTTTTATAGCGTCATCTGTTAAATCAATATCTTTTCCTACAAGTATAACCTGACTTTTCGCAAGAACCAGATTTAATTGTTTCTTGTTTGCAATTATAGACAAAACGTCAACCAGTGCACCTTGAATTTTGCCAGTTGATTTTTCAAATGCAGTTTCAAATTTCTGTGCATCAGCTGCTTGTTTCCCCTTTAGTTCGTTGATTTTTTTACCTAAAACTTTTACTTTCTCAGCGTAAGCTTCTTTTGAGAGAATATTTTTTTGCTTCAGAAGTTCACTTTCTTCGTCTCTTATTATATCTTCTTGCTTAGTAAATGTATTTCTGTGCTTTCTTCTAACATCCTCAAATTGATCAACTAAACTTTGATATGCTTTAGACTGCGCAAGAATTTTTTTCATATCAACGACTCCGATACCTGAATTTGTATTTTCAACTGCTGCTTTTTTGGTTTCATTTTTTTCTTGAGCATTTAAATTCATTCCAAGAAAGATAAAATAAAGTAAAATTAAATATTTTTTCATATTGCTCCTTAATTTATATTTAATATGTTGTACCAAAACTAAATCTAAAAATCTCTTTTTTATCATAATTTTCTTTTAAAATTGCTCTTGTTAAGAAAAATTTGACTGGGCCGAAAGGAGAAATCCAAGTTAATCCAACACCTGCAGAGGCTCTCAAAGTATTTTCATCCTTAATGAAGCTACTCGAAGAATTCGTGTTGTAAATACTACCAATGTCTATAAAAGCTAAACCACTTAATCCGAGATCATCTGGCAAACCTAGGGGAAAGTTTAATTCATTTCTTACAAGATAATATATCTCTCCACCTAGGGCATCGCCAGTAGATGTATCCCTTGGACCAATCCCTAAATTTTTAAACCCTCTTAATCGATCTCCGTTCAGAAAAAATCTATCATTAATCTTTACATCCTTAATTGAAGCAATGTAACCACCCTCGATAAAAGTTCCTAAATACAATCCCCCACCATCAGACATTCTATAGAAATTAGCTACTTTTAATTCACTAGAAAAATGTTCAGAATCACCTAATAGTCCATGAAAGTCTAAATCCAATCTAATCCTGTATCCATCAGTAGGATTTAACCTATCGTTTAGTTTGTCATACTGAAAAGCTTGACCAATTATTGAACTTGTTCTTTTACCCTCTTGTTCTCTTATAAAAAGAGAGGTCGAGTTATCAATATCATGAATTTTGTCTCTTTTTAAAGTGTAACTGGAAATATGCCTAAAATCATCAAATAATTCGTAACCTGCTCTTAATTTAAATCCTATTATATTATTTTTATACCCACTATACGTTTTATTATTTCTTCTTACATTAAAAATATCTATACCAGCTGCAACATCGGAATCTAAAAAATAGGGATCTGTATAACTAAGGTCAATACTGGACCTTCGGGTCGAAAGACCAAGATCTAATGACAATTCTTTAGCTTGACCAAAAACATTAGATTCTTTTATACCTAAATTTCCGAGAGCACCGTCTAGAGAAGAAAATCCTGCGCCAACAGAAAATTCACCAGTTGAGCGTTCTGTAACTTCAACATCAATTGTGGACTTGTTAGTCCCTGACAACTCATCGACTTTGAATTCTACATTTTCAAAAAGACCAGTCGATCTTACGTTTTTTTCGCTCTGTCTTATCTTTAAGGAGTTAAAGGGATCACCTTCCACTAGTTCCATTTCACGTCTGATAACTTTATCTTCAGTTTTAATATTACCCTTGATATTTATTCGATCCACGTAAATCTTAGAACCCTGGTTGATACTGAAAATAATATTTACTTTACTTGTTTTTTTTAACTTCCTAATCTTAGGTATCACTTCTACAAAAGCATAACCTAATTCTGATGTTTTTTCATTTATGTTTTTGATTGTTCTATCTATTTTATCAGTGTCATACCAATCACCTGAAGTAATTTCCAATAATGAAGATAGCTTTTTATTAGATAACTTTCTAATTGAAGAATCAATCTTGACATCATTAACTTTATATCTATTTCCTTCCGATAAATTAAAATTTACAATAAAATCTTTCTTATTTTTCACCAAGCTTGAGTTTGCAGAAATTACATTAAAGTCTATATATCCATTTTTAAAGTAATATTCTTTTAACAAGTCCTTATCATAATTAACTCTATCTCTGTCGAACCGATCATTTGAACCCCAAAATTCATACCACCTGTATTCTGCAGAAGAAATTACATCTCTTAATGTTGAATCTGAGAAAACATTATTATTTAAAAAATTAATTTTTTTGATTGTAGCTTCTTTTCCCTCGTAAACTTCAAAAACTAAATTCACTCTATTTTGGTTAAGTTTTATATATTTTGGTTCTACAAAGGTTGAAAAATAACCAGATCTTTTATAAATTGTTTGAATTTTCTTTACATCATTTTTTATTAAATCTGCTGAAAAAACATTTCTAGACTTAGATTCAAGCTCAGCTATAATTATCTCATCTGAAATTTCTGTATTACCTTCTACAGATATTTGATCGATTAATGGGTTTTCTTTTACATTAATAAAAACGATATTGTCGTTTTTATATATATTTACGTTTTCGTAGTATCCTGTTTTATAAAGATTTTTAATAGCTATACTCAGATCTTTAGGCTTTGTTTTATTAGAATCAATTAGTGAGTCCCTTATTACAACAGACGAATCTAATCGATTATTACCCTGAACAACTATTTGAGTATTTTTTGGAACAACAATCGGCTTATTTTCAATTAATTTCTCATCTTTACCATAGTATTCATTATTGTAGCTAGATGAGGGACTAGCAGGGGAGTTATCTTGTGAATAGGCATTATTTGTTAAAAAGAGATAAACTAAAAAAAGATAAAAAAGATTTTTTTTTTGTATACTCATTTTTACCTACTTAAAAAATCTTAGAATGTCATTATATGTGGCAAAAATCATAAGTGAAATAAGTATAAAAAAACCAAATGTATGAGCAATTTCAAGGTATTTTCTTTTTAAAGGTCCACCATTTATGAATTCAATAAAATTCAACAATAGGTGTCCACCATCTAACATAGGAATTGGAAATAGATTTATTAAACCAAGGTTTAGAGAAATTATCATCATAAACCACAAAGTACTATGTAAACCTTTACTCCAAAAGTCTCCAGATAACTCTGCTATTCGGATTGGACCGCCAAGTTCGTCTGCACCTCTATTACCAGTGATTATTTCGTAAACACCAACAAGGGTTAGTTTGGTAAAGTTATATATTTGTAATAAAGATTCATTAAATGATTCAATAATGTTTAACTTTTTATTCTCTATTGTTCCTCTAATTCCAATAATATTATTAATTACGTTTACCTTTACTTCTGAAACTTTTCCATCTCTGCTAAATAATAATTTTATAGACTGATTATTTTTATCCTCAATAAGCCTCTTTATCTGAGAAAATCTTTCTATTTTATTTCCATCAATTTCAATAATAAGATCACCTTCTTTTAAACCTGAATTGTAAGCAGGCATATCTTTTTCAACATAACTTATTTCAGGCTTATCGATTGAAATACCGTAAAAAATATTTATAAAAATTAACAATACGAAAGAAAAAATAAAGTTTGCTGCAGGACCTGCAACAAGAATCATTGATCTTTGATATATTGTTTTTTCATGGAATGATTGTCCAGGAATTATTTCACTTGAGTCTTTTTTTTTTGTACTTGCTTCATCCAAATCTCCGTGCATTTTGACATATCCACCAAGTGGAATTAAAGAAAATTTCCATCTGGTATCGTTTTGGTCTGTAAATCCAAATAGTTCTTTTCCAAAACCAATTGAAAAAACTTCAACTTTTACTCCATTTTTACGGGCAATAAGATAATGACCAAGTTCATGCACGAAAACTAGTATTGTTAAGATTATAATAAATGGAATTAAGTTGTTTAAAATTATATCTATCATTGCGTTTTTAGTAGGATCCTGATTTTATTATACTATTTGTCAAATCTCTTGAATCTTTATCTACTTCAATTACATCTTTTATACTATTGATACTAGATATAGAAGAATTATTTAAAGTTTTTTCTACAACACTTGCTATCGAAAGAAATTTAATTTTCTTTTCCAAAAATCTTTGAACAGCAACCTCGTTTGCTGCATTAAGAATTGTTGGAGCACTTTTTCCAATTTCTAAAGAATTGTAGGCAAGTTGCAGACATGGATATTTGTTTAAATCAGGTTCGAAAAAAGTAAGTTTTTTTATCTCAGATAAATTTAGTCTTTGGACATCTGTTTTTATTCTTTCGGGATAAGCCAGTGTAAAAGATATTGGCGTTCTCATGTCAGGAGTTCCCATTTGCGCCAACATTGAACCATCCATATATTCAACACAAGAATGGATAATAGATTCAGGATGAATTACCACATCTATATTTTTTTGGTGAATACCAAAAAGATAACAAGCTTCAATTAATTCTAGACCTTTATTCATCATAGTTGCTGAATCAATAGAAATTTTTTTACCCATAGACCAATTTGGATGCTTAATTGCCTCTCTCGGAGTAACGTCTTTGAGTTCATCTATTTTTTTTTTAAAAAAAGGTCCGCCAGAGGCAGTTAATATTAGTCTTGATATTTTCGATTTGTTTTTCGAATCTAATACTTGATAAATAGCGTTGTGTTCAGAATCAACTGGTAAAATTTTAGCATTATTACTTTTGGCAAGTGAGGTAACTAAGGATCCAGAACAGACCAAGCTCTCTTTATTTGCCAGTGCAATTGATAAGCCTTTCTTTAAAGCAGAAACTACAGGTAGTAATCCAGCAGAACCAGTAATCGCGGCCATAACTAGATCCGTATTAACGTCAAGTATTTCTTCGTAAGAATTTAAGCCATTCAGTACTTTTAAATTTTTATTTGAATTTAAATCAATAAATTTTTTATACGAAGCATTATCATTAATCGAAACAATTTTTGGTTTAAACAAATTAGCTTGCTCAAGTAGCCTTAAATAGTTTTTATTTGCTGTAAGAGCTATAACTTCGTATTTATCTGGATTATGTTTGATTATATCAAGTGTTGATCGTCCTATTGAACCAGTTGAGCCAAAAATTGTAATTTTTTTTTTCATATATTAATTATACTATAAAAAAAAAATTATAATCTAATAACTTTATTATTGAAACAAATATGATTAGTGCAAAAATACTATCCAACCTATCTAACAATCCTCCATGACCTGGAATTAAATTACTGCTGTCCTTTAAGTAACAATATCTTTTAAATCCTGACTCTATTAAATCACCAACTTGAGAGATTATAGAAAATGCAAATGAGGAATAAATTATATTTGAAATATTAGAATTGTTAAAAAAAATTATTGTACAAAAAAAAATTGGAACTATGATTCCGCCAATAAAACCTGCTACAGTTTTGTTTGGGCTTATGCTTGGCATAATTTTAGGCCCACCAATTATAGAGCCAAAAAAATATGCAGAAACATCTACAATCATTGTGAAAAAAACAATAAAAAAAATAAAACTTATAAATTCAGTATTTTGACTCATTCCATTTAAAAAAATAAATGCAAAAGTCACGTATATTAAACAAATGATTTTTACAACTGAAATATCTGATAGCTTTAATAGGCAAACAAAAATAAGAATAAAACAAAGTATCTGAAAGCTTAAGAGTTGAAAATTTAGTAAAAAAACAAAAAAATTAATTAAACAAATTAAAATTAAGTCATATTTTGTAACTTGAAATTTAGATAATAAAAAATTACTACCATTAACTTTTTTATTTATAAAACGTTTAAATTCTAGCATTCTTAAAATCTCCCAACTTGTCAAAAATAATAGAAATTGAGAAAAAGCTAAAAAAATATAATTATTAGAATAAACCATAACAAAGAAAATTATAAACATTACAAAAAATGATAATGTTCTTATCAATAAAGAGTTTTTTTCAATCACCGCCAAACCTTCTTTTCCTATTAATATAATTTTTAAGTGCCAAAACATATTTTTGGGTATTAAACTCAGGCCATAAAGTTTTAGTAAAATAAAGTTCAGAATATGCAACTTGCCAAAGCAAAAAATTAGAAAGCCTCATTTCACCAGATGTTCTAATAACGAAATCTGGATCAGGAATATCTTTAGTCATCAGACTTTTCGAGATATCTAATTCGGTCAATAGGGTTATATTTTTGTTTATTTTTTTAATGGAGTTTACAATTTCACTTCTCGAACCGTAACTTAATGCCAAAGTAAAATGAAGCTTGTTAAAAAATCTAGTGCGATCTTGCAGACTTTTTAACTTTGATTTTATTTTATTGTTAAATTTATCAATTTCTCCAATAAAAGAAAATTTAATTTTTTTTTTTATAAAATGTTCTTCCTCAGAGTCTAGATAAAAACTAAGTAAAGTTTGTAAATTTAATATTTCATCTTTACTACGACTCCAGTTTTCTGTGGAGAAACTAAAAAATGTTAAATATTTAATATTAAATTCAAGAGACTTTTTTACAATTTTTTTTACAATTTCTGAGCCCTTTTTATGACCGTCAATAATTTTAAGTTTTTTTTTCTTTGCCCATCTTCTATTCCCATCCATGATAAAAGCTACATGATTGGGTAATTGCTTTTTTAAATTTGAATCAAAGCACATTAAACTTTCAAAATATCCTTTTCCTTCTCTTGAAAAGTATTTTCGATTTTTTCTACATATTTGTCAGTAAGTTTTTGAATTTTTTCTGAAAATTGAAAACTGTCATCTTTTGAAATTGATTTTTGTTTTTCTTCATCTTTTATTTTGTCCATTGCATCTCTTCTAATATTTCTTACCGTAATTTTTGCTTCCTCAGAATATTTTGATGCAACTTTAACGATTTCAATTCTTCTTTCTTGAGAAAGTTCGGGTATAGGAACTCTTATATTATTACCCTCAATCATAGGATTTAAACCTAATTCTGAATTTCTTATTGCTTTCTCAACAGATTGAATTAAGCTTTCGTCCCATACTTGAACTGTTATAAGTCTAGATTCAGGTACACTTATATTAGCAACTTGGTTTATAGGCACCTTGCCACCGTAAGCCTCAACAGAAACTGGTTCTAGCAAGGAAGCTGAAGCTCTTCCTGTCCTTAAACCCAAATATTCTTTTTTAAGATTATTTAAGGTTTTATCCATTTTTTCTTCGTATGAATTTAATTCTATTGTCATCACTGAATGAGGGTAAAATTACCTTTGCCGTTAACAATATCTTTTAGTGAATTATATTCTTGAATTGAAAAAACAAGAATTGGAATTTTGTTTTCTTTTGCAAGAGATATTGATGAAGTATCCATAATCTTTAGATCATTATTAATAACATAATCATAGCTCAGGTTATATAACTTTTTAGCATTTTTATTTTTTTCTGGATCTGAATCATATATTCCATCTACTTTTGTTGCTTTTAATAGAATATCACATTTTATCTCAGAAGCTCTCAATGCTGCTGCAGTGTCAGTAGTAAAATACGGATTTCCTGTACCAGCAGCAAAAATTACTATTCTATTCTTTTCGATGTGTCTCATTGCCTTTCTTCGTATGTAAGATTCACAAACGTTTTCAATCTTCAAAGCTGATTGAACTCTAGTGTCTATCCCTTTTTGTTCAATAGAGTTTTGAAGAATTAACGAATTCATTACTGTTGCCATCATACCTGTATAATCTGCAGAAGAACGATCCATACCTTTTGAAGAGGCAGATATGCCTCTAAATATATTACCTCCGCCAACAACTATAGAAACTTTAATTCCCTTTTTAAAAACGTAAATGATTTGATCTGTAATTGCATTAATTGTGTTTAAATCTATTCCGAAATCTTGATTTCCCATTAATGCTTCACCGGAAAGTTTAAGCATAATGTGTTTATAATCAAATTTTTTCAAAACAAAACTATTCTTGACCTAATTTAAATATAACATAATTTATAATTTCAAAATTTTCATTATGCTCTGAATTAAATGCAGCTATACATTCATGAATTTTTGTTTTATTATCCATTACAAATGTTTGTTCTAAGAGACAAACTTCTTGATAAAATTTTTTGATTTTGCCATCAACAATCTTTTCAATTATTTCATCGGGTTTATTAGAAGACTTTAGTTGTTCAATATAAATTGATCTTTCTTTATCAACAAGGTTCTTATCCAAACTCTCAATATTCATCGATTTGGGATCTGTAGCAGCAATATGCATACATATGCTTTTAGAGAAGTCATTTACTTTTTCAGTTTCATGGTTTGATTTAAAAGACAGTAAGACACCAATTTTACCAGAATTTTGATTAATCGAATTGTGAAGATATTTTTCCAAAGAACCTAATTTTTCATTTACATATTCAAGTTTACGAATAACAATATTTTCTCCCAACTTTGAAATTAAATTCGTAAGATTTTCCTGAACATTTTGATTTGAATCAAGGTATTTACAATTTAATAAACTTTCAACATTTTTAGCTTCATTTTTCAAACCCGTAAGTGCGAGTTCATCACAAAATTTTTGGAAGTTTTCATTTCTTGCAACAAAATCTGTTTCAGCATTCACCTCAATAACAATTCCTTTATTATCCTCTATTTTGACTATTATGAGTCCATCTGAGGCTGATCTTGAGGATTTTTTTTGGGCAGTGTTAATTCCTTTCTTTCTTAACCATTCAATCGCCTTTTCAACGTTTCCGTCTGACTCGTCTAGTGCCTTTTTACAATCCATCATTCCAGCACCAGACTTTTCTCTTAACTCTTTAATAATTGAGGATGTAATGTTCATTTTATCAACTAACTTTTAGATTCAAGCTTTTGTTGCTCGTTTTCATTCTTAACATTTTTAATTGTATCTGCAACTGCACTACAATAATACTCTATAGACCTTATTGCATCATCATTTCCTGGAATTGGATGATCTATTCCCTCAGGATTTGAGTTTGAATCAACTACTGCCACAATTGGAATACCAATTTTATTCGCCTCCTTAACAGCTAAAATTTCTTTATTAGTGTCAATTATGAACAAAAGATCTGGTTTGCCAGGCATATTTTTGATTCCTCCTAATGCTTTATTCAGCTTTTCCACTGAATTTTCAAACATTAAAAGCTCTTTCTTAGTGTATGAATTACTTTTATTTAAAAGAATTTCTTCTAAATCTTTAAGCTTTTTTATTGAGTTTTGGATTGTATCCCAATTTGTTAGCATACCGCCAAGCCATCTTTTATTTATAAAAAACTGGTTACAATCAATAGCATATCTCTCAATTATGTCTGAGGCTTGCCTTTTTGTTCCAATAAACAAAATATTTTTTCCTTCTTTGGCGAAGTCCTCTACAACTTTTAAGGCATTGTTGAAAAACGTTAAAGTTTGTTGTAAGTCTATTATGTGAATGCCATTGCGATGCCCAAAAATGAATTCTGACATTTTAGGGTTCCATCGATTAGTTCTATGGCCAAAATGGATGCCTGCATCTAAGAGGTCTTTAATAGAAATAGCTTTCATAATTTTCTCCGGTTAAACATGCACACGACAAGAAAGCACCAGAGTTGTCGCGTGTTTGAAATTATAGGAAATACTTACAACTTACACTAATAAA
>CACODD010000010.1 GCA_902625895.1 uncultured Alphaproteobacteria bacterium
GATCGTATTCATTGAAAGAAAAATTTTGCTATGGTTTGTCTGAAGTTTATAGAAAAAAAATAAAAAAAAGTAAATTTATTTCGAATCCTGGATGTTATCCAACATCTATTCTGATTCCCTTGATTCCCTTAATAAAAGAAAAGAAATTAAGAATTCAAGATATTATAATTGATTCAAAATCAGGTATAAGTGGTGCAGGTAAGCAACCTAGAATCGAGAACCTCTTTTCCGAAATAAGTGGTAATTTTTTTTCTTACGGTATCGAAAGCCACAAACATTATCCAGAAATTGATCAAGAAATAAGACTTTTTAATAAAAAAGTATCCTTTACTTTTGTGCCTCATGTTTTACCAATAGTCTCTGGAATACAGTCTACGATTTATTTTGAAAAAGAGTTTGATGAAAAAGAGTATTTCAAAACTATAAAAAATTTCTATATTGACGAACCTTTTATTAAAATTTATTCAGGTAATAAAATCCCTCAGGTAAAAGAAGTCCAAAATACAAATAATCTTGCAATAAATTTGTTTTCTGATTACTCAAAAAGAAAAATAGTAATTGTAAGCTGTATTGATAATCTTGTAAAAGGAGCTGCAGGACAAGCAATACAAAACATGAATATTATGTTTGATTTTGAGGAAACGGAGTCTTTAATCTAGTGAAAAAAATTTTAAAATATAAAGATAAATTTCCAAAAATTAAAGATTCAGTATTTCTAGCAGATGGTGTTATGATAATTGGAGACGTCAACATTGAAGATCAATCGAATATTTGGTATAATACAGTAATAAGAGCAGACGTTAATTATATAAGAATTGGAAAAAAATGTAACATTCAGGACGGTACCGTTATTCATGTTTCATCTTATGGGTTTTCAGCAAAAGGAAAAAAGGGAAGCCCAACTATCATTTCTGATAATGTTACAATAGGTCACAATGCCACTATCCATGCCTGTGAAATAGGTGAAAATGCTCTTATCGGAATGGGCTCAGTGATCTTAGATCAATCAAAAATTGAAGATTTTGCATTTATTGCAGCCGGAGCAATTGTTCCTCCAGGATCAAAAGTAGGAACTAGAGAGTTATGGGCTGGAAATCCTGCTCGATTTGTAAGAAAAATTTCAGACACAGAAGAAAGATTGTTGATAAATACTCCTGATGTATATTACAATCTTAGTCAAGAATTTTTAAAAAAGTAGTTTCAGATTTCTTTTTTTTAACTATACTTTTAAGATAGGAAGTTAATTTGACAAATATAAAACAAAAACTACAAATTCTTTTATTCTTTTTTCTTTTAAGCGGATGTAGCTCCGTTTCCGATATCATGGAAAAAGATGAAGCTGGTATTGATCCAATAGATGAGGTCGGTCAACTTCTTTCTGATATACAACAGGAAGAAGATAATTCAACACTTCCTGAAAAAATTGAAGAGCCAGCGCTTGAGTTATCCGATGAAAAATTAGATCCAACTCCCACGCAGGAATATGATAGTGTTCTACTAGAACAAAGATCTGAGGAGGAGTCTTCAGAAGAGGCTGTTGAACCGGTTGCTGATGAAACTGCTGAAAATGAGAAAGTTGAAGCAGTAACTGTTTTGCAAAATTTTGAAAGTCCTCTACCTAAACTTAGTATTAACGACAAAATACAGTTCAGAGTTGCGACCATAAACTTCTACAGTGGCTCAAGTCAAGTTGATGGTTCTGGCTTGAGCAAAATTAAAAGAGTTGCAAAGATAGCAAAAGAAAGAGAAGCAAAAATCAAAATAGTTGGTCATGCAAGTAAAAGAACAAGGGACATGCCTTTGGCGAAACATAAGCTTGTGAACTTTAATATTTCTGATAAAAGAGCACAATCAGTAGCTGACATTTTTATCAAGAAATATAAATTTCCAAGCAACAATATTTTTACAGAGGCAGTCTCAGATACAAAACCACTTTTTAAAGAAAACATGCCTGCTGGCACAAAAGCGAATCAGAGAACCGAAATCTTTTTAATCTATTAATTAGTGTTGAATCCAAAAATAAAGATAGCAATAGCAGGCGTTGGAACTGTTGGGAAAGGCCTTATAGATTTATTATTAAAATATAAGAATAAACAAACAAAAATTGAAATTACAGCAATTGCTAGTAGAAGAAAACAAGAATTTAAAGGGGGAATTTTCAGAAACACTGTTTTTTTTAGTGATGCAAAGAAATTATTAAAATTCCATAATTATGATATTTTGGTTGAGTTAATTGGCGGGGAGAAAGGCGTGTCTAAAGATATAGTTTTTAACGCACTGCGAGAGAAGAAAAATGTTGTAACAGCAAATAAAGCTTTAGTATCAAAATTTTGGAATCAATTACATTCACTCATGGAAAAGAATAATTGTTTGCTTAAATATGAAGCCGCAGTCGCTGGTGGAATCCCTATTATAAAAGTTATTGATGAGTTTTTATTGTCAAATAAAATTACAAAAATTTATGGGATACTAAATGGGACTTCAAACTATATTTTAAGTAATATGCTTTCATACAATAAAGATTTTAAAGATATACTTAGTGAAGCTCAAAGATTAGGTTATGCTGAATCAAACCCGAAATTTGATATAGACGGAACTGATACTGCCCATAAACTTTCTATTCTTTCTTCGTTAGCTTTTGAATGTTATAATAATGTTTCGAAGATTGATAACGAGGGCATTGAAAATGTTGATCTACAAGATCTTGAAATTGCGGATTCACTTGGTTACAAAATTAAATTACTTGGTATAACAGAATTAAACAATAAAAACATTAATAACTTTGTGTATCCATGTTTGTTATCAAAAGACTCTTTTATCGCTAAAATAGACGGTGTTTACAACGGGATAGTTGTGGAATCAAATTTTTGCAAAAAAAGTTGTTTCGTTGGGGAAGGGGCTGGTGCCCACCCAACTGCAACGTCAGTTTTGAGTGATATAATTAGTTTATCAAAAAAAAGAAAAAATTGTTTTAAACAAAGTTTTAAGTTTTCTTATCAAGAAACTAGTCTACAATCAAGATTTGGTAGTTATTATCTTAGATTCACAACATATGACAAACCTGGTGTCATTTCGGGTATAGCTAATCAATTCAAAACATTTAACATCTCAATGAAATCAATGCTTCAAAAGGAAACCGAGATCGGTAATTCAAAAGATGCAACAATTGTAATTACTACTCATAATTGTTTTGAGAGTAATATGATGAAAGCTTTAAAAAAGATAAATAGACTTAATTTTATTAGAAAAAAAACAGTTTATTTTAGGATTGAAAATTTTAAATAATTGACGCAGTCTGTGGGAATTTCTTACCAATCAGAGGTTTACAATAGTTCAAGAAATTTTTTGTGACATCAAATTTTTTAAAATTATAAAATTTTACAGGCATTATTTTGGTTTTACCTGCAATATTAGTTAATTTATTGACAATAAACTTTACTTTATATTTTTGGGAAAAAATTTTTCTTTCTTCTATTCCTATTGAAAAAGAATCCCTATGCATATTTGAAAATGAAACAGCTTTTAAGCCTATTTCAAATGCCTCTTTTTGGTCAATTTCTGACGCTGAGCCAAGAAAGCACCTTTGAGAATATCCTAGTGTATCAGCTCTTACTCTAGATATTTTCAATTTTTTTTTCACCTCATTCGCTAAAAAGTCCCCCAACATTCCTGAACCAGATAGCTGAATATTTCCATGATCGTCATATTCATTAGAGGATTGGATTTTTTTTGAATATAGAATATTATTCTTGTCTTTTATGCCTTCTGAAACGGCAACAACACAACGTCCATATTTGTTAAAAACTGAATTTATATTGTTTATAAACTCTTTTATATTAAATGAAAATTCCGGGATGAATATCAGATGAGGACCATCACTACCTTTACTTCTTAAAAGTGAAGAAGATGCTGTTAGAAAGCCAGCATGCCTTCCCATTACCACACCTATATAAACACCTGGAAGAGATCTTACATCGAAATTTATTCCAGAGAATAGTTGTGCAACATATTTTGCAGCTGATCCAAACCCAGGGGTATGATCATTATATACTAAATCATTGTCAATTGTTTTGGGAACATGAATACATTGAAGATTGTAGCCTTTTTGTATTGAGTATTGGGAAATGATACGAAGGCTATCTGAAGAGTCATTTCCACCAATATAATAAAATTTATTAATCTTTTTCTTTTTTAAAACATTATAGATTTCCTCGCAATATTTTTGATCAGGTTTATCTCTTGTTGAACCAAGAGCAGCACCTGGTGTATTTCTGAGCGTTGTTATTTCTTTTGATAATATGTTGTTAAGTGTTATGAAGTTGTTATTTACAATTCCATTGACACCATTAATAGACCCCAAAATTTTAGATTTTTCTTTTTTTTCATTAATAATTATACCAGCTAATGACTGATTAATTACGTTTGTAGGACCTCCACCTTGTGCGATTAATATATTATTATTACTAGACATAAAACTGTGATAAGTTTTCCATATGAAAACTAACGCTAATCTAATTGAAGGAAAAAAAAAAAACAATACCGAAAAAAATAATTACTCGATAAATGGTTTTTTATGGAATGAAAGGCAATTAAATCATAATGATGTTGTCATTCTAAAAAATGAATTAGGGTTAGAAACTTGTATCGCAAAACTAGCAGTTTCAAGGGGCATAAACCCAAAGGATTTCAAAAATTTTATGGATACAAAGATTAAAACAACTCTTCCTGATCCATTCGTTTTGGATGACATGGAAAAAGCTACAAAAAAGATAGTTAATTGCATTTTAAAAAAACAAAAAATTGGAGTTCTTGGAGATTATGACGTTGATGGAGCAAGTGCAACCTCTCTAATTTGTAACTACTTTTCTGAAATTGGAGTTGAGTATGAATTTTATATTCCTGATAGAATTAAAGAAGGGTACGGACCAAATATTGATGCATTTGAATCACTTAAAGAAAAAAGTTGCGTTCTTATTTTAACTCTTGATTGTGGTACTACTTCATTTAAACCAATTGAACATATTAGTAAAAAAAAAGTTGATGTGATCGTTGTTGACCACCATCAACAATCAAAGTTATTACCAAATGCATTTGCCATAATTAATCCCAAAAAAAATAAAGATACTTCAAACCTTGATAATCTTTGTGCGACTGGTGTTACTTTTTTTTTGATGATTTCTTTAAGTAGAGAATTAAAAAAAAATAACCTCTTTAAATTGAAATTACCAAATTTAATCAAATATTTGGACCTTGTTGCACTAGCAACTATTTGTGATCTCGTAAAAATAGATAAAGTAAATAGAGCTTTTGTAAAACAAGGTATCAAAATAATTAATCAAACAAAAAATATCGGACTTAACGCTTTGATACAAGAATCCTCAATAAATCAATATTTAAATGAATATCATTTAGGTTTTGTCATAGGACCGAGAATAAACGCAGGTGGAAGAGTAGGTGATTCAAGGATAGGAGTAAAACTTTTAACCACTCGTGAGGAAAATATATCTAGTATTCTGTCAAAAAAACTTTGTGATTTTAATAATCTCAGAAAAAGTATAGAGCATAAAGTTGAAAGAGAAGCAATTAGTCAAGTTATTTTAGAAGATCAAAATATTATTTGTGTACACAATAAAAATTGGCACCCAGGAGTACTCGGAATAGTTGCATCAAAGTTAACCAACAAGTTTATGAGACCTTCGATAGTAATTTCAGAGGATAATGAATTATGTTCTGCTTCATGTAGATCAGTCAAGAGTTTTGACATTGGTAAGTTCATTCTTGATTCAGTAAATGAAGGCATACTAAAATCTGGGGGGGGACATAAAATGGCTGGTGGTTTTAAAATTGAGAACTCAAAAATAAAAGATTTTAAAATTTTCTTAAAGAATAAGTTTGTTGCAAATATTGAGAATTTAAAAAAAAACTATGACTCTGAACTAAAAATCTCGACTATTGATAATCAGTTATTTCATAAGATTAATAATTTCTCTCCTTTTGGTATTGGTAATCCTAAACCTAAATTTATTATAAACGATGTTGTAATTAGATATCCAAGGGTTGTAGGTGAAAAACATCTTTCTTTTTATTTTGAAGATTCTTATTCTACACGTATAAAGGCTATTTCCTTTGGTTCGTTAGGAACTAAGTTAGGAGATGTTATTAAAAGCTCAACTCCTATAAAAAGTGCTTTGGTTTCAGTAACCCTTAACAGTTGGGATGGGCAAGAAAATGTTGAATTAAATGTAGAAGATTTAATTATCTAATCTACGATTCTCATTTGAGTGTAGTAGATTCTGCAGTCTGAATCGTCAGTTGATATTAGACAATTTAAATATTCGGACAGCCTAGCATTCGAACATCCTGCTTCTTTATAAAGTGGAATACCATAAAAATTTTGCTCAAAATGCTTCTTAAATCGTTCTAATTCAAATTCCTTAATGCTTGGAACATTCTGAAATTTATCTTTAATTTCATTAATTGCTTTTTCATATGGAAAAATTATCTCGTAACCTCTAATATTACATAGTTGATTAGGTGATTCTTTTCCCAACAAAGTTGAAAAAGGGAGGAACAAGATGGTTAAAACTAAAAAAGCTAAGTTTCTCATAACAAATCAATTTACTTATAAATTTAAAAGATTATATATATAGTCATATATTGTATTTGCAAGTATTATTTGTCCCCTTCGTCTAGTGGTTTAGGACACCGCCCTTTCACGGCGGCAACACGGGTTCGAATCCCGTAGGGGACGCCATCTTAATAATGCTACACAAAGCTAATTTGATATAAGAAATTTAACAGGAATATTTACCGTATCGTCAACAAATGTATTTCCGAACCTGGCAGGTGTGAATTTCCATTTTTTTAACGTTTCTAGGCTAGCATCATCTAGTACTTTAAACCCACTTGACTTTAATACTTTTATTTCTGAAACATTTCCTTGACTGTCAATTTCAGCTTGAATTATCACTCTACCTTCCCATCCTTTTTTTCTAGCAATCAGTGGATATGTCGGATGCGGATTTTTAGCAGATCCAATTTTATAAGTTGCACTTGATTCAAAAATACTTTGAGTGTTCTGATTTTCTGAGAAATTTTCGATTTTATGATTTAACGGTTTTTTTGTGTTGTCAGTATTCTTAACAAATTTATTTTCTAAAAAAGAATTATCAAAATTCTTTTTTTCCATTGAAGAAAATAAATTTTTCTTTTTAGTGGTTTTACTTTTTACATCTGTAGTTTTTTTGGGGATTTCCTGGATATTTGTTTTTTTCTTTGCAAAATTATTACTTTCGGTTGATGGTAAAATAAGAATTTCGGTCATTGAGGTTTCACTTTTCTTGAATTCCTTTCCGTCCATTAAGAAAAATGAAATTGCAAGTGCATGAAATCCAAATGAAACGATTAAACTTTTTAAAAAAGTAATTTTCATTTTAAAATTCCTTAGAAATTTTAAACAATGTATTGAAACCTGGTAATGGATAGTAAGCCGCTCTTCCATAAGTGCCATCACCTGCACCAACGGCATAATTATAGTAAATTTTATTTTGTAAATTATTTAGAGCTAATGAAGTTTTAAAACCTTTATAATTTCCTACAAATCCAATATTAAAGGTATGATAACCTTTTGCAGCAATTTGAAAATTTCTAAAGTCATTTAACATTTTTGAATTAGATTGGTAATAAAAATTAAAATACGTTGATAGATTATCTAGAGGTGAATAGTTAATTTGAAAAGAATCAACGTAAGCAGGAACGCCTGGCAGATCATTACCGTTTCTATCACCCCCGCGAAATTCTGCTTGAGTTATTGTAAAACTGTTTTCTACACTTATTCTATTTGTAAAATCATATTTAAAACTATTTTCAATACCATACCTCTTTGTTGGTGCTAAATTTCTGTTAGCAAATGCATTGTCAGTTGTGGAAATTTCAGAACGTAATCTTATGTAATAAAGAGTTGTTGAAACATTAAGATTTTTAAAATTTAGTTTGTGACTAATTTCAAAATCATGAGATTTTTGAGGCCCTAATTTGAAACTACTACCATTAAGTCCAATTCTTTCGTCTAAGTTAGGATATCTAAAGCTTCTTCCAATTTTGGAAGAAACGGAATTGAAGTTATTAATTTTGTATTCGTAACCAAGATGATATGCAAACTGAGGATTTGAAAAATTTTCTGTTGGTCTATCGGTATCCGTCGGCATTGCCCACTCGGGATAATATGCTCCTGGCGTAACACTGTCCGAGGTTCTTAACCAATTTCCATGGTATCTAGCTCCAATAGAAAACTTATTATCTGGGTTTACTTTGAAATTTGTATTAAAATAAAAAGCAGCTGTTTGGTCAGTCATTTTATACTTTTTATAATAATGTTTTCCGTCTGCTGTCATTCTATCTGAGTAGTAATACGCGTGTATTAGATCAACTCCAAGAATGTTATCAAATTCTATTTGATCAAAATTTAATTTTAAAAGATACCTTGGTGAAATTTGGTAACTATATATTTCAGTATCTGAAAAGGTACCCAAATTACCTTGGCTTTTATCAAAACTAAAGCTACCATCAATTATTAACTCATGATCATTTGTTGCGGAATAACTTAGACCGTAGAAAGCTTTCCATCCATTTCTCTGATTGAAATGAGTGGCTGAGAAAGTGTCATTACCTCTTGGATCTTCCCAATAAGCAGTAGTAAGCCTGTTTCCTGGTAGCTCCAGAAATTGATTGTGCGATAGAACATTAATGTGGTAAGAAAAAAAATCAGTTATTCCTTTAAATTCAATGCTACCATTTTTCTGGCTCAATGCATTGTTTCTTCTAAAACCATCTGTCGATATAAAATTTGTATTTCCAGTAATAGAGTATATACCCGCAGTTTTTGTTCCTGATAATGCACCTTCGAACTTACCAAATGATCCTGCTGTAAATTTGGAAAACAAAGAGTCTTTTTGATTAGGAAGTGTATCAGTGATAATATTTACAGTCCCTGCGGATGAATTATTTCCGTAAAGAACAGAATTATTACCTTTTGTTATTTCTATTCTTTGGATACTGTCCATTGGAATAATTGATAAATCAACTAAACTCATATCAGCGAGTGTAAGTTTTTGACCATTTATCAAAATAGCTGTATTATCTCTAGCAGTATCAGCAAAACCTCTGATATCAACTCTAGAGCCTACGCCAAACCCTGTTCCATAAATATCAAATTGTTTTTTTACACCTGGATATTCTGTTATCAAATCAACAATTGAATCACTTGTTGAATTCTGGATGTCACTTTTACTTATTGTATACGTTTCTGCACCATAGATTCCATCAACTTGTAATTTACTAGATTGTACAATGATTTCATCTTCTATAGTTTGAGCTTTTATTTCTTGATTAAGACTGGCAATAAAGATTACAAAAGTTAAAAAAAGAGGTTTCCACATATTTTTCCTTTCTCAGATTTGTATCTGAAAATAATTAAAATAAGTGAGATAGTTGCATCCCACCATGGTTAACACGTCACCACGATGGATTTTCCATATCAGAAGACCTACCCGTAGTCTGATTGAATGACGCTAACTTAGCAGGTTTCCTGACTTATTGCTTTTGGTTTTGTCGCCTTCCCAATTGTATCAGTGGCACATTGACAAAACACACAATTTACAGTAGCGGGGGCTGTACTAGACTTTAACTAGTTTCCCTTTTAACCCTTGCAGGCACTAAGTATATTTATCATATTATTTTTATAATAATTAAAGTCAATTTAATTGTAAAACAAGAGCAGTTATGAGTATATTTGATAAAGATCTTACAATAGATAAGCCAAACCATCTCTCTCAGATTTTTTTTGGTATGGGTTGTTTTTGGGGAGCTGAAAGAAAATTTTGGCAGTTAGATGGGTTGTACACAACTGCTGTAGGATACGCTGGGGGTCATACTAAAGACCCAAATTATGAAACTGTTTGCAATGGCGATACAGGCCATGCAGAAGTTGTAAAAGTCATTTATGATCAACAAATAGTAAGTTTAAAACAATTACTAAAAATTTTTTGGGAGTCTCACGATCCTACTCAATTAAATAGACAAGGAAATGATATTGGTAGTCAATACAGATCAATTATTTTATCAAATAATAGTAAAGAAACAGAACTTTTGCAGGATTCCAAAAAGAAATTTCAAATTGAACTAGATAAAATGTCATATGGATCAATTAAAACCGAAATAGTAATTCTCGATAAATTTTATTTAGCTGAAGACTATCATCAAAAGTATTTACATAAAAATCCAAACGGATATTGTGGTTTAAAAGGAACTGGTGCTTATTACCCCTAGTAAAAGAATCTTCCCAAACCCAAAGTGAAAATAATTTGTCCTCCGAGTGAGTGCACCAAAACACATGTGAAAAATGATTCTTTTATGTACAAGTAAGAAAAAATTGGTGAAGCAATTGCTGTTATCAGAATCGCATGAGGATTATTGAAAACAATGTGAGCAAAAGAAAAAAAAAATAAATTTAAAAGTGTGAGTAATAATAAATTGCCACTGAAAAGTTTCTTATATCTGTGATAAAAGAAAACTCTGTAGATAATTTCTTGTGGAATTACTGAAAAAAATGGATAGATAAACATTACTATAACCCACAAGTGAAAATTATTTTTTGGAAAACTAAAAAGAAGATTTGGATCATAAAATAAAACATACAAATAGCTAAAAATAAGAAATACCAAAAAATAAATAAAAGAGATTCTCCAATTAATTTTTTTAGTTAATGCTTTTGATTCAAAACCTTTATCTTTTCTAAGCTTAAGAAAGGTAAATATAAAGACGAGATATAATAAGGTGAAGATCAATATCTTAGACTGAAAAAAAAGAATGAATGACGGTAAAAATAAATAAATAAAAAATAATTCAAATTTTAAGGAACTAACCATTTTGACCCAATGCTAAGATTAGAATTATCTCTAGTTATTTTAAACAAAGCCCTCCTATGTCCCTGACTTGCTAGAAATAGCCACTCGATCTCGTCTATAAAAACTTTTATAACAGTAAAATTTTCGAAACCTTTCTGAGATTCTTCAGAGGATGGTGCTTCTGATTCAAATTTGTTTGGAAAACCAGAAGTTGGATTATTTGAAACTTGTCCAGGAGGGTTGGATGTTAAATAACATCGCTTTGACCAATTCGTAAGTTTATCCCACGATTCTTTTTTAGATTTTTCTAAATTTGCTGTACCTCGAATTCTTAGTTGAATTTTTTTTTGATCATCATAAAAAACCAAACAGGTAAAGTTATTATTTTTTAAATGTTCAACTTTTTCAGATCTATTATCAGTATGAATGCTAATGGTTAAATCTTCTTGTGAAAAACTTCTTAATACAACGGTTCTTGCATCAGGTTTGTTTTGTAAATCTATTGTATTAAGAACAAGGTTATGGAAATTAGATTTTCTTTTTTTTACACCTTGAAATAAAAGAGAAAAAATTTCTTTTCTTGTTTCTTCAAGTGAATTGTAAAACTTTGGAAGTTCTTTCATTTTTTAAGACATTCGTATAGTGCTATTGAAACGCAATTTGAAACATTCAAACTTTCAATTTTTTTGTCATCTACGTTTAAGCTTATTTTAGTTTTGAAATCACAGTTTTTTAAAATTAGAGATCTTATACCCTTGCCTTCAGAGCCAAATATTAAAACTTTTTTTAGATCTTTTGGTACTTCAGAAATATTATTTTTAGCGTTCACATCAAACCCCACAATCCAGTAACCCATTTTTTTTAATTTATCAACTGTTCTATTTAGATTAATAACTTCAATAAAGTTTATTTTTTCAAATGCTCCACTTGCAGATTTCATTAAAAACGGATTTATTTTAAAAGAATTATCTTTGTTATAAATTATTGTTTTTATTCCAAATAGATAAGATGTTCTTAAAATAGATCCAACATTTTGTGAATCATTCAAAGAATCAAGTATTACTATATTTTTTTCATTTTTATTAATTTCCTCTAAACTTATTTGCTTTAAACTTTTACATTTTAATAAAATTCCTTGGTGAACATTATTTTTAATTTCTGAATCTATTTCTTTTCTTGAAACAATATAAAGTTTACTTATTCCTCTATTTTCAATTACAAATTTATTTTTTTCAAAAAACTCTTTTGTACACTTTAAGGAAATAATAACCCTTTTTAAGTTTGCAATTGCAGCTAGTGCTGCATGTTGTCCCATTATTATATCTATTTGATTGTCCATTTATTTATAATAAATTTAAATTTTTTTTCCTTTACAATTCATAGGCTTTAAAAGTATACATTCATCTTATGGAGGGATGGTAGAGTGGTCAAATACATCAGACTGTAAATCTGACGGCGTAAGCCTACGTAGGTTCAAATCCTACTCCCTCCACCACTTTCTTATATAAATTCTAGTACCTTGTCTGGCGGTCTACATACAATATAATTTTTACCATCAAAAAAAATGGGCCTTTGTAGATTTTTTTGATTTTCAAATATAAATTTAATTAAATTTTTGTCATCAAAATCTTTTTCAGTCTTATTTCTTAAAATATCAAATTTATTTCCCAATAAATTTTGGATCAAATGTTTTACTTCATCAAAAGATAAAGGGTTTTTTATGTAATCTCTAATTTTGAAATTAACATTCTCACTTTCCAAAATTTGAATGCAAGCCCTAGATTTAGAACAATTTTTATTGTGTAATATCGTAAATGTCATTAATGGTTGTATTTATTTTAAGTTTATCACATTATGTTGAAGATTTTTTATTTTTTTGTTGCGGGTGTAGCTTAGTGGTAAAGCCCCAGCCTTCCAAGCTGGTTACGAGGGTTCGATTCCCTTCACCCGCTCCAACTATTTTAGGGGTGTAGCTCAGTTGGTAGAGCGACGGTCTCCAAAACCGTAGGTCGTGAGTTCGAATCTCTCCGCCCCTGCCATTTACAAATCTTTTATTAAATTTTCTACAAATTTTGGTATTGTTTTTGTTGCAGGTCCAAAGTATGTTTGATCGAACTGTGCTGTTTTGATTGTTTTTTCAAGGTTGAACTCATACATCGATATCTTTTTATTTAGTTGATTTAAAAAATCAATAAAACCAGCGGCAGGGTAAACATTGTTTGAAGTTCCAATGGAGATAAAAACTTCCGTTTTCTCTAAAAAATTATATATTTCTTCTAAATATTTTGGTTGTTCGCCAAACCATACAACATCGACTCTCACCATTCCTTTATTCAAACAGTTTTTACATTGATAACTTGTTGATAAGTTGAAGTTTAAAATAACTTTTTGATTACAATACATGCAATATGCACTTTCGAGTGAGCCATGCATATGAAGAATTTTTTTTGAACCAGCTCTTTCGTGGAGATTGTCAATATTTTGAGTTACAATTAAAAACTCTCCCGAACAGTTTCTTTCGAATTCTGCAAGCGAAAGATGGGCTTCATTAGGTTTTATTTGTGGACTTTCTAATTGAGATTTTCTCTCATTGTAAAAATTATTTACTAAATCGGGGTTTCTTTTGAAAGCATTGGGTGTGCAAACATCTTCAATCTTATAATTGTCCCACAAACCGTCTTCTTCTCTAAAAGTGTTTATCCCACTTTCCTTTGATATTCCTGCGCCTGTTAAAATAAAAATATTTTTGTTCAGAATGCTCATTGAAATTTATTTGCTGTTTGATTTTATTTTAGATTATGTTAACAATACCAAAAAAAATATTCTACAAAATATGATGCAAAAAATTCTTACATTTTATAAAGAAGTTAAACAAGAGGCTTTGAAAATTACATGGCCAACAAAGCCAGAAGTTATAACAACGACCATAATGGTTTTTATTTTTGTTTTAATTTCTTCGATCTTTTTTTTGTTAGTCGATAAAATTATTTCTTTTGGTGTTGAATTTATTTTATTCTAGGTTTTATGTTAAATTGGTACATACTTCAGGTTTATTCTGGTAACGAAAAAAAAATTGAAAAAGAACTTTTAGCCCAAGCTGAAAAAAAAGGACTAAAAGACAATATTTCTAAGATTCTTATACCTTCAGAGGAGGTTATAGAAATGAAGAAAGGAAAAAAAGTTAGCTCTGAGAGAAAGTTTTTTCCTGGATATATGTTAATCCAGATGATTATGGATGATGAAATATGGCACATTGTAAAAACACTTCCCAAAGTATATGGATTTCTGGGAGGAAAAAAAGGTGAACCTATTCCAGTTTCGCAAAATGAAATTGATTCAATTCTAGATCAAATGAAAGATGGGTTGGAAAAACCAAAGCCGTCTGTGAGCTTCGAAATTGGTGAACAAGTGAGAGTTTCTGATGGACCTTTTTCTTCTTTTAATGGTATGGTTGAAGAGGTAGACGAAGAGAAAGCCAGATTAAAAGTCAGTGTTTCAATATTTGGAAGATCCACCCCAGTTAATTTAGATTATTCACAAGTTGAGAAGATTTAATTAAAAGGAAAAACAATTATGGCAAAAAAAATAGACGGATACATAAAACTTCAAATCCCAGCTGGTCAGGCCAATCCATCTCCACCTGTAGGACCGGCACTTGGACAAAAAGGAGTGAATATAATGGAATTTTGTAAAGCCTTTAATGCCTCTACCCAAAAGTTGGAGCAAGGAATGCCAATCCCAGTAATTATAACTGTTTTTCAAGATAAAAGTTTCACATTTGAAACAAAATCACCTCCAGTTTCATTTTTTATTAAAAAAGCACTAAAATTAAAAAAAGCCTCCAAAACACCCGGTAAAGAAGTTATTGCATCTATATCAGAAAACGATATAAAACAAATTGCACAAGATAAAATGAACGACCTAAACACGGAAAATATTGAATCTGCAAAAAAAATGGTAGCCGGTACAGCTAGATCTATGGGAATAAAGGTTGAAAAATGAAAAATTCAAAAAAGCAAAAACTGATTAAAGAAGAAATTAAAGAAAAAACCATTCACAAGCTGGAAGAAGCTTTAGATATATCTAAAAAGTTTGCATCCAAAAAATTTGACGAATCATTGGACATATCAATAATTCTGGGTATCGATGCTAAAAAATCTGATCAACAAATAAGAGGTGTGACCAGTCTTCCAAAAATGCCAAAAAAAAATATCAGGATAGCAGTATTTGCTGAAGGAGACGATGTTGAAAAAGCTAAAACAGCAGGTGCTGAAATTGTAGGTGGTGACGATTTGATTGACATGATAAAAAAAGGGGAAATGAATTTTGATAAATGTATTTCAACACCTAAGATGATGGTTAAGGTAAGTTCTCTGGGGCAAATCCTGGGTCCAAAAGGGTTGATGCCAAATCCAAAACTTGGTACTGTTACCAATGATGTGGTTGATGCAATTAAAAATGTTAAACTAGGTCAAGTTGAATATAAAACAGATAAAGCAGGAATCATTCACGTTTCTGTTGGAAAAATAAGTTTCTCAGCAGAAGAACTTAAGAAGAATATTGAATTTCTTTTACAGGAAATAAAAAAGAAAAAACCAGAAACCTCTAAGGGAATTTTCATCAAAAAATTTTTTATTAACTCAACAATGGGTCCGGGGTTGCAAGTTGATCCAACAAGTGTTATGTAATATAAAAAATTTCTTTCTGTCAGAGACTTCAGGTTGAATTATTCATTAAATTCCTGAATAGATTTTTACAAAGATTTTCACTCAGGCAGTTTTTTGGAGGTTAAATAATAAATGCAAAGATCTGAAAAACAACAATTTGTAACAGAATTTAATAAAGCTCTAAAAGATTCCGATTTTTTATTAGTTGCTGATTACAAAGGATTGAATGTTTTAGAAATTTCAAGCTTACGCAAAGAAATTAAAAGTAATTCGGATTCTTATTTTAGGGTTGCCAAGAATACACTTGTTAAAAGAGCAATAAAAGATACCAACTTCAAAATTGCTGAAAAGTTATTTGTAGGTCCTACCTCTGTTGCTTACTCAAATGATCCAGTTTCAACATCTAAAATTCTAGTCAAGTTTGCCAAAGAAAACGAAAACTTCAAAATTTTAGGTGGAGTTATGGGGGACAAAGAACTTAGTATCGATGAAATCAAAAATCTCGCATCACTTCCTTCATTAGAGGAAATAAGAGCGAAGATAGTCGGTTTACTTGTTTCAACGCAAACAAATATTGTTTCCATACTTCAAAAGAATCAATCTAATATTGTAAGAGTTATAAATGAAAAATATAAAGCTGATAATTAAAACTAAGGAGAAAAACTATGGCTGATGTACAAAAAATTGCTGAGGACTTGTCTACACTAACAGTGCTCGAGGCTTCAGAGTTAACAAAAATTTTAGAGGAAAAATGGGGCGTTTCCGCTGCAGCACCTGTTGCTGTTGCAGCCGCAGCTGGTGGAGCACCTGCTGAAGCCGCCGCAGGTGAAGAAAAGACCGAATTCGAAATTCATTTAGCCGCGTCTGGAGATAAAAAAATAAATGTTATTAAAGAAGTAAGGACAATAACCGGACTGGGATTGAAAGAGGCCAAAGATTTAGTTGAAGGGGCTCCAAGTAAGCTCAAGGATGGTGTGAATAAGGAAGATGCTGAAAAGTTCAAAAAGCAGCTTGAGGAAGCTGGTGCAACTGTAGAACTTAAGTAGCATCATATGAAGAAATCATTTACTGACAATCATAATATCAGAAAAAGTTTCGGAAAAATTCCAGACTTAGTTAATATGCCGAATCTCTTGGAGATTCAAAAAAATTCATACGATCTTTTCCTACAAAAAGATGTTAAACCTGATGAAAGGGAAGACATTGGCCTACAGGCTGTATTTAACAAAGTTTTTCCAATAACAGATTTTTCAGGTATTGCTGAATTGCGTTTTGTCAAATATGAACTTGAAGATCCAAAGTATGACGTCGAAGAGTGTATTCAAAGAGGTGGAACTTACGGTTCTCTTCTGAAAGTTACGTTAAATCTTATTATAAGGGAGATTGATGAAGAAACAGGAATTTCCTCTGTTAAAGATATTAAAGAGCAAGACGTATATCTTGGAGACATGCCTTTAATGACATCAAAAGGCACTTTTGTTTTCAATGGAACAACTAGAGTAGTTGTCTCTCAGATGCATAGATCTCCAGGAGTTTTTTTCGATCATGACAAAGGTAAAAGTCATTCAACTGGAAAGTTTCTATTTGCTTCAAGATTAATACCTTACAATGGCTCATGGATTGATTTTGAGTTCGATCCAAAAGACTTAATTTATGTTAGAATTGACAAAAGAAGGAAACTTCTAGCCTCATCATTGCTTTTAGCTTTAGACGATCAAAAGTCCTCAGAATATAGAGAAATTTGTAGAAAAGAAGGAAAAGAAATAGACTATAACAAAATTAACGGGATGACACATGAGGATTTGTTTAAATTTTTCTATAAAAGATCTACTCTAAAAAGAAAAAATAAAGGTTGGGAGATTAACTACAACAAAGATGATTTTGTTGGTATGAAGCTTGACTTTGATTTAATTGATTCGGAAACAGGTAAAGTGTATGCGAAGGCTGGAGAAAAATTTAATATCGTTATTCAAAAAAAATTATCGGAGAATTCTGTCAAAAACTTGTTTTTAGATAACTCTAAAATACAAGAAAAGTTTTTAGCAAGTGATATTTTCGATACCAACAACGGGATTATATATTTCGAAGCTGGTGATCAAATTACGGAGAATACATTAAAATATTTAGATGAAAAAAATATTGATGAGTTGGATATCTTAAACATTAATTCTAATTTACAAGGCTCATACATCAGGGATACTTTTTTTGCTGATAAAAACAAAAATAGAAACGATGCCATTACTGAAATTTACAAAATATTAAGACCTGGTGAACCACCAACAGTCGAGTCAGCGGATAAACTCTTTAGAAATCTCTTTTTTGATAGAGAACGTTACGATCTCTCACCGGTTGGAAGGCTAAAGATTAATACAAGACTCAATCTTGACACAGATTTAAACTTAAGAGTCCTACAGAACAATGATATTATAAAAATTGTAAGTTATCTTGCTGGACTCAAAGATGGAAACGGACACATTGATGATATCGACCATCTTGGAAATAGAAGAGTAAGATCAGTAGGTGAATTGTTAGAAAATCAATATACATTAGGTGTTATTAGAATGGAGAGAGCAATAAAAGAAAGAATGACTAATGCTCCTGATATTGAGACAGTTATGCCAAACGATCTTGTTAATCCCAAACCAGCTTCTGCGGCTATAAGAGAATTTTTTGGGCAAAGTCAGCTTTCTCAATTCATGGATCAAACAAATCCATTGTCTGAAATTACACATAAAAGAAGACTTTCTGCTCTTGGGCCTGGGGGTCTTTCTAGAGAAAGAGCAGGATTTGAAGTAAGAGACGTTCATCCTTCTCATTATGGAAGAATATGCCCCATTGAAACTCCCGAGGGTCCTAATATTGGATTAATTAACTCCTTAGCTACATATTCTAAAGTGAATACATACGGTTTTATAGAAACACCATACAGAAAAGTATTGAATTCTAAAGTCACATCCGAGATTGTTTATCTTTCAGCTATGGAAGAGGAAAAATACGCAATAGCACAAGCTAACGAACCATTAAAAAACAATGGATCTTTTGAGAGGACTTTTATTTCTTGTAGAAAAAGTGGAGATTTTTTGATGTTAGATCCAAAGGATGTAGATTTCATTGATGTCTCCCCAAAACAGTTGGTTTCCGTTGCTGCGGCTTTGATACCGTTTCTTGAAAATGATGATGCTAATAGAGCGCTTATGGGTTCAAATATGATGCGCCAAGCAGTACCCCTTCTTAAAAGCGAATCACCATTTGTTGGAACGGGGATGGAATCTGTTGTCGCAAGAGATTCAGGTGTAGTTGTAGTTGCAAAAAGATCTGGTTTTGTAAATCAAGTCGATTCGTCCAGAATTGTTATTAGTGCATCTCAAAAAAGCGATAAAGACACTGGGGTTGATATTTACAGATTGAGCAAGTTCCAAAGATCCAATCAAGATACATGTATTAACCAGACCCCGTTAGTAAAAGAAGGAGATTTTGTTGAGGAAGGCGATATTATCGCAGATGGGCCTGCATCAAAAACAGGTGAACTTGCATTAGGCAAAAATGTCACTGTTGCATTTATGCCCTGGAATGGTTACAACTATGAGGACTCTATTCTGATTTCAGAAAAGTTGGTTGTGGATGACGTTTTCACTTCAATCCATATTCAAGAATTTGAAGTTCTTGCTAGAGATACAAAGCTTGGACAAGAAGAAATAACCAGAGATATCCCAAATATTGGTGAAGAATCCTTAACCAATCTTGATGAGGCAGGAATTGTTCATATTGGTGCAAAAGTCAATCCAGGTGACATTTTAGTTGGGAAGGTAACACCTAAAGGAGAATCTCCAATGACACCTGAAGAAAAACTTCTTAGAGCAATTTTTGGAGAAAAAGCAGCAGATGTCAAAGATACTTCTCTTAGACTTCCTCCTGGAGTGTCTGGAACAATAGTTGAAGTTAGAGTCTTTTCAAGAAGAGGAATAGACAAAGATGAGAGATCTTTATCTAATGAACGAACTCAAATAGAACAACTTCATATTGATATGGAGGATGAAAGATTTATTCTTGAGTCAAGTTTTGAAAAAAATCTAAAATCTCTTCTGCTAAATCAAGAATACGAAAGCGGATTTGAAAAAAAACCAAAAAATATTAAACTGACTAAAGAACTTTTAGATGAATCTAAACTTTCGCAACTAAAAAAAATTTCAATTAAATCTGATTCTGTGATGAAAAAAATTGAATCACTAAATGATGCTTTTAATCAAAGTTTGAACCTACTAAATAAAACCTTTCAATCTAAAGTTGATAAAGTCCAATCCGGTGACGAACTTATGCCTGGTGTTATGAAACTAGTAAAAGTTTTTGTTGCTGTAAAAAGGCAACTTGCTCCTGGAGATAAGATGGCAGGAAGACATGGAAATAAAGGTGTGATATCAAGAATTATTCCGGTTGAAGATATGCCATACATGGAAGATGGTACACCAGTAGACATTGTTCTTAATCCTCTTGGGGTTCCTTCTAGAATGAATGTTGGTCAGATATTAGAAACTCATTTGGGAGCAGCTTCGGTAGATTTAGGTAAAAAGTTTTATAATCTTGCCTTAGAAGCAAACCAGGATAAATCAAATATTGTAAAAATTAAAAATCTTTTTAAAAATGTCTATGGTGAGAAAATTTTTAACGAGAGAATATCAAAACTTACTGAAAGTGAAATAATTCAGAGAGCTATGCAGCTTAAGACTGGTGTACCTTTTGCAACTCCCGTTTTTGACGGTGCAAAAGAACTGGATATTAATAACTACTTCACTCTAGCTTCTAGTCATACAAGTGGTCAGCAAAGATTGATTGATGGTAGAACTGGAAACTATTTTGATAGACCTATCACGGTTGGACAAATATACATGTTAAAACTCAACCACCTTGTGGATGACAAAATTCACGCTAGATCAATCGGTCCTTACAGTCTTGTTACACAGCAACCTTTAGGTGGCAAGGCACAATTTGGAGGTCAAAGATTTGGTGAAATGGAAGTTTGGGCTCTTGAAGCATATGGAGCATCTTACACCCTGCAAGAAATGTTAACTGTTAAATCTGATGATGTATCTGGAAGAACTAAGGCATATGAAACAATTGTACGAGGGGATGATAATATTGAATCAGGAATTCCTGAATCTTTCAATGTTTTAATTATGGAATTAAAATCATTAGGTCTAAATGTCGAACTATTAGAAAGAAATGTGAATTAGAGGTAATAATGAATGAATTAATAAAACTTATAGAAAAACCAAGCTTTGTAAATTTTGATCACTTAAGAATCTCAATAGCTAGCCCTGACGAAATTATATCATGGTCACACGGTGAAATTAAAAAGCCAGAAACAATAAATTATAGGACTTTCAAGCCTGAAAGAAGCGGATTGTTTTGTGCTCGTATTTTTGGTCCAATTAAGGATTATGAATGTGTATGCGGCAAATATAAAAGAATGAAATTTAAAGGTATAATTTGTGAAAAATGTGGGGTGGAAGTTACTTTAACAAAAGTCAGAAGAGAAAGAATGGGACATATTCCACTTGCTGCTCCGGTTGCTCATATTTGGTTTCTGAAATCCCTTCCGAGTAGAATCGGATTGTTGTTGGATTTAGCACTGAAGGATCTAGAAAAAGTTCTTTATTTCGAAAGTTTTATAGTTACTGAACCTGGGATGGTAAAATCACTTAAAAAGTTTCAGATTTTATCTGACGAAGAGAATTCAGAATTAAAAGAAGAATTTGGAGAAAGTTTCCAAAGCATGATAGGTGCTGAAGCTATTCAGAAGTTACTTTCAGAGATTAATCTTGAAGAGGAACAAAAAATAGTTAGAGAAGAACTTAACACCACCTCTTCTGAAACAAAAAAGAAAAAGTTAGTCAAAAGACTTAAACTTATCGAAGCATTTATTGGTTCTAAATTAAAACCAGAATGGATGATTTTAAATGTAATTCCAGTTATTCCTCCCGAATTGAGACCACTTGTTCCTTTAGATGGAGGAAGGTTTGCAACCTCTGACCTCAATGATTTGTACAGAAGAGTTATCAATAGAAATAATAGATTACAGAGATTATTGACCCTAAAAGCGCCTGATATAATAGTTAGAAACGAAAAAAGAATGCTCCAAGAAGCCTGTGATGCACTTTTCGATAATGGAAGAAGAGGAAGAGTTATCACCGGTACAAATAAAAGACCACTTAAATCTTTGTCTGACATGCTTAAGGGTAAACAAGGTAGGTTTAGGCAAAATCTGTTGGGTAAAAGAGTTGATTATTCTGGAAGGTCAGTAATTGTAGTTGGACCTGAACTTAAACTTCATCAATGTGGTATTCCAAAAAAAATGGCAATTGAACTATTTAAACCATTTATTTATTCAAAGCTCGAAAAATATAATTTAGCAACAACCGTAAAAGCAGCAAAAAAAATGGTCGAAAAAGAAAGACCGGAGGTTTGGGATATCCTTGCCGAGGTGATAAGAGAACATCCTGTTCTTTTAAACAGAGCTCCAACTTTACACAGATTAGGAATCCAAGCGTTTGAACCAATCTTAATAGAAGGAAAAGCAATTCAACTTCATCCTTTAGTTTGTACTGCCTTTAATGCAGATTTTGACGGTGATCAAATGGCAGTGCATGTACCATTATCACTGGAGTCTCAACTTGAGGCACGTGTGCTTATGATGTCAACAAATAATATTTTATCTCCTGCCAACGGAAAGCCAATTATTGTTCCGTCTCAAGATATGATTTTAGGTTTATATTATCTAAGTTTAATGAGTCCGAATGGTTTGGGTGAAGGTATGATTTTCTCCTCGATGGAAGAGCTTTTAATAGCTATTGATCAAAAAAATGTTTCATTACACTCCAAAATTAAATGTAGATTCGAAACTGTGAATGAAAATTTTGAACCTATCACTCAAACAGTTTTAACAACACCAGGTAGAATGTTAATAAGTGAAATTCTTCCAAAACATCCAAAAGTTAGTTTTGAGATAATTAATAAAGTTCTTACTAAAAAAGAAATAAGTAATGCCATTGATTTAGTATATAGACATTGCGGTCAGAAAAAAACTGTTATCTTTGCTGACAAGCTTATGGAAATTGGTTTCAGAGAGGCATGTAAAGCGGGCATATCTTTTGGAAAAGACGATCTACTAATACCATCTGAAAAGACTAATTTACTAGATGACACAGAAAACAAAGTGAAATCATATGAAAAACAATATTCTGAGGGTTTAATAACAAAAGGTGAAAAATATAATAAAGTTGTTGATGCTTGGGCAAAATGTTCAGATTCAGTCGCCGATGAAATGATGAAAATTCTTGTTCCAAAAGAATCAGACACAGTTGAGAATTTCAACTCTGTTTACATGATGGCTGATTCAGGTGCTAGAGGATCAGCAGCCCAATTAAAGCAGTTATCAGGAATGAGAGGCCTAATGGCAAAACCTTCAGGAGAAATAATTGAGACACCGATTGTTTCTAACTTCAAGGAGGGTTTAACTGTTCTAGAATATTTTAACTCAAGTCATGGTGCTCGAAAAGGCTTGGCTGATACAGCGCTTAAAACTGCTAATTCTGGATACCTAACTAGAAGATTAGTTGATGTTGCTCAGGATTCAATAATAACTGTTGGTGACTGTTTTACTTCAAAGTTTATTACTTTGAGTGAATTAGTGGAAGGCGGTGAAGTAGTTGAGCCTTTATCAGAGAGAGTTTTAGGAAGAACTTTGGCTGAAGATTTAATCGATAAAGACAATAAAATAATTGCGAAAACTGGTGATATTGTCTCAGAAGAAAATCTATCGTTAATTGATAAAGTTGGATTTGCAGAAATTAAGGTTAGATCTGTGTTGACTTGCGAAGCTGAATTCGGAGTTTGCGCTAAATGTTACGGAAGGGATCTTGCAAGAGGAACCCCAGTTAATGTTGGGGAAGCAGTTGGAGTTATAGCAGCTCAATCTATTGGTGAACCTGGCACACAGTTGACAATGAGAACATTTCATATTGGTGGAGCAGCTCAGAAAGGCACAGAGGTTTCTAATATTGAATCCAAAGTTCAAGGAAAAGTTAAGTACCTTAATTTAAAATTTGCGACAGACAGTTCTGGAAATAATATTAACATGTCAAGAAACGCCTCTCTTTTAATTTTAGACGAAAATAAAAAAGAAAAAGCCAAACACAGATTACCTTTTGGTTGTAAAATTAATTTTACCGATGACAAGGATGTTAAATCGAACGACATTATTGCAGAGTGGGACCCTTTTACTTTACCGATTATTGCACAGACCAGTGGAATAATGAAATTCAAGGATCTTGAGGAGGGTATCACTACAAGGGAGATAATCGACGAATCAACAGGTTTATCAAGTAATATAGTCATGGATTGGAAACAACAGACAAAAAACCAGGATCTTGTTCCACGACTCGAAATACATGATAAGAAGTCAGGTGGAGAAGTGTTGGTTTTAGAAAATGGTAGTACCGCTAGTTATCCTCTAACTGTAGATTCTATTATAAGTGTAAATAACGACCAAAGCATAAAACAGGGAGACGTTATTGCAAGGGTGCCGAAAGAATCGAGTAAAACTAAAGATATAACTGGTGGATTGCCGCGTGTTGCCGAGCTTTTTGAAGCAAGAAAACCAAAAGATCATGCAATCATTGCAGAAGTCTCTGGCAAGGTAGAATTTGGTAAGGACTACAAGATGAAAAGGAAAATCTCAATAGTTCCAAATGACTCAAATTTAAGCCCTGTAGAATATGTTATTTCAAAGTCAAAACACCTAACAGTTCAAGAAGGGGATGTTGTTGAAATTGGTGATGTCTTAGTTGACGGAAACTCAGTACCGCATGATATTCTAAGGGTTAAAGGAGTTGAGGCTCTAGCAACATATCTTACTAAAGAGGTACAAGATGTTTACAGACTTCAAGGTGTTAAGATTAATGACAAACACATAGAAGTAATAGTCAGACAAATGATGCAAAAGATTGAAATAACTGACCCGGGTGAAACTACACTTTTAGCTGGCGAACAGGTTAGCAGAAAAGAATTTCAAGAACAAAATATCAAAGCTGAAAAAGAAAACAGAGCTCCAGCAAAAGGGTATCAAATCCTTTTGGGTATTACCAAAGCATCACTACAAACAGATAGTTTTGTCTCAGCGGCCTCATTTCAGGAAACAACAAGAGTGTTGACAGAAGCCTCTGTCTCTGGAAAAGTTGACAGTTTGATGGGACTTAAAGAAAACGTAATAGTTGGAAGATTGGTTCCTTGTGGTACAGGATCTTTTATGTCTCAGGTAAAACTTGAAGCAAATCAGAAGGACAAAGAGTTACTGAGTAAGGCAACGCAAAACGAAGAAAAAGCTTCTTAATACTTTTTTTTTTTCTATTGTTGACAGTGATTGAAGATGTGTTACGTTTCAACGAATAATTGGTAGTGGCGCTGAGTCAAACACAATTTCTAACTATTTATTAAGGGGAAAAATGCCTACAATCAACCAGTTAATTAGATCACCTAGATCTAAACAACTTAAAAGAAATAAAGTTCCAGCACTCGAAAGGTGTCCTCAGAAAAGGGGAGTTTGCACAAGGGTCTACACGACAACTCCAAAAAAACCTAATTCAGCTCTTAGAAAAGTGGCTAGAGTCAAACTTACCAATGGTTTCGAAGTCACTAGTTACATCCCAGGGGAGGGACATAATCTTCAAGAACATTCAGTTGTCCTAATCAGAGGCGGTAGGGTCAAGGATCTTCCGGGAGTTAGATATCACGTTTTACGAGGTATCCTCGATACAGAGGGGGTTAAAAATAGAAAACAAAGAAGATCCAAATATGGAGCAAAAAGGCCAAAGTAAAGAATCATGTCAAGAAGAAGAAAAGCAGATAAAAGGGAAATAATTCCTGATACGAAATTTAATGATAAAGTTCTATCCAAATTCATTAACATCGTAATGTACGACGGAAAAAAATCTAAATCTGAAAAAATAGTTTATGACGCTCTTGATATAGCTTCTAAAAAACTTAAAATTTCAAAACCTATAGATCTGTTTAAAACTGCATTAAACAATGTTAAACCAGGAATTGAAGTTAGATCAAGAAGAGTGGGTGGTGCAACCTATCAAGTTCCGGTAGAAGTAAGAAATGAAAGAGCTCAAGCTTTAGCAATTCGTTGGATTGTTGATGCATCGAGGAAACGTAATGAAAAATCTATGGTTGATAGACTTGCTCAAGAGTTGGCGGATGCTCATGAAAACAAAGGCACCTCTATAAAAAAAAGAGAAGATACACATAAAATGGCAGAAGCAAACAGAGCCTTTGCTCATTACAGATGGTGATAGAATGACAAGAAAGACAAATTTAGATAATTATAGAAATATTGGAATTATGGCTCACATAGATGCAGGTAAAACAACCACAACTGAAAGAATCTTGTACTATACTGGTGTATCTCACAAAATAGGAGAAGTTCATGATGGGGCAGCTACAATGGATTGGATGGAGCAAGAACAAGAAAGAGGCATAACAATAACCTCGGCTGCAACAACTTGTTTTTGGAATGACAAAAGAATTAATATTATCGATACACCTGGACATGTAGACTTTACAATTGAGGTTGAAAGATCGTTAAGAGTTCTTGATGGTAGCGTTTGTGTATTTGATTCTGTAGCTGGTGTTGAGCCTCAATCAGAAACCGTTTGGAGACAAGCAGACAAATACGGAGTCCCTAGAATGTGTTTTGTAAACAAAATGGATAGAATTGGTGCGAACTTCTACAGGTGTGTAGATATGATTGTAGATAGGCTTGGTGCTAAACCTCTAGTAATTCAGTTACCGTTGGGCTCTGAATCAAATTTTAAAGGTTTAATCGATCTTGTTAGAATGAAAGCAGTTATTTGGCAGGAAGAAACACTGGGCGCTAAATTCACCGATGAAGAGATACCAGATGATATGATAGATGAAGCTAATAAGTATAGAGAGAAATTAGTAGAAACAGTTGTTGAGCTAGACGACGAGATTATGGAAAAATATCTCGATGGCACCTCTCCAACTGAAGAACAAATTAAATCATTAATTAGAAAAGGTACAATAAGTAGTACATTCGTCCCTGTGCTATGTGGAAGTGCCTTCAAAAACAAAGGAGTTCAACCAATGTTGGATGCAGTTGTTGATTTCTTGCCGTCACCTTTAGATGTTCCTGCAATCAAAGGTATTAAATACCAGAAAGAGGACGAAGCAATTACTAGAAAAAGTTCTGATACAGAACCTTTTTCGGCTCTTGCTTTTAAAATTATGAATGATCCTTTTGTAGGATCATTAACTTTTATGAGAGTTTATTCTGGTAAAATTGAAGCTGGAAGTTCGGTTTTAAATTCAGTCAAAGATAAAAGAGAAAGATTTGGAAGGATGCTACAAATGCATTCTAATTCCAGAGAAGATATTAAAACAGCTTATGCAGGTGACATAATCGCCGTCGCTGGACTAAAAGATACAACTACTGGTGACACCCTCTGTGACTCAGAAGATGCTGTTGTTCTCGAAAGAATGGAGTTTCCAGACCCTGTTATTGAAGTAGCCGTAGAACCAAAAACAAAAGCAGATCAAGAAAAAATGGGCGTTGCTCTTCAACGACTTGCAGCTGAAGATCCTTCCTTCAAAGTTAGTGTTGATCATGAATCTGGTCAAACGGTTATGAAAGGAATGGGAGAACTTCATCTCGAAATTTTAGTTGATCGAATGCTTAGGGAATTTAAAGTTGATGCAACAGTGGGTGCACCCCAAGTAGCCTACAGAGAAACAATAACACAGCCTGCTTCTGTTGATTATACTCACAAGAAACAATCAGGTGGTGCTGGACAATTTGCTAAGGTTGTAATGGAATTTGAACCACTTTCTAAGGGTGATGGCTTTATCTTCGAAAGTAAAATTGTTGGAGGAAGAGTTCCTAAAGAATACATTCCTGGTGTTGAAAAAGGTTTGAAAGCCTCTATTGAAACAGGCTTTTTAGCTGGCTTTCCAGTCATTGATTTTAAATGTACACTTGTTGATGGTGCATTTCATGACGTAGACTCAAGTGTAATGGCATTCGAAATTGCCGCTAGGGCAGCATTTAGAGAAGCAATGCCAAAAGCAAAAGCTGTTCTTCTAGAACCAATGATGAAAGTTGAAGTTGTAACACCCGAAGAATACATGGGTGATATTATTGGAGATTTAAACTCTAGAAGGGGGCAAGTTTCAGGCATGGAGCAAAGGGGTGTAAATCACGTTGTTAATGGTATGGTTCCTTTAGCTAATATGTTTGGATATGTTAATAATTTACGTTCTATGAGCCAGGGTAGAGCGAGTTACACCATGACTTTTGATCACTATGAGGAAGTTCCTCATAATGTGGCTGAAGAAGTTAAGGAAAAAGTTTCTGGTTAATTTTTTAAATAAGGAGTAATTAAAATGGCAAAAGAAAAATTCGACAGAAGTAAACCTCATTGTAATATTGGAACAATTGGTCACGTTGATCATGGGAAAACCACTTTAACTGCAGCAATCACAAAAGTTTTATCGGAAACTGGCGGAGCGACCGCCATGGATTATGCTCAAATAGACAAAGCACCAGAAGAAAAGGAAAGAGGTATAACAATCTCCACCGCTCACGTCGAGTATCAAACAGATAAAAGACATTATGCGCACGTTGATTGTCCTGGTCATGCAGATTATGTAAAGAATATGATCACTGGCGCTGCTCAAATGGATGGTGCGATACTTGTTGTTTCAGCGGCAGACGGTCCTATGCCTCAAACTAAGGAGCATATTTTATTGGCTCGTCAAGTAGGTGTTCCGTCTATTGTCGTTTTTATGAATAAAGTTGATCAAGTAGATGATCCTGAGCTTCTCGATTTAGTTGAGATGGAAGTACGAGAGCTTTTGTCAAAGTACGAATTTGATGGCGATAATATTCCAATTGTGAAAGGTTCAGCTCTTGCAGCAATCGAAAACACAAATGAAGAAACTGGTAAAAAGGCAATATTAGAATTAATGCAGAAGGTTGATGAACATATTCCTCAACCAACAAGACCACTTGATCAAGATTTCTTAATGCCAATTGAGGATGTTTTTTCTATTTCAGGAAGAGGAACTGTTGTGACTGGAAGAGTTGAAAGAGGTGTTGTAAATGTAAACGACGAAATAGAGATCACAGGGATTAAAGAAACTCAAAAAACTGTTTGTACTGGTGTTGAAATGTTCAGGAAACTCCTAGATAGAGGCGAAGCTGGTGACAATGTAGGTGTTCTTCTCAGAGGAACTAAAAGAGAAGAAGTTGAAAGAGGTCAAGTTCTAGCAAAACCTGGGTCCATTAAACCCCACAAAAAGTTTAAAGCAGAGGCTTACATTTTGAATAAAGACGAGGGTGGAAGGCATACACCATTCTTCAAAAATTACAGACCTCAATTCTATTTTAGAACTACTGATGTTACTGGAACCATAGAATTACCCTCTGGAACTGAAATGGTTATGCCAGGTGACAACGTTTCTGTTTCAGTTGAATTGTTAACCCCAATTGCAATGGACAAAGGCTTAAAGTTCGCTATTAGAGAAGGTGGAAGAACTGTGGGAGCTGGAGTTGTTGCTGAGATTGTTGAGTAATATTTAATAAGGACTTTGAAAGATGGCTAGTCAAAACATTCGCATCAGACTTAAAGCGTTCGATCACAGAGTTTTAGATCAAACAACACTTGAAATAGTTAATACCGCTAAAAGAACTGGTGCTAATGTAAAAGGTCCCATACCTTTACCAACAATTATTGAAAAATTTACTATATTAAAATCTCCTCATGTTGACAAAAAATCTCGTGATCAGTTAGAAATGCGAACTCATAAGCGAATGATGGATATTACCGAATGGACACCTCAAACTGTTGATGCACTGCAAAAGTTAGAGTTAGCAGCAGGTGTTGATATAGAGATTAAACTTTAGGTGACTTTATGAGGGAAGGATTATTAGCTGAAAAAGTAGGAATGTCTCGATTTTATGATAAAGATAAAATCAATCATTCCGTTACAGTCCTTCAGGTAAGAGAATGCCAAGTTGTTTCTCTTAAAAGTTATGAAAAAGATGGATATAATGCTGTCACTCTTTCTCATGGAAATTACACAAAATCTGTTGGAAAACCATTTAAAGAATTTCTTAAAAAAAATAAATTAAAAGCATTTTCTTACTCACAAGAGTTTAAGTTAAAAGAACCAAGTTCTTTTAAAATTGGGGATAAGATGAACGTATCAAACTTCATGGTGGGTCAGTTTGTCGATGTAACATCAAATTCCATTGGGAAAGGTTTCGCCGGTGGAATGAAAAGACATAATTTTGCAGGAAATAGAGCAACTCACGGTGTATCGATATCCCATAGGTCACACGGATCAACAGGTCAATGTCAAGATCCAGGAAAAGTTTTTAAAGGAAAGAAAATGGCTGGGCGACTTGGCAATAAAAAAGTTACAATTCAGAATTTAAAAATTTTAAACATTGATACCGTAAATAATCTTATTATCCTAAAAGGTGCAGTTCCTGGACACAAAGGTTCAGTTATAAAAATAGTCGATTCGGTTAAGAAAAATCAAAAAATTTCTTTAAACGAAAACGTCAATCAAAATGTTAATGAAGACACTTTGCCTCAAGAGCCTAAAGACACTGACACGAATGTGCCTGAAAATGTTACAGAAAACAAATCAAATGTATCCAATAACGTTGCGACTTCAACGCAAGAAAAAAATGAAAATATTCAAAAAGAAGTAGGAAAAGCTGATGTACAAGAAGAGAAACAAAACAATCAATTAACTTCTGATACAAAGCAAACAGAAAAACCATAAACAATAAATGAGATGAAAGAAAAAATAAATACATTAGATAACAAAACACTTAAAGAGATCGACCTGGATAAGTCAATCTTTTCAATTGAAATCAAAGATGAAATTATTTACAGAATGGTTAGGTATCAACTTTCTAAAAGAAGAAGTGGTAACCACAAAACTAAAGGTATATCTGAGATTTCAGGAACGACAAAAAAACCTTTTAAGCAAAAAGGAACCGGTAGTGCAAGACAAGGGAGCAAAAGGTCGCCTCAAATGAGAGGCGGTGCTGTTATCTTTGGTCCGCAAGTTAGATCGCATGCACATAAACTTCCAAAAAAAATTAAAAAATTAGCTCTTAAAATGGTTCTATCTAAAAAGTTAAAAGACGGTAAGCTCAAAATAATTGATGAGCTAAAAATGGCGAAACCAAAAACCAGCCTGTTTAGAAACAAGCTCTCAAATCTAAAAATAGATTCAGCACTGTTTGTTGAAAACAAAGACATTGATAAAAATTTCTTATTAGCTGCTAAAAATGTTCCAAAAATTGATATTCTACCTTTAGTAGGATTAAACGTTTACGACATCTTGAGAAGAGATTATTTGGTTTTTTCATCAAGCGCTGTATCAGGCATTCACGAAAGGTTGAATAAATGAAAAAAATTTCAACTCAGAAGTTATACGAAATTATCAGAAATCCTTTGGTTTCGGAAAAATCCACCTATGTTTCACAATTCAATTACTACGTTTTTAAAGTTTCTAATAAGTCAACTAAACCTCAAATAAAACAAGCAGTCGAGAAGTTGTTTGATGTAAAAGTCTTATCAGTTAACACGCTAAATCAAAACGGTAAAATTAAAAAATTTAGAAATATTTCAGGTAAACGACCAGATTTTAAGAAAGCATTTGTCAAACTTGCTGAGGGAAATACGATAGATACAACAGTAGAGGTTAAGTAAACTATGGCATTAAAACAATTCAAACCAAACACCGCTGGTCAGAGAGGGCTCGTATTAACTGACAATAGTGATTTACACAAAGGAAAACCATTTAAAAAACTTACAAAAGGTTTAACAAAAAGTGGTGGAAGAAATAATTTCGGTCATCTAACCTCAAGAAGACAGGGTGGAGGACACAAAAGAAAATATAGATTGGTAGACTTTAAAAGAAATTTAAAAGACGTTTTTGCAACGGTAGAAAGAATCGAATACGACCCCAATAGAACTGCTAATATTGCACTCATCAAATATGAAAATAATATATTTTCATATATAATTTCACCTCAAAAATTAAAGATAGGTGACAAAATTATTTCATCAGATAAAGCAGACATAAAAGTAGGGAATTGTATGCAACTTAAAAACATTCCTACAGATACATTAATTCACAATGTTGAAATGAAGCCTGGTAAAGGTGGACAACTCAATAGATCTGCTGGAACTTACAGTCAACTTATTGGAAAAGATTCTGAATATGCTCAGATTAAACTTTCATCTGGCGAAATTAGAATAGTGAGAATAGAGTGTCGTGCAACTATTGGAATGGTTTCAAATCCAGATAACAAAAATATTAAACTTGGTAAAGCAGGAAGAAAACGCTGGATGGGAGTTCGCCCTGTAGTACGTGGTGTTGCAATGAATCCTGTTGATCATCCTCACGGAGGAGGTGAAGGTCGAACCTCTGGTGGAAGAAACCCGGTTTCTAGAAAAGGTTTCTCAGCAAAGGGAAAGAAAACCAGAAACAATAAAAGAACCGATAAATATATTATTAGAAGAGGTAAAAAATAATGTCTAGATCAGTTTGGAAAGGCCCATTTGTTGATGTTTATTTGATTAAGAAAGCTGAGGTCGTAAAGAGTTCTGGAAGAAACGACGTAATAAAGACTTGGTCAAGAAGGTCCACTATTCTACCAGAGTTTGTTGGTTTAACTTTCGGTGTACATAACGGGAAAAAGCACATACCTGTTACAGTTAGTGAAAACATGGTTGGCCACAAATTTGGAGAGTTTTCTCCTACCAGAACTTATAAAGGGCATAATGCTGATAAGAAAACGTCATAGGAAATTTTAAAGATTATGGTTAAAAAGAATGATAATGAAGAGATTTTAGTGGTGCAAGCAATTGGCAAATCTTTAAAATCCAGTCCTCAAAAAACAAATCTTGTTTTGGGATTAATCAGAGGTCTTAAAGTTGAAAAAGCTATTAATAATTTACTTTTTTCCAAAAGAAGAATTTCTGGCGAAGTTTTAAAAATTTTAAAATCTGCAATTTCTAATGCCGAAAACAATCATCAACTCGATATAGATAAATTATTTGTCAAAGAGGCAAGCGTCGGCAAATCAATGGTTCTAAAGAGGTTTAGACCAAGAGCTCGAGGAAGGGCTGGAAAAATCTTAAAGACCTTTTCTAGAATAAGAATTCTTGTGCAAGAAAGAGAAGAGCTTGAAGAAAAAAAAACAGTAAATAAAAAAATGAAGGAAGATAATGGGACAAAAAACTAATCCAATTGGTCTTAGATTGGGCATAATTAAGTCATGGGAGTCAAGATGGTTTTCAGAAAAAAATTATTCTGGACTTCTTCAAGAAGATATTAACCTTAGAAGGTTTTTAATGAAAAGATTGAGCTCAGCAGGAATTTCAAAGATTGTGATTGAAAGACCAGCAAAATTAGCAAATATTACACTTTATACATCGAGACCTGGTGTAATAATTGGTAAAAAGGGCTCTGATATAGAGAAATTAAAAAAATCAGTAACCAAAATGGTCAGTGGGGATGTAAATATTAATATTGTTGAAATTAAAAAACCAGAACTTGATTCCCAACTGGTTGCAGATAACATAGCTCAACAACTGGAAAAAAGAGTTGCATTTAGAAGAGCAATGAAAAGGGCTGTTCAATCTGCCATGAGATTGGGTGCAGAGGGCATAAGAGTAAATTGTAGTGGTAGACTTGGAGGTGCTGAAATCGCCAGAACAGAATGGTATAGAGAGGGAAGAGTTCCTTTACATACACTTAGAGCAGATGTAGATTATGGAGTCTCAAGAGCAAACACGACTTATGGAATTTGTGGCGTTAAGGTATGGATATTTAAAGGTGAAAAATTTGAAAGAGAAACAAACGATAATAACAATCCCGATAAAGTTTCTAATGATGAATTAAAGAAAGTCGATAGTTAAAAATGTTACAACCTAAAAAACCTAAATTCAGAAAACAATTTAAAGGGAGAATGCACGGAATTTCTAAAGGGGGCAACTTCCTAAATTTTGGTGCATTTGGACTAAAAGCGTTAACACCTGCAAGAATCACATCAAGACAGATTGAATCGGCTCGTAGGTGTATTTCGAGGCATTTAAAAAGGTCTGGTCGTGTTTGGATACGCATCTTTCCTGATGTTCCTGTTTCAAAAAAGCCTGCCGAAGTGAGACAAGGCAAAGGTAAGGGTGCAGTTGAGTTTTGGGCTGCAAAAGTTAAACCAGGAAAAATTTTGTTTGAAATTGACGGTGTTCCAAAAAATTTAGCTGAAGAAGCCTTTGACCTGGCCTCCGCTAAATTACCCAATAAAACAAAATTCGTGACGAGGTTAGGTTCGTAATGGAAAAATTTTCAGAGCTTATAAAACTTGATTTAAACATTCTAAAAGACAAAATGGGCTTGTTGAGAAAAGAGTCGCTAAATTTAAGGTTTCAAAAAAGTTCAGGTCAACTTGAAAAGACAGCAAGAATTTCAGTTGTAAAAAAACAAATTGCAAGAGTTAAAACAGCAATAAATTTTAATAAAAAGATGAAAGGCGAAAAATAAGATATGCCAAAAAGAGTTTTAAAAGGTGTAGTTGTATCAGATAAGGCAGAGAAAACTATAACAGTTAAAGTTAGCCGTAAAGTCATGCATCCTGTTTATAAAAAATACATAAATCGATCGAAAAAATATTCTGTTCATGATGAGGAAAACAAATTTAAAATTGGTCAGCTTGTTTCGATTCAGGAAAATAAACCTATTTCAAAAACCAAAAAATGGATAGTAATTAGTAAAGGATAAATAATGATACAAATGCAATCAAATCTATTAGTAGCAGACAATTCCGGAGCAAAAAAAATCCAATGCATAAAGGTTTTAGGTGGCTCAAAAAGAAGGTTCGCGTCTGTTGGTGATGTAATAGTTATTACTGTAAAAGATGCTATCCCAAGAGGAAAAGTTAAAAAAGGAGAGATCCATAAAGCAGTTATTGTTAGGACTGCAAAAGAAGTTTATAGATCAGACGGATCTTCCATAAGATTTGATAGAAATGCAGCTGTTTTAATTAATAATAATGGAGAACCACTTGGAACTAGAATATTTGGTCCAGTTACCAGAGAATTAAGAGCTAGGAAGTATATGAAAATAATATCTTTAGCTCCGGAGGTTTTGTAAATGTCAGCTAAAATTAAAAAAGGAGATGATGTTATTGTCTTGTCGGGAAAAGACAAAGGTAAGACAGGAAAAATCTTGAAAATAATTAAAGGTAAAGACAAGCCTACAAAGGCTATAGTTGAAGGAGCTAACATCGTTAAAAAACACACGAAACAATCAGCTACACAAAAAGGTGGAATTGAAAGCATAGAGATGCCGATGCATTTATGTAAGTTATCATTGATTGATCCAAAAACAACAAAAGCTTCAAGAGTAGGTTTTAAGTTTTTAAAAGATGGAAAAAAAGTAAGATTTTTTAAAAAATCAGGAGAAACACTTAACTAAGTTTAATATGGCACGATTAGCAGAAAAATACGAATCTGAAATAAGAGTAAAGTTAAAAGAAAAGTTTAGCTTAAAAAATATTTTTGAAGTTCCAAAGCTAGACAAAATTGTTGTGAATATTGGAGTTGGTGAAGCCGTTTCTGATTCGAAAGTCATCAATAAAGCAATCGAAGATCTTTCTCTTATTACTGGACAAAAGCCTGTTGTTACTAAGGCAAAAAAATCAATTGCAGGTTTTAAATTGAGAAAGGGACTTAACATTGGATGTAAAGTCACATTGCGTAAAAAACGTATGTTTGAGTTTTTAGATCGCCTTATATTTATTGCTTTACCGAGGGTCAGAGATTTTAAAGGTCTGTCAAAAAAATCTTTCGATGGTAATGGTAATTATTCAATCGGTATTAAAGAACAAATCATTTTTCCTGAGATTGACTACGATAAAGTTGATAAAATTAGAGGGATGGACATTACCATCACAACCACAACATCAAACCAAGATCATGCCTACGAATTATTAAAAAGTTTTAACCTTCCGTTTAAAGATTAAGGAGTATTAATGTCTAAATTAAGTATTATTGAGAGAAACAAAAAAAGAATGAAAATGTATAATAAGTTTAAAGCCAAACGAAATAAACTATTGAAGATTGCAAACAATAAAAAATTAAGTCCTGATGAGCAGTTTAAAGCCAGATTGCAATTATCAAAGATCCCAAGGAATGCATCAAAAGTAAGAATTAGAAATAGATGTGCACTTACAGGAAGATCTAGGGGGGTTTATAGAAAATTTAAGTTATCTAGAATAGCTTTTAGAGAGTTAGCTGCCATTGGTCAAATTCCAGGAATAACAAAATCAAGTTGGTAGATAAGAAAGGATTATTAATATGAGTTTGTCAGACCCATTAGGTGATATGTTAACAAGGATAAGAAATGGTCAACTTCGAAGAAAAGATTCAGTACTAATGCCAGCGTCCAGGTTCAGAGGTAACGTTCTTGATGTTCTTCATAGAGAAGGTTATATTAAGGGTTTTAAGAAGATCGAGTTAGAAAATCACAAAAATAATTTTCAGATTGAATTAAAATATGTAGACGGAGAACCTGTAATTAAAGAAATTTCACGAATATCGACACCTGGTAGAAGAGTTTATTCAAAAATTGGAGATCTTCAAAGAAATTTCGATGGTCTCGGAATATCAATTTTGTCGACATCAAAAGGCGTGCTTTCTGATAGCGAAGCAAGAGACGAAAATGTTGGTGGCGAAATATTGTGTAAGGTTTTTTAGGAGATTGTAAATGTCGAGAAGTGGAAGAATACCAATTAGGATCCCAGAGAATACCGAGATTAAAATAGAAAACAATGTTATTTTTGCAAAAGGTAAACTTGGCGAGCTTTCATATAATTTCAAATCTAATGCTAAAGTTGAGGTTAAGGATCAAACTATCCATGTTAACAAGTCAGGGGATTCTATTACACAACAAAAAATGTGGGGAACCGTTAGGTCTAGAATTAGAAATATTGTTGACGGCGTTTCAATAGGTTTTGTAAAAGAATTGGAACTTAATGGTGTAGGGTACAAGGCTACCCAAAAAGGTAAAATATTAGAACTCTTATTAGGATATTCGCATGCTATTAATTTTGATGTGCCAGATGACCTGAAAATTGAGGTTCCGAAGCCAACTCAAATAAAAATATCTGGGATTGACAAACAGAAAGTTGGCCAAATCGCAGCGAACATTAGATCCTTTAGGAAACCTGAACCTTATAAAGGTAAAGGTATAAAATATAAAGATGAAGTTATAAAAAGAAAAGAGGGTAAAAAGAAATGATTTCAAAAAAAAATTTAAAAAATAAAAGATCATTAAGAATCCGTTCAAAAGTAAAAAGTACATCTAACCTAAGACTTTGTGCTTTCAGATCATCAAAGCATATTTATATTCAAGTAAT
>CACODD010000011.1 GCA_902625895.1 uncultured Alphaproteobacteria bacterium
TACTATTAATTATTCTTTCAAAAAACTTTTTTAGTAATTTTCCTTCATAAAGTGCTACAGAAATTCTTTGACTTGAACTAAAAATTGATAATGATAACATATTCCTTTATCTAAAAATGAATCAAAATCTAGTCAAAGTAAACAAAAAAAAATTAGAAGTTTTAATTGATTTGAGATACTCAACTTCTCAAAACTTTACCAAAGAAAAAGTATTTTTATCAGATGAATGTTATATTCATAAAGTTGCTTATGAGCATTTAGATTTAGCAGTTCAGATAGCAAAAAAACAAAACCTTAAAATTAAAATATTTGATGCATACAGACCTGTTTATGTCCAGAAAAAGTTATGGGAATGTTTGCCTGATCCAAATTTTATTGCACCTCCTGATAAAGGTTCTCCTCATTCAAGAGGTGTAGCAATTGACATAACACTCGTAAATTCTGATGATATAGAACTTGATATGGGTACTGGGTTTGATGAATTTTCAAGACTTTCATATCATGGTTGTTTAGATATAACTAAAGAGGCCTATAAAAATAGATTGTTGCTGTTAGGTATTATGACTGATGCTGGTTGGGATTTCTTTAGAAATGAATGGTGGCATTATCAACTCTATAACTCTAAAAACTTCCCTATAGTTAATGACATTTAAGTCGCTTATTAAAAAAGCTTTTTTTATTATCCTTTTCTTTGGGGTAAAGGCTTATGCAGTAGAACCAAATATTACAGTACTTATGTATCATAGAATCGGTGATGATAAATATCCTAGCACTAGTATTTCTCAGGAACTTTTTGAAAAGCATATTGAATATTTAGTTGATGAAAATATTAGTGTTCTTCCAATTACAGAACTTCCAAAGTATCTAAAAAAAGAAATCAGTCTTACTAATAGAACTGTATTCATTACTATCGATGATGCTTACAAGTCATTTTTTCAAAATGGTTTTCCGATTCTTAAAAAAAATAAACTTCCTTTTAGCATTTTTGTTTCTTCGGATTATGTATCAAGTGCTAAAGAATCAGAATTTATGAATTGGTCAATGCTCAAAGAAGTTTCTAGTAACAATGGCCTAATTCTTAACTATTCTAAGAGTCATGAAAGTCTTGTGGGAATGGATATACAAACACTAAAAAAAGAAATAGAACAAAATCAAATTGAAATTGAAAAAAAAATTGGCAAACAGCCAAAAATTTTCTCTTATCCATACGGAGAAAGCAGCAGAGCCATAGAAGAAATAATAAAAATATTAGATTATGACATTGCTTTTTCTCAACATTCAGCTCCTATTCACTTAGATCAAAACAAATATAGACTCCCAAGATATGCTTTAAATGATGAATTTGGAAATTTAAAAAGATTTAAAATGATTATTCAAACGAAGCCTTTGAAAATATTTGAAAGTTCTTTTGATGACTCAATTATCAATACAAGTGAATTAAATTTTAGTTTTCTTACAAAATTTCCCTCAGAATCAATTAACTGTTTTGTAAATAACTCTGCAGCTATGATAAAGAAAGATGAAGGAGAGAAGGTTAAATTATATCTTTCAGAATTGAAAAATGGAGTTAGGTACAGGATAAATTGTACTTATATTAATCAGAGTGGAGAAATTTTTTGGTATGGAAAAATGATTAAAAGAGTAAATTAATTTAAAAGTCCGTTAGTTTTGTCAAACTTCATAAAATTATTCGTTTGAATGAGAAGCTTTAAATCATCAACGTAAGCTTGGTTTCTCTCCGAATAATTTTCTAAAAAATTTGCTAGTACATTTCCTGATAAGCTCTCTCCATTCATCCTTAATTTTCGTCTTTCTTGTCTAAAATTCTCATATGCAAGATGAGTATTTATGTTTTTTAAATATGATCTTACTGATTCTGAAAGTGTAGGAAATTTCTTAACAAAAAATTTCTTCCCCATTTCTCTATCTCTTGGTTTAATGCCTTTTTTACTGTCAAATGTATATTGTCCAAAAATTGCATTTCCTTCATTCAAATAACGCGAACTTCCCCATCCACTCTCAATAGCGGCTTGAGATAGTGCCAAAGAAAGAGGAACTATATCAACCCTTATCAATAAACTTCCAATACTCGATTCTGTGTAGTTATATTTTTCACTAAGTTCAAATAACCAATTGGGCCAAAATTCTCTGGACGCTACATCGCCTCCTGATTGATTCCACCAATCAAGAATTCTTTTTCTTTCCTCTAGTATTTTTCTATTTTCTACAAAAATTATTGGTAACAGTGTATTTATAAATAATTTCTTTCTTTTATTGACTGACTTTATATTTAGAAAATCATTAGGCCAGCTAGAAAAAATAATTAAATTTGATGATTGGTCATTTAGGAAAGACTCGACAGAAAAATTATATTTCTCAAAAATATCAATCATTTCATTTGCTTTACCAATAAAATCAACTTTGGATTCATTATTCATATAGTCTAACATCGATTTGTCTTGAACTGTGAAGCTGATTGAAGTGTTTCCAATATTTTTTATATTTGAAAAACTTTTGTAAAATCCAACAGCCAAATTAATAAAAATAAGAGAAACCAGAAGAACCACAAGGTTTCTATTGATCGCCTTACTTTTTTCCATTATTGGTTTATAGCTTCAACTGATTGAATTTCGGGAATATAATATTTAAGCATATTTTCAATCCCAGATTTTAATGTTATTGTTGAGCTAGGACATCCAGAGCAAGCACCTCTAAGTTCAAGAAAAACAATCCCACTTTGAAGTTTAACAAAGTTTATATCACCTCCGTCTTGCGCAACGGCAGGTTTAATTCTTTCTTCGAGTAGTTCGTTAATTTTATTAACAATTTCTTGATCTTTTTTTGTGTATTTTATCTCTTTTTCATTTTTATTAGTCTCCTTCAATTCAGAATTTTCAATTTCTCCACCAGAAGAAAAATAATCTAAAATTGATGACAACAAAGTAGGTTTTAAGATTTCCCACTCTACTGAATCAGATTTGGTCACAGTCAAAAAATCTTTTCCAATAAAAACACCTTTTACGTTTTCATCAGTAAATAACAAGGTAGCAAGAGAATTATTTGCGGCCTCTTCTTGAGATTTGAACTCTAGAGTTCCTTTCTCTAGTAATATCTTTCCAGGAAGAAATTTTAATGTAGCTGGATTGGGTGTTTCTTCAGTTTGTATAAACATAATCATAAAATAATGAAATCATGATAACTTGTCAATTTCTTCTTCTGTTAAAAGTGGAGGAATGATTGTTATAGGAACTTTTATTTTATCACTTTGTTTTAGGGTAAAAGCACTAATCAAAGGGTCTCCGCTTGATCTATTAGATGAAGCCGCCAAAACAAAATTTGAAATAAATTTATTTGCGCTGAGAAACTCTATAATACATTCTAGTCTGTCACCTTTCATTATGAATTTCTTGGGTTTTTTATTAGAAAAAGTTAGAACATAATTTTCATATTCTTTAATTTTGGATTCAGCTTCTTCTCTTGACTCTCTCTCAGCAATATCTTCAACAGCCTTCCAATGACTAAACTCTAGTGTTTCAAAAGTATATAAAAGTGCTACTCTGCCATTTGTTCTAGCTGATCTTTGAGCTGCGTACCTTAGTGCGTTAAATATTTCCTTTGAATCATCAAGGACGACAAGAAATGTTAGTTCTTTTTCTGTCATAAGTATTTTCTAAATAACAAACCTGCTGATAGACCTAAACTAATTGCTATTATAGCAGAAAAGAGTCCATACATAAATGAGAAATTGTGGGCAAATTTAAAAATAAAAGAACTTAAACCAGGTTTGTAAACTTGTATTTTTACTTTTTTACTTTCAAAATTATTTATACTATCAATTATATTTAATGATACTGTGTAATCACCCTCTGGAGCATTCTTTGGAAGTTTAACCGGGATTTTAAAAAAGTTAGGTAATTTCTTGTTAACCACCTCAAATGAATTATTTTTAATTAAAAATAAATCCAGTGACATTTTTTTTTTAATTAGATCTCTTTTAAGATTGTCGTTATCTTCTCCAACAAGTTTAACACTATCAAATAAATCTTTTTTCACTTCAAAATCAATTTCATCATCATTTTTATTTGTATAGTAATGAAATAGACCGGGGTAAACAAATTCTCCAGTTTTATTCCATGACCACATTCCAAAAATCTTTTTCTTATTTTGTAAAATAACTTTCTGATTAGGACCTCTAATCTTAAGAACTAAAGAACTTTCAGAATCTGTAAATCCAAAAATTGTGAAGTCAGGTTTAACTTTATCTTTTGAAATTTCAATAAATCTATCTGATAAATCAAAGATTAATGACTCAGAACTAGATTCTTTGAAAAACGAAATTCCAATAAATAAAAATATAATTTTGATTAATACTCTTCTAAACATTTTGTAATATGATCCTTGAATTTGCAGTTGGCTCACTTACTAACTCTATACCCATCATAATACAAACAATTAATACTATTAAGGCAAGTAAGATTCTTATTTGTTCTCCTTTAAATCTAGATGTAAATTTGGACCCATATTGAGCACCAATCACACCACCAATAAGTAAAAAAATTGCTAATATTAAGTCTACCGAATAGTTAAAAGTGGCATGAAGAATTGAAACATTAAGTGTAACAAAAACAATTTGAAATAATGAAGTTCCAATTGCCACAACTGTACCCATTCCAAAAAGATATATCATTGCGGGAACCATTACAAATCCCCCTCCGACTCCCATGAATGCTGATAATAGTCCAACAAATATTCCAACAAAAATTGGGAGCAAGATCGAGATAAAAATTTTAGATTGTCTAAACCTCAATTTAAGTGGCAGATAGTCCAAGAAACTTCTTTTTTTCTTTTTATAAGAAGAGTCAATTTTTTTTTCGCTAACTAGAGATATTGTGCTCTCAACTAACATTAAAGTTCCAATAATAGCTAAAAAAAGAATATACAAAAACTTAATTATTAAATCGATATTTCCGGACTCTTTCAAAAAATTGAATAATATAACACCAACAGTTGATCCAAAAATCCCGCCAATAAGTAAGAAAATTCCTATTTCATAATCTATGTTTTTTTTTATACCGTGGGCCATGGCACCTGATACAGACGAACCAAGTATTTGAACAGACTCTGTTCCCACAGCGGTAGCAGGTGGGATTCCCATAAAAATTAGTAATGGTGTCATTAAGAATCCTCCACCAACTCCAAACAAACCAGACATGAATCCTACTAAAAAACCAAAAAATAGAATTAACAATAAATTTATTTGAATTTCAGCAATCGGAAGATAAAAACTCATGATTTAAAAAGTCCGATTATGTTTTTTAACTTTGTTAAGCTTTCATTTGCCATTTCATTTGCTCTAAGATTTCCTTCCTTTAGAATCGAATCAAGATAATCTACATCTTTTAAAAGCTTCTTCATCTCGAAAGAAATTAAAGAAATTTTTTCGACAAGAAGATCACTTAAATCTTTTTTAAAAATTTTAAAATCTTTGTCGACATAATTGGATATTACATTATCTACTGATTCATTATTTAATGCAGAAAATATATTTATTAAATTTTTGATTTCAGGCCGGCCATCCAAATCTTTAAAATGTTCTGGAAACGGATGAGAATCTGTTTTGGCTTTCTGAATTTTTTTTTCTATTTCTATAGAATTGTCCGAAAGATTAATTCTAGACTGATCTGATGGATCTGATTTACTCATCTTCTTCAAACCATCTCTTAGACTCATTACCCTTGTAGCATTTCCAGTAATGATCGGTTCAGGGATTGGGAAAAAATCATTTTGATAGTATCTATTAAATGCTTGTGCAATATCTCTTGATAATTCCAAGTGTTGTTTTTGATCATCTCCAACAGGCACATGTGTTGATTTATAAAGAAGAATATCAGCGGCCATTAATACCGGATATGAATATAAACCTAGCGGGGCTCTTTCTTTATTTTTTCCTGCTTTATCTTTAAATTGAGTCATTCTATTAAGCCAGCCAATTGGTGTATGACAACTCAATATCCATGCGAGCTCACTGTGTCCTGTGACATTTGATTGAACAAAAATTATTGTTTTTTTAGGATTTATTCCTGCAGCAATATATGCAGCTGCTACTTCTCTTGTGTTTTGAAGTATTTGCGTGCGACTATCTGAAGTAGTAAGAGCATGCAAGTCTACAATACAAAAAATACAATTGTTGTTAGATTGAAGTTCAATCCAATTTTTTATTGCCCCGAGATAATTGCCTAGATGAAGATTACCTGTTGGCTGCACACCTGAAAAAACCAAATTATTTACTTTTTCTGAATTTTCCATTTATTTATCTCTAATTCTTTAATTCCTAAAAAATACATCAAGACAGAATAAATAATTATTCCAACAATAATACATAAAATAAGAATAAAATTTGTATTATATAAAGTATACATTTCAAAATTATTTATCATAAACTCATAGGTTTTTAAAACAATATAAGACATAGTTAGTGATGCTAATGAGACTTTTAAAAACACTTTGAAAATTGAAATATCAAAAGAGTATTTAAGATTTTTGTTTAATATATAAAATAGTAAAATAAAATTTATCCAAGCTGATACAGAAGTTGAAATTGCTAAGCCAACATGAAGAAACTCTCTTATTAAGATGAGATTTAGTATTAAATTAATTGACATACAAAATAAAGAAATTTTTATTGGAGTTTTTGTATCTTCATTTGCGAAAAATGGAATAACTAAAATTTTTATCATAATGAAAGCTGGCAAACCACAGCACAATGCTATTAGTGCTGAGCTAGTTGCTTGAACATCTTTATATTCAAATGCTCCTCTGAAAAATAGAAATGAGATAATGTTTTCTGAAAAAATCAACAATCCAAAAAAAGCTGGAATTGAAAATAAAATTCCAAATTTTATTGCTTTTGAAATACTTTTTTCAGCTTCTTTCTTTTGTTTTTTTTTAACCTGAGACGATAAAACTGGTAACAATGCGGTGCCAATTGCAATTCCAAGTACACCTAAAGGAAGTTGATTTACTCTATCTGCATAATATAAGAAAGAAATAGAACCATCTGGAAGTGTTGATGCAAGGATCATATCAATCAATAAATTTATTTGATAAGCACCATTTCCTAGAATTGCTGGCAACAATAATTTAAAAAATTTGGTTATTTCTTTATCACGTTTGAATGTCTTAAAAAAAGAAAAATTTATAGAAAGCTTAGATTTATTTCTTCGAATATTATAGTACATCCATATGACTTGAATTATTCCTGCAATTGAGACAACAAAACTTAATGTAGAAGAAATTAAAAATAAATTTTCAGATTTAAAAAAGATAAGAAGTGTAAAAATCAACGATAAATTTAAAATAATCGGGGTGACAGCCATTGAAGCAAATTTTCCCAGTGTGTTTAAATAAGCTCCCATCAGAGACGTTAAACAAATAAAAAGAACAAATGGAAATGTAAGTCTTGTCAAATTAATTGAATGATTAAATTTTTCAGGGTTATCTGAAAAACCAGGTGCAATAAGAGTAATTATTAATGGCATTAAAATTTCTAAGATGAGAACAAATGCCAAAAGTGCAACTAAAAGGAATGAAAAAATATTTGAAAAAAAAACGTCAGCACTTTTGTTCCCTGATTTAGTTCTTACTCCAGAAACCACAGGTATGAACGCAGCATTCATTGCACCTTCTCCTAAAATTCTTCTGAACAAATTAGGTAATTTAAAAGCTACAAAAAAACAGTCAGAAATCAAACCGGCCCCAATTACTCTTGCAATAAGTAAATCTCTGAAATAACCAAGTATCCTACTTAGGAATGTTAAAGATCCGACTATAGAGATTATTTTAAATAGCATTGCTTAAATTTTGATTGAGTTTATTTTGGATTTCTGTCTTTAATTTTGTTATCATAGTTTTGTTTTGAATCTTTGAGCCGTATTCACTTCTTAAATGAAAACTATCCTCAACAAAGTCGCCATTAGTTGAAATTTTAGCCATTGATATAACAATCTTATTTTTTAAAAGGATTTTTGAAATATCATACAAAAGCTTGGGTCTATTATTTGTCTTTACAATCAAAATACTATAAGTTGCAGAAGAAATGTTATCAATTTCAACATCAGCTTTATTTTCAAAAAACTTGATTTTTGATTTTATTTCACCTTTTAATTTAAATTCTACTCCTTTCCCCAAATCTCTAATTTTTTGATTTAAAGATCTTAAAGAATTTTTGGCATCATACTTACTATATTTTCTATTTTGATTAAAAGATAACTTGAATGTATCTATAACTGTCCCATTGTCTAATGTAAAAATTCTAGATTCATAGATTGATAAATCTTCTGACACAAAAATCGATATTAGATTCAAGAATAGACCTGGCCTGTCCTTTGTTACAATAATAATATCAAAAAACGAAGTATTACTAAATTTTCGAATCACATAATCAAAATTTATATTCTTATTTAGAAGAAATGTTTCTATCTGGTAAGCTATCATTTTCTCGGACTGTAGTAACCAATAATTAGGGTAGGAGATTTTGGAAATTTCAGACATCCTGGACTTTGTGATCTTTCTAGAACTTTTCACAATATTTTGTTGAATTTTTGATATTTTATTGTTCAAACTTGTGACTTTTGTGGGCTTTTTAATTTGTTGTTCTATCTTTAAAAAAAGCTTGCTAAGTAATGTCGCCTTCCAATTGTTCCATAAACCCTGGTCTACTGCTGAAATGTCAGTTACTGTAAGAATAAATAAAGATCTTAAAAAAGGAATGTTTTTAATTTGCTGTGTAACATGTCTTATAACCGAATGATCTTCAAAGTCTTTTTTAAAAGCAACATCACTCAGTAATGAATGATGGTATACAAGTTTTGAAGTTTGTTTAGCCACACTAATATTTTCCCCTAAACTTAAAACAATTTTTTTTGAAATTTCTTCACCTTTTTTGTTATGCTCGCCACCTTTTCCTTTTCCAATATCGTGTAAAAGAGCTGCATAAAAAAGTGACCTTCTATTTAAATTTTTTTTTATTTCATTAAAAGAAAAAGAATAATTTTTATTTACCATTTCACCTTTTTCTAAATCTTTCAAAATGTTTAATGCTTTAATAGTATGCTGACCAACTGACAAGGAATGAAATCTATCGAATTGGGGAAGATTAGATATTTTAGAAAATTCAGGTATTAACTTTGAAACTATTCCTATTTCATATAAATTGACAAATTTTTTTTTATCTAATGAAAAAAATATTTTTTTAAATAATTTTATATTTTTTTCAGTAAAAATTTCTTTTCTTGCGAGCTTGTTTATGTTCTCGAATGCAAGCCTTCTATCGTTTCCATTTTCAATTCCTTTATCTACCTTTTTTAGATAAGTTTCAAGTTTGAACTCATGTTTTACTTTTAAGGAGTTCAATTCAAGGTGTTTGCTCTTATTTTTCAGTAATTTTTCAATTATTTGTGTAAAAATTTCTGTCAAATTTTTAGTGTCTCTAATACTTCTAAAATAATTCTTAATCATTTTCTCCACATAAAAATTTTGATTTTTAACAGCAATTTTTTTTGGAATTTTATAAATTAATGTGGAAATACTGATTTGAAAATCAAAGGACAGCTTATCATTTGCTCTTTCACTTAAATAGTGAAGATGGCATCTTAATAACAACAAAAATTCTAATGAACATCTCAATGTTTTTTTTTCTTTGATTGATAACAAATCAGATGATGTTTTAAAGTCATTAGCATTGAGCATTTTAAAAATATTTATACCCCAAAAAATTAAATTTATATCTCTTAGCGAACCTTCACTTTCTTTTAGATTTGGTTCATTTTTAAAATAGTCATAACCAACTTCGATTACCCGTTTGTTTCTCTCATCTAGCTTGTTTCTTAAGAGTTTATCTCCATACTTCACGATGTCTGCTCTAAAGTTTTTTTGTAATTCATTAAATAAAATCTTCGATCCGCAAATGTTCCTTGCGTCTAACATTGAAGTCTGTATCACATGATCCTTTCTTGATAATCTTATTGATTCCTCGACATTTCTGACCGCATAACCTATGTTTAAACCTAAATCCCATAAAGGAAATAGAAAAAGCTCTACAAGTTTTTTCTTGCTTTCTTCACTTACATTTTTTTGAAATAAAAAAAGTAGGTCTAAATCTGAGTGGGGTGCTAATAATTCTCTTCCGTATCCTCCAGCAGCACAAATACAAAAAATGACATTTGATTCGATTTGATGTTTTGTTTTGGATTTATAAATTTCGACAATAAGTTCATCAATCAATTTTGAGTTAGCTTTACAGCAATTAATCGCTTTATTTTGCTTTAAAAAATCAATTTTTATCTTTTCTCTTTTAGTAAGGAATCTTTTTTTAAGCGTTTGAAATTCTTTATCAATTATTTTTTGCTTTACTTCCATTATCTTAGAAGTTTTTTTTCATAGCATAAAGAATATCTAGTGCATCTTTAGGACTAACCTCATCAAGATTGACTCTGTCTAACATATTTTGAAGATGATTGAATTTATTTTCGTTAATATTATCATTTGCATTAAATCCCTCATTTTTTTTTGAAGTTGCTTTATACTCTTTTTCTGAATTAAATGACTCTAGGATTTCTTTAGATCTAATTACAATCGGTTTTTTTAATCCAGCCATGTTAGCAACATGCAAACCAAATGAGCCCTCTGATATCCCACCAACTACTTTATAAAGAAAAATGATATCATCGTTCCATTTTTTAATTTGAAGTGTCTTGAGTTCTAAACATTTATAATCACTTGATAGAGAGCAAAGCTGTTTATAATGCGTTGCGAAGAGTGTTAAACAATTTATTTCTTTTAATATAAATTCCAACACTGCTTGTGCTATAGCAAGTCCGTCTTCGGTAGATGTGCCTCTTCCAAGCTCATCCAAAATTACGAGTGAGTTTTTAGTTGCTTCATTGATTATTCTCGAAGTCTCTATCATTTCTGTCATAAACGTTGACATACCCTTGGACAAGTTGTCTGAAGCTCCTATTCTAGTAAATACTTTATCAAAAACACCAAGGTTGGCCGACTTTGCTGGAACAAATGAACCAATTTGATTTAAAATAATTATGATTGCAGTCTGCCTTAAAAAAGTACTTTTACCTGCCATATTTGGACCAGTCATAAGCCAAGCGAAATTATTTTTATTCATAACACAATCGTTTGGTGTAAATTCTTGCGCATTTTTAAATAAACTTTCTTCTACTACAGGATGTCGACCATCAGTTATTTCAATCTTATTTTCACTAGCAATAATTGGTCTACAGTAATTCTTATCTAATGCTAGACTTGCAAAACTTGAAATTACATCTACGAACGAAATTTTTTTGGAGATGTGATAAATTTCCTTATTTGCGTTGTTTATTTTCTGACAGATCTCACTATAAAGATCTTTTTCAAGTATAATTGATTCCTCTTGAGCATTAAGTATTTCATCAGAAACTTTCCTAAGTTCTTCTGTTTGAAACCTTGAATTATTTACAGTATTTTGAATTAGATTAAATTTAAAGTTCTCATTATTTATTACTTTTTTCGCATTTTTATTTGTAACCTCAACGAAATATCCATGAATATTATTGAACTTTATTTTTAAATTTGTGATTTCTGTAAGTCGGCCATATTCTTCCTGCATGTCGAGGATTTCTTTTTGTTTTAGATTTTTAATATCTCTAAGAGAATCAAGTTTACTATTAACACCTTTTTTAAATACTCCTCCATCATGCAAATTAATTGGAGGATTTTCTGTTATATTATTTGAAATGACTTTTTCTAGAATCATTGCTTTTTCTAATGAAAGATTGCTGGGTAGAAGAAGATCCATTTCTGAACTTTTAAAACCTCGTACCTCTTCAAATATTTCATGCGCATTTGTCACGAAGTTTTTCAATATTAAAAGATCTCTTGGGTTATTTATATTAGCACTTATTCTAGATAAAGCTCTTTCAACATCTGAAAGTTGTGACAAAAAATTAATAATTCGTTCCGCTGCAAGTGAGTTTTTTATCAAGTTGTCGACTAATTGGTGCCTTCTTTTTATTTCATTTTTATCTATAAGAGGAGCCTTCAAAAAATCTTTGATTAATCTGCCGCCTGAAGCAGTTTTAGTTTTGTCTATAACACTAAGAAGAGAACCATCTTTTTGACCATCATTTTTTTCTAATAATTCCAGACTTTGAATTGAAAAATGGTCAATTTGCATATAATTTTTTTTATCGACCAACTCAAAATTATTTATTAAAGGAATATTTTGTTTTTGTGTAAGCTCCAAATAATGTATTAAAGCTCCTAAGGCGCTCATATCTGAATCACTCAAATCGCCCAGAGTCTCAATAAACGATCGCTTAAAAAATTCTTTTATTTTAGATTTATTACTTTCAAAATCAAAAAAATTGCTAGGAACTTTTGAAATTTTCTTCTCCAAATAATTAAATTTTGAGTCGAGCAATTTTATTTTATCTATGTTATCTGAAATAATTATTTCCTCAGGAGCAATTTTATTTATCAATTCATAAAGCTCGTTAATTGAATTCTTGCCTTTAACTCTTTGAAGCTTTATCACACCTGTTGACATATCAGACCAAGATATTGATATATCTCCTTTTATGATTGAGATACTTAAAAGATGATTGTTTATTTTTGAATCAAGAAGAGAATCATCTAATATCGTTCCGGGTGTAATAATTCTTACGACATCTCTTGTAAAAATTTTTTTGTTTTTTGTCGAAGTGGTTTGATCATCTTTTGTTTCCAACTGTTCCGCGACTGCAACTTTATAACCTTGATTTATTAATCTGGATAAATAGTTTTGCGATGCATGTGCTGGAACGCCGCACATTGGAATATCCTTATTATTTAATCTTCCTCTCTTTGTGAGAGCAATACCTAAAGCTGAAGAGGCTTCAATGGCGTCCTCAAAAAAAAGCTCGTAAAAGTCACCCATTCTATAAAACAACAAGTATTCTTTATGTCTTGATTTTACCTCCAAATATTGTTGCATCATTGGAGTAGGTTTAGACTTTTCAGTAATTGTGTCTAATGGATTGAAACCTTTTATATCAGGTTGTTTTAATTTCATATTAATTTAAATTAGTATACAAAATATTAAATCATTTTCATGTTCGTTCATAAAGACATAATTATTGTATTTCTTTTTTTGTTTGTTGTATCCTTAATCTTGCTAATAATTTTCATAAAAGATTTGAAGATTATTAGTAAATCGCTGCAAAATTTTAAAGGGAATGCAGTTAGATCAGATAAGGTTTTTTTCTTTAATCTTTTTCAACCGCTAATTTTTAATCTTAATTTAATAATAAAAAATCTTAATGAAAAGTCGAAGTTCTCAAGGTTGAGAATTTTTTTCTATGACTATTTTTTTCAATTTTTTCCTGATCCCCTTCTTATAATTGACCAAAACAACATAATTATTGAAATGAATGAACAAGCAATTAATTTATTTGGAGAAGATTCAAAGCAAAAAAATATTTTCTCAGCTATTAGAATACCAGAACTAAGCTCGCTTATCGATGAATCTGTTAAACAAAAGAGACCTGTTGAGAAAGAGTTGAATTTAATTTATCCAAAGGAAAAAATCTTTAATATTTGGGTTTCAGGTCGAAGAGATTTGGGTAAAAACAAATTAAATTTTATTAGACTATTTGATACGACATCTCAGCACAATGTCCAAAATATTCAAAGAGATTTTATTGCGAATGCAAGTCACGAATTGAAAACTCCAATTGCCTCAATCATTGGATATTGTGAAACCTTATTAAATGAACCTCCCAAAATAAAATCAAAAAAAGAGGATTTTCTTAAAACTATGTTCAATGAAGCTACAAGAATGTCATCTTTGGTTAATGACTTATTGTCACTTTCAAGAATTGAAAGGATAGAGTATATCCCCCCAGATGAAAAAGTTAACCTAATTGAAATTTTAGAAAACGTTAAGAAGACATGTCAGGAAAGAAAGTTTTTGAGAAAAACTAAATATAAATTTACAATTCCTAAAAGCAATATTGAAATTATTGGAGATAAAACAGAATTACAGCAAGTTTTTTTTAATATTATTGAGAATGCAATAACACACAGCCAATCTAAAAAAGCCGTGCAGATTAAATTAATGCAGAAACAGAGGAAAGTAATGTTTCTTGTTCAAGATTTTGGAATTGGAATTTCTAATCAAAATATCCCAATGCTTACCAAAAGATTCTACAGAATTGATTCAGCGCGACCGCGGGATACAGGTCACACAGGTCTTGGTCTATCGATTGTTAAACACATTCTTAATAGGCATAATGCTGAATTGAAAATTCACTCTGAAATTGACAAGGGCTCTTTATTTTCTATTAGCTTTGATAAATTATAGCCTTTTAAAGAACTTTTATATTCATCTTATCATCAAATTGCCTCTAAACAGTCACTTAACTGTAACAATTGTTAATTACCTTAATTAATAAATATTGATTAAGGAGAATTATGAAAAAATTTTATTGTGGATTGGCTGCATCAGCGATTAGTTTGTTATATTCAAATGCACACAGTCAAGATTACGGTGCTCAAATTGACGCATTACAAAATGAATTACTAAAAATGAAACAAGAAATGAATAAAGGAACTAACAATAAGGCTTTCTTTAAGAAAGGAAAAGGACTTAGTATTGAAAGTTCTGATGGAAAGTATTCTTTCCAGATTAAAGGTAGAGCTATGTATGATATTTCTCATATAGATGGTATGACTAATGATAGTTCAGTTGGTCATGCAAATAAATTCGATAGTTTTGGTGCTGAATTTAGAAGACTTAGATTTTCTATTAAAGTAGGTTTAGGCGATGGCTGGAGTTTGGCCTTTCAACCTGACTTTGCCGAAACAATTTCTGATGATTCTAATACAAACGGTAAGGGTGTTGATGTTAAAGATGCTTTGATCAAAAAGAAAATCAAAGGAGTTGGTTCTTTCATGTTTGGTAACGCTAAATCAGCTGGAGGATATTGGGAGAACACAAGTTCAAATAGTATTTTGATGATGGAACGCCCAATGTATAATGAGTTTGCAAATCTAGCGCATAGAGCTGGCCTTCATTATGATAATGGTGGGGCACTTTTTCCGAAGGGATTTCATGTAAGGGCGTTACTTATTGGCTATGGTAATGAGGGTGCATGGAGACTTGAACAAGAAGATGGTGATGGTGGTGAAGTTACTTGGAACCACTCAATTGCAGCTCACTACACTGGTAAAGGCCTTTTTGATCAATTCATAGGAGGAAAGGATACATGGTTACTGGGAGCCTCTTGGCAAATGGAAAGACCACTAAATGATCATACACGAAGCGTTTCCTTCCGACAAAATGGAGTGCATACCCTAGGAGAAAAAATTGTCGATACCTCTATTTCTAACATATCTAGCTATCATTACGGAGGACCTCAATTCCAATATTCTAATGGAAGATACTATTTAGCTACAGAATATTATTGGATTACAGGCGAGCGCAGAGACGGTTACACCGTTTATGATGATTACAGTGCAGAGGGAGGATCTAAATGGTCAATATTTCTTCAATAGTGATGCAACGGTCAAAATAAGTTCAAAAAAAGGTAAAATTGGTGGCGTAAAATGTAAAGCTAAATTCGGATGTACTGCAGCCAAATTTATGCTTGAATCGATCGATACCAGAGACGGTGAATTAAATGGTTTAAATGGTACACATGGTAAGGCGATTCATATTGGGCTAAATCACTATTTCAACAGTAATGTTAGATTAATGGTCGATGCTACTAGAGGTGTATATTTAGGTGGGCACAATGACTTTTATAGCGATGGAAATAGAGCGGACAGAAGACACGCCATGACGTCCATCCAGGCTAGACTGCATGCTAAATTTTAAACATTAAAGTTAATTTTAAATTTATTTAAAGGTGAGGCTTGCTCACTTTTTTCCTATTTCTTGCAAATTGTACAAACATTATTATTCAACTTATAAGAGTAAAAATGAAAAATGTTTTATTTAAGTGTATATACATAAAATTTTTTAACAAGCCCTATGCTTTCTGATTAACACACAATGTTGGGGCTAAAGAGTGTGTATGCACTTATTTGCCTTTTAAGGCTTTTTCAAAATATTTGTGTATGATTTTATCCTGATTTTCTAAGAGCCAGTCAATTGATGGCTCATCATTCATTGCCTTTTGAATTGCATTTGTTGTGGCTTTTCTATGAATATCAAAAAGTATTTGGTGGTCTAAATTCTTATCATCGCTTACGCTTGGATTTAACCAAACTGAGACTATAATACCAACTTCATTTACAATATCTTTCGGAATATAACCTTCGCGAACAGAATCTAAAACCCCATTCGCTATTGCTCCTTGGACAGTGCCCATTAGAATATTTGTATATCTATCATCTTTGACTGTAACTTTGCTTACCATTAAAGTAGGGGGTCTAACCATAACGTCTGTATTCATTATAGCGAGAACTTTCGTATGACCTTTTATTTGATTTCCTATTAAATTTGCGAATGCGGTGCCAAATGGACCATCCAGCTTCCCTATTACAACCTCAGGTTCTGCCGCAGTTCCTGGTGGTCCGCCAGCAACTAGTGATTCTCCTACCTTCATAACAAAGTCTTGTTTTTTCATTAATCTCTCCTTAAAATTCGTTTACTTTCATTTTATAGCTCTAGATCTTATTAGCTAACTTACTTCTATTTGTTAATTTTACAACGTAAAGACTAATTTTTATCTTTTAATTTTAAAAAAAAAATCTGCATTGTCATATTAATGTAACAATTCTGTAATAATTTTTCATTTTTAAAGAAGTATTTATTAGCTTTAACCATTTGTAACAAGAGAGGACTAAATGAAAAAAAAAATTATAACCTTTACTGCTCTTACTTTAATGTTAAGCAATCAATCTGAAGCTCGTGATCAAATTAAAATTGTTGGTTCTTCAACCGTTTATCCATTTGCAACCGTTGTTGCAGAGAGATTTGGTAAAACGAGTGGCTTCAAAACACCAGTTATAGAATCAACCGGCTCTGGTGGGGGGCTGAAGCTTTTTTGTAATGGATTAGGAACTCAACACCCAGACATAACCAATGCTTCAAGAAGAATAAAAATGAAAGAAGTAAAAAACTGCGAGAAAAATGGTGTTAAAGATATTACGGAAATAAAAATCGGATATGATGGAATTGCATTCGCTAATGCTAAATCTGGTCCAACCTTTGATTTGACATTAAGAGATCTTTATCTTGCTCTCGCAAAAGAAATTCCAGCTGATACTGAGGGGGACGAAGTTAAAGCAAACCCCTTCAAAATGTGGAATGAAATTAATCCAAAACTCCCAGCGAAACCAATTGTAGTAATTGGTCCTCCGCCTACTTCTGGGACTAGGGACGCTTTTAATGAACTTGCTATTGAAAAAGGATGCAAAACTTTTCCAGGTAGGAATGCTCTTAAAAAAAAGGACAAACAATTATATAAATCTCAGTGTAGAGCAATAAGAGAAGATGGATTATATGTTGAAGCAGGTGAAAATGATAATCTAATTATAGAAAAATTGGTAGCTAACCCTGACGCTTTAGGTGTATTTGGATATTCTTTTCTCGATCAGAATAAAGACAAAGTCAAAGCTTCAAAAGTTGACAATGTTTTTCCTGAGTTTGAAGCTATTTCATCCGGAGAATACCCAGTTTCTAGATCATTGTTCTTCTATGTGAAAAATGCTCATGCATCTGTTATACCTGGAGTCAAACAATATGTAAGAGAGTTTACATCATCAAAGTCTATTGGGAATGAGGGATATCTTATTTCAAAAGGGTTAATTCCACTTCCAAAAAGTGAAAGAGCAAAGTTTGAGAAAGATGGTAAAACCCTTGCGAAATTTGATGAAAATTTGTTGAAAAAATAAACACAGTAATTTATGGGGTTTTGGTCTTTCTTTTTTATTATAGTATTCCTGGGTTTAACAACTCAATGGTACGGAACTAATAAAGCTCTTAAATTAAACTCTAATATTAAAGAGGGACCAAAACTTCCATCATTACCTTCATATTATGGTGCCAACGCATTTTTGTGGTTGGTAATCTCAGTGTTATTTTTTTTGATTGTCTGGGTGTTCTCAAAGCCTCACATCCTAGACTATATTTTAATTCAAAACATTCCAAAAGCTCTAATAGATGAGTTTGGTGGAACACCTAATATGCTAATTGATATTGTTAAGGCCACGGACATATCTAATATTTTTCCAGGAACAAACCCCATTATCATCGAGAATGCTTTATATTATAATAAAATCGACAAACTGAGTGATTCGATTGCGTATTCAATAATTCTTTTCGTTGGTTTAACTGTAAGTATTTTTTCAATAAATAGAATCTCATTTTTATTCAAGGCAAGGCAGGCAGTTGAAAAAACAAATATTAATTTGTTAATTTTGTGTTCTACAATTGCGATAATCGCAACAATAGGGATTATTCTTTCGCTGATTTTTGAAGCATTGAGATTTTTTGAAAAGGTAAATTTTTTTGATTTTCTTTTTGGATTTAACTGGAGTCCACAAACCGCTATTAGAGAGGGGCAAGTAGCCAGCGATGGGGCTTTTGGTGCAATTCCAATTTTTTCTGGGACACTTTTAATAACATTTGTTGCAATGTTTGTTGCTATTCCAATTGGTCTCTTTTCGGCTATTTATTTAGCCGAATACGCTAAACCTTCTGTACGGTCAACGTTTAAACCAATCCTTGAAATTTTAGCAGGTGTACCAACTGTAGTTTACGGATTTTTTGCAGCAATAACTGTTGGCCCCTTTTTAAAGAATTTTGTTGGAGAATTTGGATTCACTATTGCTTCAGAAAGTGCTATTGCAGCTGGCGGTGTCATGGGAATTATGATTATCCCTTTCATATCATCACTTTCAGATGATGTGATAAGAGCTGTACCTCAAAATCTTAGAGATGGGTCTTATGCCATGGGTGCAACAAAATCTGAAACTGTAAAAAAAATTATTCTTCCAGCTGCACTTCCTGGAATAATGGGTGCAGTTTTATTGGCAATATCAAGGGCTATAGGTGAAACAATGATTGTTGTAATGGCTGCTGGAATTGCTGCAAATCTAACACTTAATCCTTTTGAATCTGTAACAACAGTTACTGTACAGATTGTAACATTGTTAGTTGGTGATCAAGAATTTGATAGTGCAAAAACTCTGGCAGCATTTGCTTTAGGAATAACACTTTTTTTTGCTACATTATTTTTAAATATTGTCGCATTAAGGATTGTTCAAAAATATAGGGAAAAGTATGACTAATAATTTAGATAGAGTCGAGTTATCACTTGTTGGAAGGAAAAGGAGTGAGCGATTGTTTAAGTTTTACGGCTTTCTTGGAATTTTGATAGCTTTTCTTTTCTTAATAACAATTCTATATTCGGTAATATCTCAAGGTCAAAAAGCTTTTTTCACAACATTTATAAAAGTAAATATTTTTTTCGATTCTGAGATTATTGATCCACAAAATCAGAGAAATGATGAAGATATCAGATATGCAAATTTTAATAAGATTATAACAGAATCACTAAAGAAGAAATTTCCTGAAAATTTAAATAAAAATGATTCAAAAGAATTATCAAGCTTCATATCAAACTCTGAAGCTGATTATTTAAGTGAGTTTGTAGTCAAAAACAAAGATTATATTGGAAAATATAAAAATATGTGGCTTCTTGCATCCTCAAATATTGACGTAATTGTTAAAAATCCTGAGATGGAAGATTTAGACGAAGAAGACAGATTAATCTCTGATAAGCAATTAGGATGGTTAAATCAAATAAGATTAAATAAAGAACTTAAAAAAGAACTAAATAAGAATTTTTTTACTAAAGCTGATTCTACTGAACCTGAACAAGCTGGAATTTGGGGGTCGCTAGTTGGATCTTTTTTAACACTTTTGATCACATTGATATTATCGTTTCCTGTTGCTGTAGCCGCTGGTGTTTTTCTTGAAGAACTTGCACCTAAAAATAAATTTACAGAATTTTTAGAAGTTAATATTAATAATCTCGCTGCTGTTCCTTCGATAATATTTGGACTTCTCGGTTTAGCTATTTTTCTAAATATTATGCATTTGCCGCGTTCAGCCCCTATTGTAGGGGGGATGGTTTTGGCATTAATGACTTTACCAACCATAATAATTGCAACACGCTCATCGTTAAAAAGCGTTCCGCCTTCTATTAGAGAAGCAGCTATTGGGTTAGGAGCTACGCGATTTCAAAGTGTTGTTGACCATGTTTTACCCCTTGCTATTCCTGGGATAATGACAGGTACAATAATTGGAATGTCAAGAGCTCTAGGTGAGTCTGCTCCTCTTTTAATGATTGGAATGGTAGCTTTCATTGTGGATGTTCCAACTACGTTCCTTGATTCCTCAACGGCTCTTCCAGTTCAAATCTATCTTTGGAAAAGCACTGCGGCAAGAGGTTTTGTGGAGTTAACGGCGGCAGGTGTAATTGTTTTATTAGTTTTTTTAATTCTCATGAACGGACTTGCTGTTTTTATTCGACAAAAATTTGAAAAAAAATGGTAATATAAATCTGTGGCAGAAAAGATAAAAATATCAACAAAAAAGGTGAACGTTTTTTATGGCGATAAAAAAGCTTTGGAAAACATAAATTTAGAAATACCAGAAAAAAAAGTTACTTCTCTGATTGGTCCAAGTGGTTGCGGAAAATCAACTTTCATAAGATGCTTGAATAGAATGAACGACACAATAGATATTTGTAGAATTGAGGGAAAGATCATAATTGATAATGAGGACATCTATTCGAAAGAAATTGACCCTGTACTTCTGAGAGCAAAAGTTGGTATGGTTTTTCAAAAACCCAATCCATTTCCAAAATCAATTTTTGAAAATGTTGCCTACGGCCCAAGAATTCATGGGCTTGCTAAGAGTGATGATGAGCTCGATGAACTAGTAACTCAGAGTCTTGTCAAAGCAGGATTATTCCAAGAAATAAAAGACAGAATTCATGAACCCGGAACCTCTTTATCAGGAGGGCAGCAACAAAGACTTTGTATTGCAAGGACAATAGCAATAAGCCCTCAGATTATTTTAATGGATGAACCATGCTCAGCTTTGGATCCAATTGCAACCGCCGTTATTGAGGAGCTAATCGACGAGCTAGCTAAAAACTTTACTATCGTAATAGTAACGCACTCTATGCAGCAAGCTGCGAGAGTTTCGCAACAGACTGCTTTTTTTCATATGGGAAATTTAATTGAAGTAGGTCTCACAGATCAGATCTTTTCAACACCGAGCCAGAAAAAAACTCAAGATTATATCACAGGAAAAATAGGGTAATTGTGAAGGAACATATTGTAACAACCTACGATGAAGATTTAAATTCTTTAAAAAGCAACCTTACTAAAATGGGTTTAAATGTTGAGAAACAAATCTACAACGCTGTTGATTTAACTAAAATAATTAACATTTCAAAAGCTAAAGAAGTTATTAATAATGATAAAGAAATTGACGCATTAGAAAAAAAAATAAGAGGTTTTGCGACTATAACTTTATCCAAAAGACAACCTCTTGCAGACGATCTTAGGCAGATTATTATTTCTCTAAAAATATCAAGTATACTAGAACGCATTGGTGATCATGCATCAAACGTAGCTGGAAGGATATTATCAGTAAAAAAGGCTCCAGATAAATATATAACTGACTCTATACATCAACTTGGCATTTTAGTTTTGAAAAACTTTTCTACAGCTTTAAGCGCATATGATCAAGAATCAAAAAAAATCGCACAATCTGTTCCTACTGAAGACATTACAATTAACTCTGTATATGAAACTTGTTTCAGAGAACATTTACATTTAATGATGGAAGATAGAGACATAATTGGGTTTTGTACACAAATGTTATTTATCGCTAAAGAATTAGAAAGAATTGGAGATCTATCAAAAGTAATATCAAAAGAAGTTATTTATAATCTTCAAGGTACTCTTAAATAAATGGAAACAAAAAAAACAATTCTTGTGGTTGAGGATGATAAATCATTACTACCAATGATTACCTACAATATTGAAAAAAACGGATTTAAGGTAAAATCAGCCACTAACGGCGAAGATGCATTATTGTTAATTAAAGAAAAAATTCCGTCATTGGCTATATTTGATTGGATGATTCCTGAACCAAATGGATTAGAGCTTTGTAAAATTCTGCGAAGAAAACAAGAAACAAGTAATTTACCGATTATAATGTTAACTGCCAAAGAGGAAGAGGAAGACAGAATAAGGGGTTTGGAATATGGGGCTGATGATTACATATCAAAACCTTTTAGTCCCGCAGAACTTATTGCAAGAATAAAAGCCCTTATTAGAAGATCAACTTCTACACAAAACAACATATTAGAGTTTGAAGACATTAAAATTTTCGATAATGAACATAAAGTATTCAGAGGAAAGACGAGAGTTCACCTTGGACCCACAGAATATAATCTTTTAAAGCATTTAATGGAAAACCCTTGCAGAGTATTTTCAAGAGAACAACTTCTAGATTCTGTTTGGGGAAACGGAATTTATGTTGAACGAAGAACTGTCGACACTCACATAAGAAGGCTTAGAAAATCATTAAATTTCGAAGGGAAAAAAAACTTTATAAGAACTATTAGGTCCACTGGCTACTCTATTGATAAAGATTAGACTTGTGATAATATTAAAAAATGAGGAGAATAGAGATTAAGGAAATCTTTAGTGCAAAGAGTAAAATATAAAGACGGCATCTCAATAATTGTTACGTTATATAATAAAGAAGAATATATTCTACAAACTTTAAACTCCGCTACAAACCAATTTGAAGAATCTGAAAAATATCAAGTCATCGTTGTAGATGACGGTTCAAAAGACCGTTCATATAAAATTGCAAAGGATTTCCTTAGAAAAAAAAAAATAGATTACAAAATTTTTTCTCAAAGAAATACCGGACCAAGTATCGCGACAAATAATGCTCTCAAGTTTGTCAAATATTCCTATATCAAACTTTTAGATGGGGACGATATACTCGCTCCAGATAGTTTGAAATATATGAAATCACAAATGCAAAAAAAAGATATTGATCTTTTGTATGGTGGTTGGGATTGGAGTCCAGATCCTAATAAATATAATTTCATAAATAAAAAGCCTGAATCCTTAGAAATTCAAAATGCATTTGAAAAGTTTGTTGTAAATGGTTGGGGTGGATCGAGCAATCTCATGATTAGAACCGAAACTATTTTAGAGGTTAAGGGCTGCGATGAAACTGTTTTTGTTCAAGATTATTCACTTCCGCTTCGTGTCGCTGGAAATCAATATATTTCAAAAACCTCCAGAACGTTCAATGTTTTTTCTACTGAGAAAATTATATGTGTTGGGCCTTCTTTCATAAAAGAAAGAATAATGAGTAATAATGCTCAAACACTTTATGACCTATCAATAGCAACTCTTAATTTTTTAGAAAAGGCAACATTTGTAAATAAAGCATTAAAAAGGAGGGCACTAAGAAAGATAATTGCACGGTGTTTATCTTGGAGAAGAAGAGTAAATAAAGAGAAATTTTTAAATAAATTTCTTCTTACATATTTTTTCAGCAAAGTAAACCCAATGATTGATCCTAAAGTTGTTCGTTATTACGTATACAGAACTTGGATCTCTAATGAAGAAATAAGAAAAATCCCAAAAAAGGATAAATCGAAAGTAAAAATTTTAGTTTATGTTGGATTAGACTTACTGGGAGATGCATTGTTGAAGTTACCTCTTCTTAAATGTCTTAGAAAAATATTTCCTAATGCACAAATAACCTGGTTGGCAGGAAAAGGAAATTCAATTTTTAAAACCGAGCTAAGCCCTATTGCTATAGGCCTCATAGATAATATTTATGAAGAAGATTTTGGTTCAAATATTCTTGATTTATTTAAAAAAAATAAATTTGAAACTTATGATATCGTTATAGATACACAAAAAAGATTTTTAACCACCCTTATCTTACAAAAAATTAAAACTAAAATTTTTGTTTCTTCATGTGCAAATTACTTGTTTTCTGATTTAATTCCAGAAAATCCCGACGAAAAAAATATTAGTCAACACTTAGTAAATCTCTCTGAAGTTCTCAGTCCCTCAAAAGTCAAATTTTCAAATCTTAACAATAATGTTAATAACAATAAAATTGCTATTTGTCCCGGTGCTTCTGTTATTTGGAAACGATGGGCTTTTGAAAATTTCATTGATATTGCAGAACATTTAATTAGAAGGAATCTTCTTCCAATCTTTGTTTTAGGCCCGAAAGAAAATGATCTCGAAAGAAATTTAATTAGAGAGTTTGGGGGGAAGATAAAAATTTTCAAAAGCGATAATCCAATGGAAACAATTAAAATTGTAAAAAATTGCAAAGCAGGGATAAGTAATGATACAGGGTGTGGACATTTAATTTCCTCAACTGGAACTCCAACATTAACTCTGTTTGGACCGACAAATTCTGAAAAGTTTTCTCCAATTGGCAACCCTCTTCATGTTTCAATATCTTCTCAAAAGACCTTTAAATCTAAAAATATTAATGCTATTCCTGTTAACTTGGTATTAAGAAAATTAAAAACTATAATCGATTATTAAAGAGTCCAAAATAATAGTATAACCCACTTTATGAAATTATCTTGCTCATGAATAAAATTGCAGAAGTAAATAAATGGATAGGTACCATTCTTGTCTTAAGTGGTATACTTTTGACAAACCTTAATTATTATCCTTTAAATATTTTCTTACATGGTTCAGGTGTAATATTCTGGAGTGTTAGCGGCTATCTATTAAGAGATAAAGCGATTCTCACAAATTTTGGTTTTCAAATACCAATTTTTGCATTTGGAATAATTAACTTTTTTTTTAACTAGTCAGCCAAACTACTTAAAGTCTCTTCTGTTAGTCTTGCTCCGTATTGCTGAATGATCAATGACGCAACTTTGCAACCAAATGAAGCAGATTTTTTTGGTGACTCTCCTTTTAATAACTTGTATAAAAATCCAGCAGCAAACATATCTCCAGCTCCTGTGGTGTCTAATACAGATTCAACTTTGAATGAAGGTATTATTTCAGATCCATGAGAATCAACAACTTCAACACCCTTATCACCCATTGTTTTAAGTAAAATTTCAACTGTCTCTGTTTTTAAAAAATTTAATAAATTATTGTTACCTAATAATTCTTTAAATTCATGTTCATTACCTATTAAAATATTTATCTCAGACTTTAATAATTTAAGAAAATCATCTCTGTACATCTTCACTAAGTTTGGATCAGATAGCGAAAAAACTATTTTAATTTTTTTAATCTTCGCAATTTCGATAGCCTTAAAGATTGCCTCTCTTGCACTTTCTGAACTCCATAAGTAGCCTTCAATTAATAAATAATCTATATCATTAAAAAAATCAGATTTTATATCCTCTTCTCCAAGAGTTGTGCTCGCTCCTAAGAAAGTTTGCATTGAGCGTTCACCGTCCGGTGAAACAAAAACTATACATCTTGCAGTCGGCAAACCCTGAGTAGATTGTTTGCAAAGAAATTTAGTTTTAGTTTTTTCCATATCTGAAATAAATTCGTCGCCAAGCTCATCGTCTCTGACTTTTCCACAGAAAAATGAATTTAATCCTAGAAGTGAGATTCCCACCATTGTATTTGCAACTGACCCGCCAGAATCTTTTTTTATTGGGTTAATTTCTTTTAAACTCCTATCAGATACATTCTGATCTACCAATGTCATAGCCCCTTTTGTTAAATTTGCACTTTCAAGAAAATCGTCTGAAACAGAGGACACAATATCTAAAACAGCATTTCCCATTCCTAAAATTTTTTTATTCATAAAATCTTTTCCTTTATAATTTAAATTTAGATAGTATAGAATTTCAAACATATTTCACAGAAATTTAACTTTAAAAAATAAAAAAAATTATTTATATATTACTACTATGGAAAAAACTTTTCTGGACATAACTGTACTTCCTTACAGAAGCTTATCCAAAAAAGGATTCAGAAACTTAATGCTTATTGTCTCATTAATTTTTTTTCTCGTTGGGGTTTTCTTCTGGTATATAGGAGCATGGCCAGTTTTCGGTTTTTTAGGGTTAGACGTATTACTTCTATACTATGCCTTTAAAATAAACTACAAATCTGGTGAAATTTTTGAAACTGTCAAAATTATTCAACAAAACCTTCTAATTACGCGAAATTTTCCATCTGGGAAAAAACAAACCTGGAACCTTGAACCTTATTGGACAAAAGTTGAGATATCTAATCCAGCAAAACACCAACATAATTTAATAGTAAAGTCTAAAGACAAGGTCGTTCTTCTAGGTTCATTTCTAAATTATAATGATAAAAGGAAACTTCTCACACAAATCGAGTCTGCTTTACAACTTTTAAATAACAAAATGAGTAAGATCTGAAAAATTTAAATTTAACCTTTCAGAGCTACATATCATTAATTTTACTGTCAGCAATTTGGGGAAGTTCATTCCTATTCATTAAAATAAGTATTGTAAGTATCCCCCCAAGTCTTTTGACTTTTTATAGACTTTTTGTTGCTTCACTTTTTCTCATTTGTTTTTGTAAAAAAGGGTTTGTTAAAAGTATTTTCGCGAATAATAAAAAACTACTATTTGGTGTCGCGATTTTTGGAAATGTTCTTCCCTTTAATTTAATTAGTTTAAGCGAAATTTACGTAGAAAGTATCGTTGCTGCTTCTCTTATAGGAACAATGCCACTTTTTACATATATAATTGCTTATTTTATATCAAAAAATAAAAGTTTAGATTTTATAAGTATTATAGGTTTGTTATTCGGTTTTATTGGTATGTTAATTTTTATAAATCCTTTTGGAATCTCACTTGAATCTTTAGCTTTTAATTTTTCTTTATTAATAATATTGTCAGCATTTTTTTATGGACTATCAGCAAATTTTGTAAAGAAAATACAAGACCACTCTCCAATTGAAATTGCTGCCTTTACAACTATTTTAGCAATGTTATTAGCTTTACCTATTTTTATTCTTAATTTTATTTCATTAAACAATTTTGAGAAACAATTATTGCTTAATATTTCATTCGAGAGTTTTCTCTCAGCTACAGTATTGGGAATTGTATGTACAGGATTTGCAATTTTGATTTTCTTTAATCTTATTAAGATCAAATCAGCTGTTTTTGCAAGTCAAAGTAATTTTCTTATTCCATGCTTTGGGTCTTTGTGGGGATATATTTTTTTGGATGAGAACTTAACTGGAAATATGATTTATGGTCTTCTTTTAATTGTTATTGGAGGATGGGTGACAAATCGTTCAATGTTTGTAAAGAGCAATTAGCCTACTTACTCTGATTTAGTTTCTTGAATTCGTCTGGAATATCACCTACATCATATTCTTCGTATTCCGTGACGGGTCTTACCTCATTTTCATCTTTTACTTGGTATACGAATTTAACAGCATTTTGAAAGTTAAATCTAGCTACATCTAGATTTCGCTCTGCAAAAGAAACTGAACCCCCAAGCCATGCATTATCTTCAAGAGCGTTAGTTGCAGCTATTAATAGTTCAGATACTTCAATTAAAGAATTATGAATTTCGTTTAATTTAGCTGAATTAGGAATGTCTAGCTGTCTTAAATCGTCTGGTCTACCAAAAGACTTTAGATGCCCTTGTATTAATTCTTCGGCCTCCTTGAAGTGATCCTCATCTGATCTGTCATTTCTTAGGTTAAAAGCATCCAACAATCTACCTTGAAGGATAATTGCATTTCCTAAATGACCAAGCCTAATATCCATAATTTCTTTGTATTCTTTTAGGTCAGTTTCAGAAACTTTATTTTCGCATGAAACTATTAGAAAAAATAAAATTAAAAAAATATTAAATTTTTTATGAAAAAACATGATTACTCTTTTAGCATATCTGAAATTGTATACAAGCCTACCTTTTTTTGGTGCAACCAACTTGCAGCCTTTAAAGCTCCAACTGAAAAAATTTTTCTACTTGATGCTATGTGTTTTAATTCAATTCTTTCTCCATTTAAAAAAAAATAAACTGTGTGTTCTCCTATTACATCTCCACCTCGGATCGAAGCAAAACCAATCTCATTCTTTCCTCTCGCTTTATTCTTATTTTCTTCTCTATATGAAAATTTAGCGATCCCTTTAAAACCCTCTTGAACTGATTTAGCCAAAGAAATAGCCGTTCCAGACGGTACATCTTTTTTTTTGTTATGGTGAATTTCAACTATCTCAATATCAGACTGAGAAGAAATATTTTTAGAAGCATCTTTGATTAAATTTTTCATTAAATTTATTCCAATGCTCATATTAAATGATCGTAAAACTTTTCTGCCATTAACTAATGACTGAAATTTCTTCTCCTCTGTCCTTGTGTATCCAGTAGTTCCAGTTACTAAAGCTGTTTTTGTTTTTAAATCGTGCATTACCTTTAATAAATTTAAGGTGGCTGAAGGAACGGTAAAATCAATAATAACATCACTACATTTAATTAAATTATTTATATCATCTCCAATCACGATACCTGAGACTGTTTTTCCAACATCTTTATGTTTTTCTTTTTCACATAAAACAGCGAGCTCTAATGAGTTCAATTTTTCAATTTGTTCTAAAAGATCGCTCCCCATTCTTCCTCCGGGACCAAAAATTCCAATTTTAATTTTTTTCATTTTACAACTTTAGGTTAAACCGTCCCAAAAGTCTTTTACTTTAGAGAAAAAACCTGACTTTTCTGGACTATTATTTTGATTGAGCTCTTCATTAAATTCGTTAAGTAATCTTTTCTGATTTTCTGATAAATTTTTTGGAATTTCAACTATCAATGAAATTATCATATCACCAAATGATGTTGACCTAATTGTTGGCATCCCTTTTCCATTCAACCTGAATTGATCACCATGCTGAGAACCAGCTGGAACTTTTACTTTAACTTTTCCACCTGAAACTGTTGGAACTTCAACTGAACCTCCAAGCGATGCGTCAACAATAGAGATTGGAACGTTGCAAAATATCTCAGTACCATTTCTTCCAAAAATTGAATGTTCAGGCATACTTACAAACAAATAGAGATCTCCTGGTGATGAGCCATTCTGACCTACAGCACCCTCCCCAGAAAGTCTAATTCTGCTTCCATCCTCAACTCCAGCAGGAATATTCACTTCAAGTTTTCTATTTTTTCTTCTTCTTCCCTCTCCACTGCACGTATTACAGGGGTCCGTGATTACCTGCCCTGCGCCACCACAAGAGGAGCATGTTCGTTCAACTGTAAAAAAACCCTGAGAAGCCCTTGTTCTTCCAGACCCTCCACAAACATCACAGTCTCTCAGTCCGTTTCCTTTTTCAGAGCCTGAACCATTGCAGTCGCTGCATCTTATAAGAGTATCAAAAGAAATTTCTTTTTTTGTTCCAGTGTAAGCTTCTCTCAAATCAACATCTATTTCGTATTTTAAATCCTGTCCTCTTTGTTCCCTTCTTTTTGAAGACCTTCCCCCTAAATCTCCAAAGAAGTCTTCAAATATGTCAGAAAAATTTCCAAAGCCACCACCAAAGCCCTCGGAGAATCCGCCACCAGTTTGTGAAAAGGCATCGTGTCCGTAAGTATCATAGGCTTCTTTTTTTTCTGGGTTAGATAGGACCTCATAAGCCTCTGAGATTTCTTTGAACTTAGTTTCAGCCTCTTGATCACCTTGATTTTTGTCAGGGTGATATTTCATAGCTAACTTGCGGTATGAACTCTTGATAGTTGCAGAATCGGAATCCCTAGAAACACCAAGGACATCATAATAATCATTTTTTGGCATATTATTAAAGAGTTATGCTGATTTTTCCTTTTTATCACCGTCATCCTTTTTTGATTTCTTTTCGGTGACATCCTCAAAGTCAGCATCCATTACTTCGGGATCTTTTTTACTTTGCTTCTTTTTATCTTTTCCTTTACCTGATTGATTTTTTTCTCCTGTTTCTTTAGATTCTTTCGCAGCTTTTTCCTGAGCCTCCTTATACATTATTTCACCTAATTTCATTGAATCTTGAATTAGTGAGTCGGTTTTTTCTTTCAAAACTTTAGTGTCGACTTTTTCATCTTTTAAGGTTTCTTTAAGAGTTTCCAATGATTTTTCGATTTTTTCTTTGTCTTCTTTTGGGATTTTTGAACCATGTTCTTTTAAACTCTTCTCAGTACTATGTATAATTGAATCCGCGTTATTTCTAGCTTCAATAGTTTCTAGCTTTTTTTTGTCAGCGTCTGCATTGGCTTCAGCATCTTTTACCATCTTATCGATTTCTTCATCAGATAAACCACCAGAAGCTTTAATCTGAATTTGATGTTCTTTGCCTGTTGCTTTGTCTTTTGCTGACACCTTAACAATTCCATTGGCATCAATATCGAATGTGACTTCAATTTGAGGTGACCCTTTAGGTGCAGGAGGAATTCCAACGAGATCGAACTGACCGAGTAATTTGTTATCAGCTGCTATTTGTCTTTCTCCTTGAAAAACTCTTATTGTAACAGCAGATTGATTGTCATCAGCGGTTGAGAAGATTTGACTTTTATTTGTTGGAATAGTGGTGTTTTTTTCAATTAATTTTGTAAACACACCCCCAAGAGTTTCAATACCCAAAGATAATGGAGTTACGTCAAGCAATAAAACATCTTTCACATCACCTGACAAAACGCCTCCCTGAACAGCAGCTCCTAATGCCACAACTTCGTCGGGGTTAACACTTCTGTTAGGTTCTTTTCCGAAAAAATTTTTTACTGCTTCAATAACTTTTGGCATTCTAGTCATTCCTCCAACTAAAATAACATCGTTAATTTCTCCGGCGCTTAAACTTGCATCTTTAAGAGCTTTTTTGCATGGCTCAATTGATCTATCAATTAGATCAGAGACTAAAGTTTCAAATTTAGATCTTGAAAGTTTTATGTTTAAGTGCTTTGGGCCCGATGCATCTGCCGTAATAAAAGGCAGGTTTACTTCCGTTTGAGGGGTGGTAGATAATTCAATCTTTGCTTTTTCAGCTGCTTCTTTTAATCTTTGAAGAGCAAGTTTATCGGTTTTCAAATCAATAGATTGTTCTTTTTTAAATTCTGAGGCAAAATAGTCTATTAAGACATTGTCGAAATCTTCACCACCTAGTTTAGTGTCTCCGTTAGTTGCTTTGACTTCAAAAACACCGTCGCCAATTTCTAATATTGAGACATCAAATGTTCCTCCTCCGAGATCATAAACGGCCACGGTTCCAGTTTTCTTTTTATCCAAACCGTATGCAAGAGCTGCAGCTGTCGGTTCATTTATAATTCTTTTAACATCCAATCCTGCAATTTTTCCAGCATCTTTAGTAGCTTGTCTTTGTGCATCATTGAAATATGCGGGTACAGTTATTACTGCTTCCTTAACTGGTTTTCCGAGGAACTTTTCAGCGGTTTCTTTCATTTTTTGCAAAATCATAGCACTTATCTGGCTAGGCGAATATTTCTTGTCGTCAATTAAAACCCAAGCATCATCATTTTCACCTGCAACAATTTTGTAAGGCAAAACATCAGAGTCTTTTTTAACTGAGGGATCATCCATTCTCCTACCGACTAATCTTTTAATAGCAAATAGTGTTTTTTCAGGGTTAGTTACAGCTTGTCTTTTCGCAGATTGACCAACTAGCTGCTCATTATTTTCTGCAAAAGCAACCATTGAAGGGGTTGTTCGTGAACCTTCCACATTTTCTATAACTTTTGGTTCTTTGCCATCCATGATGGCGACGCATGAGTTTGTTGTACCGAGGTCTATGCCTATAACTGTCATATTGTGCTCCTTTTCTTCCTAGTTCTTATGGACAGAATTAACATTTAACCCTAAAAGGCATTAAATATTAATTGTTAATAAAGCTGTCTTTTTATATTATAAATAACTACTTCAAATCAAGAAAAAAATGTTTTTTTATTAAATTCTTTACACCCACACTACACAGATTTAACAAACCATCTAAAACTAAAATTTCGAATGCTGGAGTAGGGTGATTATCAAACGAAAAGGGGTGTCAATACGTTGAAAAAAATCCGAAAAGTGAGTAATAATATTATAAATGCTTGTGGTTTTAATTGATTCTCGAGGAATCATATTAAACATTTCACTTCGAAAGTTTTGTGTTTAAGAATTTATTTCTCTTCTGGGTTTTTTCCTGAAGAAATAACAACCATTGCTGGTCTTAGAAGTCGCTCCCCTATCATAAAACCTTTTGCCAGCTCTTCAATTATTGTTCCTTCCGCTTTATCACTATTAATTTTGGAAACTGCTTGATGTATTTCAGGGTTAAACTTCTTCTCTAGAGAGTCAAAACGAACAACACCATTTCTTTCAAAAATCTCATAGATTTCTTTTTCGACTGCTTCAAGACCTATAACAAGATTTTTTAACATTACGTTTTCCCCTAAATTTTCTCTTGGTATCGAACTAAGAGCTCTTTGAAAGTTGTCAGTAACACTTAATAATTCAGTAGAAAAATTTCTTATTGCATACTTTAAATTTTCTTGAGACTCCTTTTCGTGCCTTTTTCGCAAATTTTCATTTTCCGCCAACTCTCTTAGGAGCTTGTCTTCAGCTTCTTTTAGTTTAATTTTTAAATCCGCAATAATTTTTTGATTGTTAGTTTCAGAGCTGTGTTGATTTTTAGATGTTTTTACTTCTTTTTTTGAATCTTTCTTGTCAAATGTTTTGTCCATTTTTTTTTCATTTTCTATAGTGGATTTTTTCATCTTGTCTCCTTTAAATTGTATTATTTAATCTCAAATTTTTCACCGATTAATTTTGCAGTATAATCAACTACAGGAATAATTTTAGCATAATTTATTCTCATGGGACCTATTACTCCTATCGCGCCAATTATTTCTTTTTTTTTATTTTTAAAGGGGCTAATAATTGTTGAACAACCAGTTAGACCAAACAAATTATTTTCGGAGCCAATAAAGATTTGTAGTCCTTCTGCTTGAAGTGTTTCATCTATGACACCAACAAGATTTTTTTTATTCTCCAACTTTTCAATTAATAATCTAACATCTTCAAGCTGCTCCATTACTTTTACATCATCTAATAATTTCGATGTACCTGTAACAATTAATTTATTTTTTTTACTTGCATCGTCCCAGCATGCGAATCCTTGATCAATAAGATTTTTTGTCACCTTATCTATATTTCTTCTGTCATTTTTAATTTGTGAGCTTATAATTTCTCTACTTTCCTCCAGCGTTTTTCCCTTTATTATAGAATTTAAATAATTTGTAGTCTCTATTAACAATGAAGGAGGCAATCCTTTAGGCACTTCAATGATTCTATTTTCAATTATTCCAGAGTCTGTTACTAAAATAACAAGAGCTTTTTCATTGCTTACTGGAACAAACTCAATGTGTTTTATATAACCCTCTAACTTTGGCGCCAAAACTATTCCCGCACAATCTAACAAGCCTGACAATAAAGAACTCGTTTCACTAAACATTTCCTCTACGTTCTGAGTTTGATTATTAATTACCTTTTGTATTTCTGTACATTGATTATTGGTTATTCTCCCAACCTGTAACAAACCATCAACAAAGAATCTCAAACCTAAATCTGTTGGAACCCTTCCTGAGGATGTATGGTTGGATCTCAAAAGTCCAGCCTCTTGTAAATCAAACATTACATTCCTAACTGATGCCGCTGAAAGCTTTTCTCCCATTTTTATTGATAATTTTCTTGAGCCAACAGGTTTACCGTCCTTTAGAAAATCATTCACAATCAACTTAAATATCTGCTTTGATCTTTGATCTAAATCAAGAATATATGACTTTTTAATATCAATTGTTTTTTTTTTTAATAATTTGGGATTGTTTTTTTTTGTCATACTTATTAAAAATACATAACTTCAACTAAGTTATATTTTGATGTGAGAAAATTCAATAGGAAAAATGATGAACCGAGAAAGATCTCTGTAGAGGTTGACATAAATAAAAATGCAGACGGTTCATGTATTATTAGTTATGGTATGACAAAGGTGATATGCACAGCGAGCATCGATGAAGATATCCCAAAATGGTTGAGAGAGAAAAAAACTGGTTGGATTACAGCAGAGTACGGAATGCTTCCAGGATCAACTAATTCAAGAAACAAGAGAGAATCAAAAGTTGGCAAACAGTCTGGAAGAACTGTAGAAATACAAAGATTAATAGGAAGGTCCTTAAGATCAGTTGTAGACTTGGAAAAACTAACGGGATACCAAATTATTATTGATTGCGACGTTATTCAAGCGGATGGTGGAACAAGAACTGCAAGCATTACTGGCGGTTATGTGGCTTTATGTTTAGCTATAAAAAAGTTTGTGCAAAAGGGTTTTATAAAGAAAAATCCAATAAATGATTTTGTTGCAGCTATTTCATGTGGAATAGTAAACGAAAAAATTTTAATTGACCTTGATTATGATGAAGATTCAGAGGCTCAAGTCGATGCAAATTTTGTTTTATCCCAAAAATCCGGGTTTTCAGAGATTCAAATTTCAGGGGAAGAAAATACATTTAACTTGAATTCTGTTACAGAGATGATTGCCAAGACCGAAAAATCTATGAAAAATATTTTTAAAATTCAAAAAGATGCAATTAAGTAATAAATTTTGTAGAGGCGATACGATTGTAATAGCAAGCCACAATGATGGAAAAATTAATGAATTTAGAACACTTCTTGCAGATTACAACTTAAAGATAATAACCTCAAATGACATCGGAATTAAAGATGTTAAAGAGACAGGAAAGTCTTTCCAAGAAAATTCATTAATTAAAGTTAAAAGTATTCCTGAAAAGTATATTGCGATGTCTGATGATTCTGGGTTGAGTGTGACTAGTCTGGGGGGGAGGCCAGGAATATACTCATCAAGATTTCAAAAAAATTGTGGCGGATGGTTCGAAGCAATGCAGAAGATATATTCAGATGTTAAAGCCAAAAAAAAAAAAGAATTTTCAGCAAAATTTACTTGTTGCCTCTCTATAAAATTTTCTAAAAATTTGATTTATTCATATCTTGGTGAAGTTAAAGGAAAAATAGTATGGCCACCTAAGGGGGAAAATGGCTTCGGTTATGACCCATTTTTTGTTCCTGACGGTTACAAAGAGACTTTTGCTGAAATGGCGCATTCCGACAAAATATTTATTGACCATAGAAGTATTGCTCTTAAAAAACTAATTAAATTACATTTAAGCGACAGTTAAAGACCTCTTCGGTTTTTTTATTCTTTTTAATTCTTTTAAGGTAGATTTCTCGTTGTAAAAAACCTGATTTAATTTTACTTTTCGTAAATTCCCCGTTAAAGACCGAGTTTGTTTTGTCTTTTTCACTCATTATCTTATAGCTTTCGACTAAATCTAAAAGATCATGCATGTGGTAATTAAATGACATTGGGTCTTTAGAAAAAACGTTTTTGAAATTTTTAATAAATTCGTCATCCTTATATTTTAGACTTGAAGCATAATATGTCCCTTTAAATAGAGGGTCTTTTTTATTGGTATCCTCCCATAAACTTGTACCATAAATGTTAGAATTTTCAGAGTTAATGTCATAAAAAGCTAAATGAGACAAAATCTCAAGTAGCCTATCTCCCTCTGATGCAATAATTATTGAATCAAAAGGGGATCCAAGTGTTAACATCCTTTCTAAAGATTTAATTTCATTATTTTTAAATTCTTCATCCAAGTCTCTATTTTTTTTAACTTTCATTATTTCATTTTCTAATTGCAGTTTCCTCTCATTAAATCGACTTATTTTTTTTATGTTATCATTTAAATCAGTATTTCCGTCTACCTCAAAGAAATCGACATTAACCCCCATCATACCAAAATCATTTACGTAGTTTACGAAACTGTTTCTGATCACATACCCATATTTATCGGCATGGTGAATCAGTAATACATCTTTACTGTCATTTTTAGCAATATGTTTTGTTATACAAGATATTTGATCATTAGGATTTTGTCCGGAAACAATAATATTTTCAGAGACATTATTCAAATCAGGAGAGAGGCTAAAAAAAGTTAACTTTTTTTTATTTTTGAAATGTTCTTTTACCTCTCTTGTTTCATCAGAAAAAATGGGGCCTATAAAAGTTTTCACATTATTCGTTATCCCTTGTTCTGCAGCACTGACTGCTCCTCTTGGTGTACCTTTAGTATCGAAAATTTTAAAGTTTAGTTGATTAGGTCGAAGTAGCATACTGTATCTTAAAGAATTAATAACTAAATTACCTGCTGCACTTTTTTCACCAGTTAATGGAAGTAGCAGGCCTACTAGATTATCTTTTTCTATTTGTTTTTCTTTCAATTCTGGTTTCCTCAGATTTAAAAATGCATAACCAGAAGATTCTTTTCCTGATTCGTTTACTTCATTATCATCTCTATTATCTGTATTACCTGTATAACTTTCGACTTTAATGCCTTCGGCTGAAGTCTCTGGATCTTTGAAATCTTCACTTGTGAAAGTGTTGGTAAACGGATCGCTATCAATAGAA
>CACODD010000012.1 GCA_902625895.1 uncultured Alphaproteobacteria bacterium
GTAATATCTAATCAATTAGAGTTTGTTGATATTGCCGGACTAGTGAAGGGAGCAAGTAAAGGAGAGGGACTTGGTAACAAGTTTTTATCAAATCTTGCAGAAGTTGACGCAATAGTTCACGTTGTAAGATGTTTTGAAGACTCTGATGTAACTCATGTTGATAAAAATCTTTCTCCACTTAATGACATTGAAATTATAGAAACAGAGTTGATACTTTCTGATCACTCTAAAATTGAAAATATAATAGAAAATATTAAGAAAAAAAATAAAGGAAAAAAGATTAACCAGGACTTAATCGGAACTTTACACAAAGCCGTTGAAATACTTGATAAAGGCTTATTCTTGAACCAATCAGATTTTGATGATAGTCAATTTCAAATTTTGTCTGATTATAACTTACTTACTCTAAAACCTTTCATATATGTAAGTAATGTTGATGAATCATCTGTATGCACAGGAAATAAACTATCAAATTTGGTCGATATCTACGCTGAAAAAAAAAAAACAAAAAATTTAAAAATTTCAGCTCAAATTGAATCAGAAATTGCGATTATTGAAAATAAAAAAGAAAAAAAAGAATTCCTAGAATCTATTGGTCTTAAAGATAATTCTCTATCAATTTTAATCAGAGAAGGATACGCATTATTAGACCTCATAACTTTTTTTACCTCAGGTCCAAAAGAAACTAGAGCTTGGACAATCAGAAACGGAACTCTCGCTCCTGATGCTGGTGCTAAAATTCACACAGACTTTAAAAAAGGTTTCATCAGAGCGGAGGTAATTAGTTATCAAGATTTTTTGAGTTTTAAAGGTGAATTAAATTGTAAAGATAACGGTAAACTCAGACTCGAAGGAAAGGAATATGTAGTTTTAGACGGAGATATTATTACGTTCAGATTCAATGTTTGAACTTATAACCCTTAAAGAGTTCTAGAACCTTGATCATTTCCTTACTTGACAGGGTTTTGGTTCCTTTGAGTAAATGACAAAAAAAATATTGTTTCGAAATTTTTTCAAGTGAAACGGCAAGATTTAAAGCGTTATTTAAATTGTTAGCTATAGTTAATTGACCGTGATTTGATATAAGACAACCATTTCTATCTTTAATAACTTTAAGAACGTTGTTTGCTAATTTTTTTGTTCCAAAAGTTGCATATTTGGCACATTTTATATCATTTCCTCCAAACTCGGCTACCATATAATGAAATGCCGGTATTTTTTTTCTACTACATGATAAGATTGACGCCCAAATTGAATGACAGTGAACAATCGAAGAAATTTCTGGTCGATTTCTATAAATATTCAGATGCATCAAAATTTCACTTGAAGGTTTTTTATGATTTTTAACATTTCCATTGATATCAACTTCAGAAATTAAAGATTCATTTAGGGAAGTTGTTTCAATTCCAGAAGGAGTGATAAAAATGGTATCTTTTGTTCTTACACTCACATTTCCTTCTGATCCACAGTTTAATCCTAGATCCAAAGTTCTTTTTGAAGTATGAACTATGTCATTTTTAAGATTTTTCATTTTTGTAAATTCTTCATAATTTCAGACTTTTTTGGCTCTATTAAGCCATTTTCAGTAATTAATTTTGTAATGTATCTGGCAGGTGTGACGTCAAAAGCAGGATTAAACTTATTTGAATTTCTAAAATATATTTCTCCAGTTGAAATTTTTTTTTTGTTTTTAAAAGTTAAGTGAGAAAGTTCTTTCGAGCTTCTTATTTCAATAGGTATTTTTCTAGAATCATTAATCTTAAAATCTATAGTTGATTTAGGAACTGCCGCATAGAACGGTATATTGTTATCAAAGGCAGAAAGTGCTTTTAAGTATGTACCTATTTTATTACAAACATCTCCTTTTGAAGTGGTTCTATCGCTTCCAACAATACATAAATCAACTTCTTTTTTTTGCATCAAATATCCACCGGCATTATCAACAATAATAGTATAAGGAATTTTTTCATTTTTTAATTCCCAAGCCGTAAGTAGTGCACCTTGATTCCTTGGTCTTGTTTCATCAACCCAAATATGAACTGGCAATCCATTCCTATTTGCTAAAAAAATAGGAGATAGTGCAGTACCCCAGTCTATTGTTGCTAGCCATCCGGCATTGCAATGAGTAAGAATGTTAATTGGTTTTTTTTTCTTTTTGTAGATTTTTTCAATTATTTTGTAACCATTTAAACCTATTTTAAAACAATTAATTATGTCTTCTTGCCTTATTTGTTTTGCCAGCTCTAAAGATAATTTAGCTCTGTCTTGGATTCTTTTATTTTTGATCCTTTTAAAAATATAACTAAGTGCCCACCTTAAATTTACTGCAGTTGGCCTTGTTTCTAGTAAAGCATTAATTGATTTGTCTATATTTTTAGAAGATGCGTCTTTTCTTAAGGCTAAAGCCAGCCCAAATGCAGCTGTTACTCCAATAAGAGGTGCCCCTCTTACCTCCATTTGTGCTATAGCTCTACAAAAATCATTTAAGGTTTTTAGTTCTTTGATTATTAATTTAAAAGGTAATTTTGTCTGATCAATTATTTTGATTTTGCTATTCTCAACCCAGAGAGTTGAATAATTTTTATTTTTAATTTTCATTTATTTCAAAATATTTTTTAATTTGCTTTTTGTAGATTTTTTAACCTTTTCAATATTTGTTATAATAGAGTTTTTTGACAAATTTTTTATTTTTTTACTACAAATTAGTTTTTCATCTTTAGCTACTGAGGAAATCAGCTTTTTAGCTTTTTCTGAATTATCTTTTAATGTTTTTACTATTTGATCAACACTAACATTTTCGTGATCCGGATGCCAACAATCAAAATCTGTAACCATTCCAACGCTAGCGTAACAAATTCCTGCCTCTAAAGAAAGTTTTGCCTCAGGCATATTGGTCATTCCAATCACATCACATCCCCAAGATCTGAAAAGTTCAGATTCTGCTAATGTTGAAAATTGTGGTCCCTCTATACATATGTATGTTCCTTGGTTATGGAATTTAATTCTTAATTTCTTAAGCGAGTCAGCTAGTTTACTTTTTATATTCTTACATATTGGTTGAGCCATTGGCAAATGAACAACTAAGTCATCCTCAAAGAAAGTTTTGTTTCTAAGGTAAGTTTTATCAATGAATTGATCTATAAGAACAAAGTCTCCAGGAATATAATCACTTCTTAAGCTTCCGACTGCTGATAATGAAATAATATTTTCTGTACCTAATTTTTTTAATGCTTCGATATTTGCTCTGTAATTAATTTTTGTTGGGGATATATTGTGGTGTTTTCCGTGACGCGGAAGGAATGCAACTTTTGTTTTCGCAATTCTTCCTGTGCATATCTCAGAGGATGGTTGACCGAAATTTGTTTTAATTTTCATCCACTTAACATTGCTTATTTCAGGAATCTTGTATAACCCACTTCCACCGATAAAAGCAATATCAATTTTTGTCATTAATTAGTCCAAGTTTTTCCAAACTTTTCTCTTAACGCCTAGCAACATTATTGTGATTAAAATTAAAAAGAAAAGAGTTTTTACTCCTAAACTTTTTCTACTTTCTAATTCTGGTTCAGCAGTCCAAGCCAAAAAAGAAGTTATATCCCTCGCTATTTGATTGTGTGTAGCTGTTGTACCGTCATCAAACTCAACTATATCGTCTTCTATTTGGGGTGGCATTGCTATTTGATTCCCTGGATAGTATTCGTTGTAATACATTCCTTCACCTGCCTCAAAATCTTCAGGAAAATCTTTGTATCCATTTAGTAGACTATAAATGTAATCTGCACCCCCCGCTCTGGCTTTAACAATTAATGATAAATCTGGAGGATATGCTCCGTTGTTTGCCAAACGTGCAATTTTATCATTTTCGTATGGTCCGACGAACTTGTCGCTCATTTTTGCGTCTCTTGTGAACATTTCTCCTTCGTCATTAGGACCATCAGTAATCTCGTATTCTCCAGCAATTACTTTGATTTCGTCGTTTGAATAACCTATTCCTTCTAAGTCTCTATATGAAATGTGTCTTAACCCATGACAAGCAGAGCAAACTTCTGAATAAACTTTGAAACCTCTTTGTAGAGAAGCTTTATCGAATCTTCCGAAAATTCCGTTAAATGGCCAATTTTGTTGAATAAGATCTACATTTGAAGTTGCAGCTTTGACCAAAATGCCGTTTGGAACAGTGAATAAAAATAAAAAACATATAAAGAGGTAGAGAAGTTTACTTAACATAACTTTCTGCAGAGGAAGGTTCATTATTGTCAAATTTTTCTGAAATTACTGCAGCTGAAATACTAGAAGGAAGATCTGTAGTTTTCTCAAATTTTGATAGAAATGGCATTATAATTAAGAAAAATCCAAAATAGTAAAGTGTTGCAACTCTTGAAATTAAAACGTAAACACCTTCAGCAGGCATAGCTCCAACCCAACCAAGCACAATACAATTTATAAAAAATAACCAGTAGAATTGCTTGTAAAATGGTCTAAAATTAGCACTCCTTATCTTATGTTTGTCAAGCCACGGAAGAAAAAACAAAACCATTACAGCGGCAAACATTAGCAAAACACCTAATAACTTATCTGGTACAGCACGTAATATGGCATAAAAAGGTAAAAAGTACCACTCCGGAACTATATGAGCAGGAGTTTGCAGTGGATTAGCTGGAATATAATTGTCGGGATGACCTAAAAAGTTTGGAGCAAAAAACACTAAAAAAGCAAATACAATAAGATAGACGCCAAGACCCAGATAATCTTTAACTGTATAATATGGATGAAATGGTATTGTATCTCCCTCAGATTTAACATCAATTCCCGTTGGATTATTAGAACCAAACTGATGAAGCGCTACCAAATGTAAAGCCACGACTCCAACAATTGCGAACGGTAATAGATAATGTAATACAAAAAATCTCGTGAGAGTCGGATTGTCTACTGAAAAGCCTCCCCAAAGAAATGTTACAATGTAATCTCCTATGACGGGAAAAGCCGAAAATAAATTAGTAATTACTGTTGCACCCCAAAAACTCATCTGACCCCAAGGCAAAACATATCCCATGAAAGCCGTTGCCATCATTAATAAAAGAATAACCACTCCAAGCATCCACAATATTTCCCTTGGATATTTGTATGAGCCATAATAAAGGCCTCTAAACATATGAATGTAAACTATGATGAAGAACATTGATGCACCATTCATATGAATATATCTGAGTAGCCAACCATTGTTAACATCTCTCATAATTCTCTCAACGCTATCGAAAGCCATTTCTGTATTTGCGGTATATTGCATTGCTAAGAGAATTCCAGTAACAATCATTATAACGAGTGTGACTCCAGCTAAGGAACCAAAATTCCAAAAATAATTCAAATTTTTCGGTGTTGGGTAATCTCTTAAATTGTGGTTAATGAATGTGAATACTGGTAATCTTTCATCTATCCAATTAGAGATACCTTTCTTATTTTCAGTTTCTTTTTCTTTCATAATCTTATCCTATTTTAATAATCTCGTCCGAAACAAAATCGTAAGGAGGTACTTCAAGATTTAGTGGAGCAGGACCCTTTCTAATCCTTCCTGACGTATCATAATGAGAACCATGACAAGGACAAAACCATCCACCAAATTCACCTTTGTTATCACCAACCTTCTGTCCTAAGGGCACACATCCCAAATGTGTACAAACGCCAACAACTACTAACCATTTTGGGTTCTTTACCCGTGACTCATCGCTAGCCATATGTTTTAACTCGTTAATTGATGTATTATTAGCTGTTCTAATTTCTTCAGAAGTTCTGTGTCTAATAAATATTGGCTTTCCTCTCCACATAACTGTCAAACTTTGTCCTTCTTCAATAGGAGCAAGGTCAACTTCAGTGGTTGATAAGGCTAAAACATCTTTAGCTGGATTCATCGTATCAATTAAGGAAAGGGCAGTCACAGCACCTCCTGCTACTGCCAGGCCAGCAGTAGTTATAAAAAGGAAATCCCTTTTTTCTTCATCCACTGAGTCTGATAAATCCTTGTCTTTTAAATCTTTTTCTGACATATGTTCATAATCATACTAATTTTATTATAATATAAAAAATTTTTAGCGTAAAACAATGAAAAATATTGATAAAAATAAAAAGATTGCTTCAGAATGGTTTGAACATCTTCAAAACCATATTTGCGAAGAGCTCGAGTCAATAGAAAATAAAAATAAGAAATCAAAAAATCTTTTCTCAAAAAAAAAATGGACTAGAGATAAAAAAGGATCAAATAAGCTTGGAGGTGGAGAAATGCGACTATTGAGAGGAGATGTTTTTGAGAAAGCGGGAGTTAATGTTTCAACAGTTTTTGGTCAATTATCAAAAAAACTGAAAGGAAAAATTCCCGGAACTGAACGTAATTCACGATTTTGGGCATCTGGTATTTCTTTAGTTATTCATCCATTTTCACCAAAAATTCCAGCTATACACATGAATACAAGATATATTGTCACCCAAAAATCATGGTTTGGAGGTGGGATTGATATTACGCCAAGCGACAAAAAATCTGGAGAATCGAAAAAAATTGCTAATTATTTTCATGGTGAGCTTGAAAAAACATGTAATGAATACAAAAAAGGTTCCTACAAAAAATACAAAAAATGGTGTGATGATTATTTTTTTTTGCCACATAGAAATGAATCAAGAGGATTGGGAGGAATATTCTTTGATTATTTGAATTCAGAGGATTGGAATTCGGATATGAATTTTGTTAGCAATGTTGGCAAAACATTTATTGATACATATAAAACAATTGTTCAAAAAACAATCAAATTACCATGGAATAATAAAGATAAATTATTACAATATCATAGAAGATCAAGGTATGTTGAGTTCAATTTATTGTATGATAGAGGTACAAAGTTTGGTTTAGAGACAGGGGGAAATACAGACGCCATCTTTATGTCCCTTCCACCTATGGTTTCATGGTAAAAATTTTTGAACAAATTTTCTGCATTCATTTTTCGAACATTTAAAATTTTTTTCTACCCAAAAAGTCTCCAACCTTGCAATGATCTCTCCAATTGTTTTACCAGGCTTAAAACCCATTTTTAAAAGATCTTCTCCCGTTAATGGAATTTTCTTTGTTTTATAGTTAATTATTTTACTTAAAAATTTATCAAAATTATTTTGTGAAATTTTATTTTCGACACGGTCGATAATTAGTTGGTCAATAATATATATTTTATTGAATTTTAATAAGCTCATATTCAATTCCCTATTCGAGTAATCTTTAAAATTAATTTTACTCTTCAATCTTTTTTTTAAATGTGACGTCGAATTTTTTAAAAAGAAGTTGGGAATGTCTTTATTATTTCTCAGTAGAAATTTTAATCTTCTTTCAAAACTTTTTTTTTTAATTAATGATTCAAAAATGCAGAGGTCAGTGAACTTAGTAAAGTTAAGCTTAGACTCAAACGTAAATTCAAGCAATTTTTGTAATGACTGAATAATCGCTTTTTTTTTTAAATTGTTATTTAATAAAATTCTTTCTATTTCTTTCATCCTTCTTTCAAAAGACAAAGATTTAAGGTTTCTAAAATGTTTTTCACATAAAAAACTCATTTCTTTATCTACTGAATTTGTAATTTCTAATGAAAATCTAAAAAATCTAAGTATTCTCAAATAATCCTCTTTAATTCTTCTATTTGGATCACCGATAAATCTAACATTTTTTTTTAGCAAGTCATTGATGCCTTTATTTGGATCAGCAAGATGACCATCAGTATCACAATATATCGAATTAAAAGTGAAATCTCTTCTTTTCGAATCCTCTTCAAGACTATCTGTAAATTTAATTTTTGCCCACCTTCCGTCTGTTTCAATGTCTTTTCTCATAACAGTAACATCAAATTTAAATTCCTTGTGTAAAACGACAATAGAACCAAACTTTTCACCAATTTTTAGGAACCTAATTTTGGCCTTTTCGAGACAATATAATAATTTTTCTAAATCTAAATTTACAACAAGGTCAGGATGATTAATTATTGACTTATTCAAAATTAAATCTCTTACATTTCCGCCTACGATGAATATTTTACCGTTAAATTTTTTTAATGACTTTTCAATCGTCCTTATAAAAATGATTGGAATACCAAGGTTTTTGCAAACCAAATCGAAATTGTTAATTTTTTTCATCAAAAAACCCAGGAATAACCTTTTCTCCGTCAAATTTAGGAGGATTATACTGCTTTTCCTCGGAATTATTCTCTAATAAAAATAAAGCTAGTGTTAGAACAAACATTACAATTATTAAAATTGATAGAGATAAAACCAGTGTTTTTCTTTTAAATTTTGAAGAAAAAAAAAAGAGGAAGAAAACAAATAAAATAACTAAGAGAAAAATTAAAGCTTTAATCATTTAAAAAAAAATATTATGCTAATTCACTTTAATTAAAAGATTAAATTTAACAACTAATATAACATGAAAAATTTCAAAAATCTTCTTATTACATTATCCATTTTCTTTTTATGTAATCCTAATATTACAACTGCTAAACTTCTATCATTTCAAAGTGAATATGATATCTCACTAGCTGAAATTGATTCTCCCAGAGTTCCTGGAAAAACATATGTCGATAAAGCTTCGGGTTACTTGTTAATTGATTGGATCAATAACTGTGAACAATCTTGGGTGACTACTCAAAGGATGATGACAAGATTTGTAAATTCTCACGGTGTTGGAACTGTTAGCGAAATAAATTACTCATTAAACGAAATGAGCGATGGCAATAAAATGGAATTTGTTTTAGAAGTAAAGGAAGACGCGGAAGTTGTTGAGAGACACTACGGTAAAGCTGAAAAAAAGGAAAATTTGAAAATTAAGTTTGAGCAAACTGATAAAGAATATAATTTTTCTAAAGATGTTATTTTTCCTCATAAATTTCTCGAAGATGTTTTGGATAACCTTGAATCAGGAAAAAAGTTAATAGTACGTAACGTCTATGAAGGAACAATCCCAGATAAATATTTCAATATCTCAGTATTTTTCACTGATGAGGTTGTGTCTGTGGATAAAAAAAAATTAGATAAAGGCATAATAAATAAGTTTAAAGAAATAAGGATGGCATATTATCAAGATAAAGTGCAAACTCCAATTTTTGAGCAAACGCTTCACCTAAATAATCAAGGAATAGCGAGTTTTTTTAGGTATGATTATCCTGATTATTCTTTAGAGTTGAATTTGAAAAAAGTAAGTTTGAATCCACTTGATTGTAAAAATAGATGAGTGAGTTCTAAAATTTAGAACTCACTATCTATCTATGGGGAGTCAGTTATTAGGATTTATTAAAATCTGGATAAGAAACCGTGCCTAATTCACTCATATCAAGGCCATATTCTTCATCCTCTTTTGATGCTCTTATTCCAATCACAACTTTTATCACGTACCAAACAATAAAACTCATAATCAGAGTGAATAATCCATAAGACACTACACCAATAAATTGTACACCTAAAGAAGCATCTGGATTTGTCCAGGCAACAACAAGTGTGCCCCAAATTCCAGCGAAAAGGTGGGCAGGAATTGCTCCAACAACATCGTCGATTTTTAACATATCAAGCAACTTCATACCATACATGCAAATTATACCGCCAATTGCACCAATTATCACGGCTTGACCCATAGAAGGAGTAAGCGGTTCAGCAGTGATTGCTACTAGACCAGCAATTGCGCCATTTAAGGTTGCTGCGATATTTGTGTGACTATTTGTTGCTTTGCTTACAATCATACACGCTAAAACTCCACCAGCAGCTGCAAGATTTGTATTAACAAAAATGTCTGCAATAGCTGTTGCATCAGCTCCAGATCCTAGAGCTAATTGAGACCCTCCGTTAAAACCAAACCAACCAAGCCACAGGATGAATACACCAAGTGTCGTCATCGGAAGAGAACAACCTGGTATAACATTAACCTTACCAGCTGCTGAATACTTTCCATCTCTTGAACCTAATAAGATTGCTCCAGCTAAGGCAGCCCATCCTCCTACAGAATGAACTAAAGTTGATCCAGCGAAATCGGAGAAACCCATTTCACTTAACCAACCTCCACCCCATTGCCAAGAACCAGCAATTGGATAGATGAGTCCGGTTAATATAGCTATGAAGAGAAAGAAAGGCCAAATAAGAATTCTTTCCGCTAATGCTCCGGAAACTATAGATGCTGTAGTTGCGACAAAAACCATCTGAAAATACCAATCAGAGGCTGAAGCGTAGCCAGTTTCTAAATCGACGTCTGAGCTTCTATCAAACAATGAAAAAGATCCCATGTATCCTCCATCAACTCCGTCGTACATCAAATTATAACCAACTAAAAAATACATCAAGCCAGCAATTGAAAATAAGCCAATGTTTTTAAGACAAATTACTGCAGTGTTTTTACTCCTTACTTGACCGGCCTCAAGCATACAAAAACCAGCAGCCATAAACATTACTAAAAATCCGCAAACTAAAAAAAGAAACGTATTTAAAATATACGCTACTTCTGATGAAACAGCAGGGGCGGCTTCTGCTGCATCTTGTGCATTGACATTTACTGATAGTAGTAAAAACAATGAAAAAAATGAAAAGTTTAATATTTTATCTAGGTTAAACTTAACATTCCTGTTAAAAATATAAGAAATCATATTTTCTCCCTATTAATATATTATTATTGATAATAAAGTAGGAGATGCAGAAATTATGCCAAAATAACAATAAGATATGTAAATTATTGTTTTAGTTGGATTTTTAATTTCTGTTTACTATTTAGGATTTCAATTTTGCCTAGTATTTATGCAGAGACTATTTAATGTTTAATTTTTAATCAATTATGCAAGAGCGTTACCTAGGAGATATTCACGATTATTTTAAATTTCTTTTCTTAAAATTTTTAAGTACTCAACTTAATATGAAGGTAGGATTGAATTGGTATCTTGTAAATCCAGCTGAAATTGGATCCTCTGAATTAAATAAAAAGGACGGTGAAAAGCGAAAATTTCTATATAACGAGGAATTAAACTTATACGATAAAATTATAATAAACGAATTCAAAAAATTTCAAAAAAAAAAAATTAGAAATTTAGAACTTTTTACCTACAAAACGCACTTAAAACAATATATAAATTTTTTTAATGAACCTATTAATTTTAACTACAGAAAAAAGTGGCTTGAACGGTCATTATATCATCATCGAAATCAACAAATAATTTTTTTAGATCCTGACAATGGATTCGTAAAAAATAAAACCGGAAAAAACTCTATGAAGTACGTTTTAGCTGAGGACTGCAGAACTTATCTTCAAAATAATAAAATCATAATATTTTGTCAATTTCAGTCATATAGGAAGAAAACTTTTGATCACTTAAAATATATTTTTGAAAATCTAAGTGATTGCAATGTTAAAACCTGCCTGCCAGTAATTAGAAATAGGACAGGACCAAATACCTTTTTTATTAGTATCAAACCAAAGCAAGTTAAAATTAATTTGGGTAATATTTTAGAAAAATACTCACATCAATACAACAAAGTAGAATTAATTAAAGTGGTTTGATTGCTTTCTAAAAATAAAAATCCAAGCTATTATTGCTGGAATTCCTACCATTATTTCTCTTAATCTTCTTCCAATAGCAACTGAAAAAGAAACTATACTAGAATATCCTACTAACTCTCCAACAATAACAAAAGCAAGCTCTTGAACACCGATAGCTGAAGGTATAAAAAAAGCTGCTGATCTAATAATAGCTGTAACAGATTCTATTATTAGAACATCAGTCACTTTAGCATCAACACCTATGATCCAAAAAAAAATATAAATCTCAAAAGCACCAGAAATCCAACCAATTAATCTCAACACGACAGCACTGAGCAACCGAAACTTTCTATGACTTAATTTGTTAAGAGAGATATCTAATCGCAGAAGATTATAAATATTTTTTTTATTTAAAAATTGAAATTTTTTCGTTCTTACTAGAAATTTAGAAATTACTCTTTTTCTTATTATAAACACAAAAAATAAAGTCCCTAAAGAAATTAAAGAGAATGCCAAAATTAAATATTGAAATTGATTAAGAATTAAATCTGATTTGATAGAAAAAAAAACGAAAATTAAAGCTACCAGACCAATTATAAATAATGAAAAAGTTGCAATAAATAAATCCATTAAAACTGTTGATGAAGCTTCGCTAAATTTCTGTCCACTCCTTCTTGCAAGATAAAATCTAATAAATTCACCAGTAATATTACCAGAAGGAATAAATTTTCCAGAGGTTTGTGAAATCCATGTTATTATAAACGCAGTTTTCGTTGATAATTTATTTTTCACCATTAAGATTAACCATGCCAAACTATCAAAATAAAGTGTTGGTATATGAGCTATTATAAGGTAAAGAATTTCGTATTTTGCATTCAGTATTAATTTTATTGATTCTGGTCCAGCAAAAAATTTGTATACCCAATGAAATAAAAAGATTCCTAAAATAAGAAAAAGTAAAAATTTAATCTTTGTCATTTATTTAAAAATCTTTGATTCTGTAATTTTTTTACATACATACTCTGGTTTATCACCATCAACTCGAGGGTGCCAAGAAAATAAACTGAACCTTCTATAGAAGAGGACGCCAGAGTGAGCTGGCTTAGAATAGTCGTAATCTTTTAAAGGTCTAAATGATTCAATATTGATATTTATATAATTAAGATTTTTCTTTTCGGATTTATATATTTGCAAGCAATTTTTCTTAAATTCTTTTTCTTCTTCTGTAAGGTTCAAAATTGTTAAATTATCGTCATTTTTTATAAATTTGTTACAATTTATTGTATTCTTGAAATAATTATATTCTGGAAACTCAAAAACCTTGCAATACTTTGTCAACTTTGAACATATGAAATTGGAAACATCATGATCTTGATGACCTCCCTCATAGGCTGGACAGAATAACGCATCTATTTTTTTTGAAATTATGATTTTACGAATCTTGACGAAGGTCCTAAAAATTTTATCTTTTAATGTTCTTGTTGAAATATTTTGAAAATAAATAGTTTTAACACCTAGTTTTTTTGCACTTAATTTCATTTCCTTTTTTCTAATATCTATCATATTTTCGACTTGTCTTTTATTCCAAAACCAAGAAGAACTTGAGGAAATAACTCCATTTGTGACAAAAAATAAAAAAATATTTTTTTTGTTGCTTATATATCTTTTTATTATACAACAACTTCCTACAATCTCGTCATCTGGGTGAGGTATTATAAATAAAATGTTTTTCATTTAAGAATCAAATTCCACTCGTTGATAAAATATTTCTGAAATATTTTCTTCCAGGACATTGGTTTGAATTCTTTTAAAATCTTACTTCTCATATAATTAATTTTTTTTTGGTCGTTTAAAAGTTTATTAATCTCTGAAGCCCAAACTGTTGAATCATATTCCTTAATTACGATTCCATCTTCTCCGCTTTTAGATATTCGCTTGCCACCTCCTGTTGGATAAACTACCGGTATGGCACCACATGATTTTGCTTCTAAAACTACTTGCGGACCAATCTCATATTTAGAGGGAAATACAAATAAATCACATAAATTATATAAATTAGAAATTTCATTCTGATCAACATAACCTATCAACTTAATTTTACTACCCCCAATTTCTAGACATTTATCACCATGAATGTTTTGACCAGCTAAAATAGAAACTATCTTTATTTGTTTCTTTAAAATTTTATGAATTTTTGAAAGTAGAAAGACACCTTTTAATTCATGAATTCTGCCACAAAATAAAATTATTTTATCTACCTTTGATATTTCGTATTTTTTAAAAAAATATTTTTTATCAATTTTTTTTCTTTTAAAAATATTCTTGTCAACGCCCCTAGATAATTTTGTTATTTTATCCAAAACATCTGACTGAAACTTATATTTTTTAAAAGGGATGTGGTCATTAATCATTGCTTTATTACAATGAATAAGATAATTATTCATTCTCAACTTTTGTTTTTTAGGAATTCTTTCATGCAGTTTAATTTTGTCTATAAACAAATAGTAAACTAACCTGGGAAAGTTTTTAAAAATTTTCTTAATATAATATCCTGAATACGAGGGTGTATCAGTATGTAAAGAAGTCGTCAGTGGGATTTTCCAAAACCTCGAAGCATATAGTCCTGTTTTTGCCATTGTAAAAAGTTGATCTGTTGTATGAATTAAATCAAAGTCTTTTAAAATCATAAATAGTCTAGGATTAATTGGAAATAAATCTGTTGCATCAGCGTCTACTCCAAGAGGTTTGAGAACTTTTGATGATATTATCGGCTTAAATGTATAGAAAGTAATGTTCTTTCCTATCTTTTTTTTTTTAAAGCTGTCACCTAGAAAAAAAAGCGAAAAATGGAATTTTTTATATGAATTTTTTATTGAATAACTTACTCTTTCCCAGAATTTTACATGTCCTCCTGCGTGAGTTGTTAGCTCCAAATCAACCAAAATAGCAATATTTTTCATTGTAAAGTTTTAGAAATTATTAAAAAAGTAAACATAAAGGGATATTATTGTAACAGAAATTAAATTAATAAAAAAACCATTTGAAGCCATAAATGAGATTTTAAACTTATTACTTGAGTAAACTATTGCATTTGGTGGAGTTGCTATCGGCATCATAAAAGCACAGCTGGCAGCAAGCACAAATGGTAATGTTAAATTAACCACATCTATATTGTTATTTAAGGCAAATATACTTAAGATTGGTAATAGAAGGAAAGTAGTTGCTGTATTACTTGTAAATTCTGTCAAAAAAGAAGTGATTATGGCAATTATAAATATTAGAGTTAATAATTTAAATGAGTTAAAAAAGTAAAAAATTTTTGAAAATTCATTTGCAAGTCCCGTCGAAGTTATAAGAGAGGCCATGGAAAGTCCACCTCCAAAAAGAATGAGAACGTTCCAAGGAATATTTCTATACCAATCAGATGTAAGAATGAAATTTGATTTTTTTATTGGTATTATAAAGAAAAGAAAAGACCCAAATATTGCTATTACTGCGTCATTTAAATAAATTCCAAAAGCTTCATTTAGTGTATTTTTAAAAATCCATAGACTTAAAGTCAGCGTTAATATAAAGACTGTTACTTTTTCTTTAAAAGAAAAATTTCCCAATTCTTGAAATTTCTTACTAACAAACGTTCTATCAACATTTTTATTTTCAAACTTTAGTCCTAGATATCCAAAAAGTAAGAAAAGTAAAATTAACACCAAAGGAAAACCGAATGTGAACCACTGGACAAAATCAATTTCAATATTATGGTTTTCTTTTAGAAAACCAATCATAATTGCATTAGGTATTGTTCCAATTGGAGTAGCCATACCTCCAATAGAGGAAGCATAAGCTATTGAGAGTATTAGAAACCTCGAGAATTCATTATCATCTGAGGTATTAAAATTACTATCAAGTATGTTCTTCACTATTGGAAGCATCAATAAACACGTTGCTGTGTTCGATAACCACATACTAAAGAATGCTGAGGACAACATTATAATAAAAATTATTCTCTTACGTGTCTTCCCAAATTCTAAAAGTGTTTTTAAAGCAATTCTTCTATGTAACTGACTCTTTTCAAAACCTTGAGCCAAAATAAATCCCCCTAAAAGAAGGAAAACAACTGAACTTGCATAGTTACTCAGGATTTCTGTAAATTTAATTTCTAAAAAAAAGGGTGAAAATAATATCGGAAGCAATGCTGTAATAGAAATAGGTATAATTTCAGTTAGCCAACAAAAAATCATTAATATCAACATTCTTATCACCAACTGTTCATCACTTGTAAAGCCGTCATTGAGATTTAAAATGTCTGGTATTATTGATAAAAGAATACCAAAAAACAATATACTGATTTTAAAAGAATTTGATTTAATCATCACTTATCATTCTTTCTTCAATATCAATCCACTCCTTTTCAAGAGAGTTAAGCTCAAACTGTGCTTTTTTTAATTCATTTACCAAATAATTATAATTACTTTCTTGTTTTGATGAAAAATTAGTTTTTTCTAATTCGCTTGTTAAATCAGTTATCTGATCTTCTTTATTTTGAATTTTTTTAAGAATCTTATTGATAAGTTTTTCAGAACTGATTGGTTTCTCTTTTTTGTTTTTTTTTATACTTTCATGAACAGTTTTAACATTACTTATTTCCGGTTTATTTGAAAACTTTATAACTCCAGAACCGTCAAAAAAGAAAAATCTATGACAAGTTTTTTCTAAAAAATCAATGTCATGAGAACTTATTAATGATGAACCTTTGTGCATATTTAAAAAGTCAATTAGCAAGTCAATTGTTTCGATATCAAGATCATTGGTTGGTTCGTCTAAAATTAAAATTTCATTAGGTTTAGCTAATATTTTAGCTAAGAGAAGACGGTTCCTCTCTCCACCAGACAAACTAACTAAATTTCTGTCTATGTCCTTTGGTTCAAAAAGAAAATTCTTTAAATATCCACAAATGTGCATCTTCTTTATCCCAACATCGATGTAATCACCTCCGCTTGGAATCAAATTACTTTTTATGGTTTTTTTATCCTCAAATTGCTCACCAGTTTGATCAAAGAAACTAAAGTTCAATTTCTTCCTGATTTTTATATTTCCTGAGTCAGGTTGTATTTTGTGTGAGGCTAAATTTAAAAAAGTAGACTTTCCAATTCCATTACGTCCAATAATTCCTATTTTTTCACCTCGCATTAACTTAAAACTGAAATCATTTAAAATATTTATGAAACCATCTTTTTTTTTAAAACTTTTATTTACATTTACAAAATTGATCAAAACGTTCGGTCCGTCTTCTAATTCAGTTGCATCACTAGATATTTTAATCTTCGAAATTGATTTCATAAATTCTTTTTTTTCTTCATTATAAGAACTTTTCATACTGAAAATATTATCTTTTCTTTTAGTGTTCCTTTTTCTTCTAGCTTTTACTCCTCGATTTAACCAAGCAATTTCATCATCTAAGTATTTTTTACGATTTCTTAATTCACGTTTTTCCTGCTCAATTAAAGAATCTTGCCATATATCAAAATTAAAAAAACCCTTTGAGGATGTTTTTATTTTCCCTCTATCCATCCAAAAGACTTTATTAGTCACATTTTTTAAGAAGTTTCTATTATGGCTTATTACTAGAAATGAACCTCTAAATTCATTGTTCAAAAAATTTTCTAGCCATTTAATTGACTCGATGTCTAAATGATTTGTTGGCTCATCAAGCAAGAGTAAATCGGGTTTCAGAAGTAGCAGTTTAGAGAGTGCTAATTTTCTTTTTTCTCCTCCCGACAACTCGTCTACAATTTTAAATTTATTTAGTTTTATTTCATTTGTGATCTTTTCAACCGTAGATTCTATAACTTCATTATCTTCTAAATTTTGCGATTTTAGGAATTCTAAAACACTTAATGGACTTTTTTGGTAATTTTTTTGATTTAATGTCCCAACACTGATCGAGGGACCTAACCAAAAATCTCCACTATCTAATGATCTTGTTTCGTTAATTATACTAAGAAGAGTTGACTTGCCAACACCATTTTTACCAACAAGTGCTATCTTGTCATTTTCGTGAACTGATATGGAAATATCTCTTAGTAATTTTAGTTTTCCAATTGAAAAGCTTGCATTATTCAAAGAGAAGAAAACTTCCTTATTCATTTCATTATTGGCTGGGGTGGTAGGATTCGAACCTACGAATGCCGCTACCAAAAAGCGGTGCCTTACCACTTGGCCACACCCCATTAAGTTTTTTAAACATAATCATTTTTAATATTTTATACAAGTTTTATCCTTAATATTATTTTTCAATTTCGTACTTTTTATCCAGCAATTCCTAAATCTTTTGGTAGTAAGATATTCAGCTTCTTCCAAGTCTTCAATACAATCAAATAATGCAAAACATGTTGAACCGGAACCTGTCATTCTACTTAAGACACATCCTTTAATCTTTGATAAGTATGATAAAATTTCTCCAATTATCTTAAATTGTTTTATTGCATAAATTTCCAGGTGATTAGATCTATCTTTAAAAAATTCGAGTTTAATTAAATTTGATAAGATTATTTTATTTTCTTTATAAGAGATATCTTTAAAATTAATATTGTTAAAGATTTCTTTTGTTGATACTTCAATGTTTGGATTGACTAAAAGAACAAAATATTCTTTCACTTTTTTAGTAAATTTTATATTTTCTCCAATTCCAGTCACTAATGCTGTTTTACCGTTATAACAGAATGGAACATCTGCTCCTAAAGATAATAACAATTCATTAAAACCATCCACTTCTTCGAGTTTAAAAATTTCTTTTACACATGTAATAAATGTAGCCGCATTCGAAGATCCGCCTGCCATTCCAGAAGCAATTGGTAAATTTTTTTTCAAAACTACTTCAACATTAAAGTTTCTCTCAAATAAGTCTTCCAATTTTTTAACTGTTTTGTGAATTAGATTTTCTTTATTAATTAAACAACTTGAAAATGGGCCATCAAGCTTAATTCTAAAATCATTAGATTTACTGACACAAAGCATATCTCCGAAATCACAAAAAGTCATTAGACTTTGAATATCATGATATCCATCATTTCTTTTATTTTTGACTTCAAGGAATAAATTTATCTTTGCAGGTGATAATTTTGTTATTGTAATAGTCAACTTTTAGAGTCCATTTTTAATTTTAGAATTAATCACATTTTTCTTCTTAAATTGAGGATCTAAAATCAATACTCTTTTCCATTGTGATTTTGCTTCACTCTGTCTTCCAGCCTTCCAGTAAGCGTCTCCCAAATGATCATTTAGAGTTGCATCATCAGGAAGAATTGAGACTGCTTTTTCTAGAAAAAATATCGACTTCTCGGTTTGATCTGATAAGAAGAATGCCCACCCTAACGAATCTATGATATACGCATCATCAGGTTCAATTTCGACAGCCTTTTTCAGCAATGAAAGAGCTTTTTCTACGTTTTCATTTCTATCTAACCAACTGTAAGCAAGATAATTTAGTATATATGGATCATCAGGATTAAGTCTCATAGCTTCTTTTAAATCTTTTTCAGCTTTATTCCACTTATTCATTCTTTCATAAGAAATACCTCTAGAATAAAAAATATTCCAATTTGGTGGTAATGATTTATTATTTATAATTTCAGAATAAATCTTAATAGCTTTTTCATATTGTTCCAATTTTCGGTACTTATTGGCTAATAAAATTTTCATTTCAATTTTATCAGGATATGTTTGGGTGAATTTTTTTAAATCTAATATAAATTCCTCGTCCTTATTTAGATCTTCAAATAAAGAGAGTTTCATTCTCAAAAACTTATAATAATAAAGATTGTCGGTATTTAGGTTTTTTGCGTAATTTATCCCGAGATTCTTATAACCAAGTTTCTCAAAGTTTCCCAAAAGTAAGAGTTTCATTGCATTAAAATCTGGTCTTAATTTTAATGAAATTTTTCCAAAAAAGGTCGAGTATTTGTAAAGATCTTTCGAAAAAAACCAGCTAGAAATGTTATACAAAACTTCTGCCATTCCATCTTGTTTGTTTTCTACAGGATTCAGAAGTTTTTGATTGTTTAATAAGTAATCCAAGCCAAAATTTTTAATATTAAAATCGTAAGAATTCATCTGATTTAAGATTGTGTTTGCAGATTTTTTTTCCTCTTGAATTGCATTCAGTAAAAGCAACTCTTTAATTCTGTAGGAAACAAATTTCTCATCCTCTATCTTGTTAAAAAAATTTTGTGCTTCTTTGTTTTCTCCTTTTAATTTTAAAGTTAGTGCAGAATGAAGACAAATCAATGGGACACAATTATAATCATTTGATATTTCAATATTTTTTTTATCATAATTTTTCCAAATCAATATTGAATTTAGGAAATTTGAATCAAGATATTTATGATCTACTTTTTTGAGATATTGATCCAAATCTTGGCCATTGAAAAAACTAAGAAAAAATTTAAAAAGATTAGCTGAAAAATTATCTCTGTCTTTTTCCAATAAAATCGAACTTATTTCATCTGCTTTAGTCCATTCATCGAAAATTACTGATTCAAAAAAAACTTCTTCTAGACTAGAATCTTCTATTTTATTTAAATCAATTTTCTTTAAAAGGTTTTTAAGATTTTCTAAATCTCTGTTATCTTTTGCATAATCCCACGATAAATAATTTCCGTATTTACTAGATTTAAAATCATTTGTGTAACCTTTAAATGTTATTAATAAAAAAAAAACAACGGTTAAAAATAGTTTACATATTTGTATAATTAGGCCCTCCTCCTCCCTCAGGAGAAATCCAATTAATATTTTGTAATGGATCCTTGATATCACAGGTTTTACAATGAATACAGTTTTGAGAATTAATGTTCAATTTTGGTGAACCGCTATCATAAAGTATTTCATAAACCCCGGCAGGACAATATCTTTGTTCTGGTGAGTCATATAGTAAAAGGTTATTTGAAATTGCAAGTTTTTCATCATTTAATTTTAAATGACATGGTTGGTTCTCTTCGTGATAAGTTGAAGTAAAAGATACGTTTGTTAATCTATCAAAAGTAATTTTTCCATCTGGCTTGGGATATTTGATAATTTTGGCTTCATCTTTCTTTTTCAATGCAAGGTGATCCTCTTCCGCGTGCTTTAAAGTCCACGGAGCTTTTCCTCTGAAAATTATTTGATCTATTCCAGAGAGCATCATACCGATCTTCAAACCGTATTTAAAAGATGGTCTTACATTCCTTGCATTTTTAAGCTCTTGACCTGCCCATGAATTCATAAATGATTTATTTAAGTTTGATATCTCATCATTCCGACTATCTGATATCAATTCTTTAAAAACCAAATCTGATGCTATCATACCTGATTTCATTGCAGTATGTGTTCCCTTAATTTTAGGAGTATTAAGTGTTCCAGCATCACAACCTAAAATAGCTCCTCCTGGAAAAGAAAGTTTGGGTAATGATTGAAACCCTCCCTCATTTAATGCTCTTGCACCATAAGATATTCTTCTACCACCTTCGAAAGTGTTTTTTATTTTAGGATGAAGCTTAAATCTTTGGAATTCCTCATATGGAGACAAATGAGGGTTTTTATAATCTAACCCAATAACAAAACCAAATGAAACCAGATTTTTATCTAAATGGTATAAAAATGATCCACCATACGTTTCATTGTCCAAAGGCCAGCCAATAGAATGAAATACTTCTCCAGGGTTAGAGTTTTCGGGTTTAACCTCCCATAACTCTTTTAATCCAATTCCATATGTTTGGTGTTGAGAATTTTGTCTTAACTTAAATTGATTTATAAGTCTTTTGCCTAGATGTCCTCTGCATCCTTCCGCGAATAAAGTGTATTTGGAATGAATTTCAATTCCAGGCTGAAAATTTGGCCCTCTTTCACCATTTTTATCTAATCCTAAGTCGCCAGTTATAATTCCATTTAGCTTGTCATTTTCTATCAATAACTCTGATGCACTGAAACCTGGATAAATCTCTACTCCTAAATCTTCAGCCTTTTTTGCCAGCCACTTACAGAAATTTCCAAGGGATATTATAAAGTTTCCTTTGTTATGCATTACTGATGGGGTAAAAATTCCAGGGATTTCATAGGAATTTGTTTCAGTTAGAAACTTGAGAGATTCCTTTTTTACTGGAACTTTAACAGGACAGTCTTCGTCGGTTTTCCAGTCTTCAATCAACTCATTAAGTGCTCTAGGTTCAAGTATTGCTCCAGACAGAATATGTGCACCAACTTCAGAGCCTTTTTCTACAACACAAACTGATAAATCTTTACCATTTTTTTTACATAATTTTTTAAAATTTATTGCTGCGGACAAACCTGAAGGCCCTGCACCTACAATCACAAGATCGTAATTCATTTTTTCTCTTGTAATATTCATTTATTTTCTTTCACTATAAATTTATATTATAATTATTGTTATTAAATATATATATTAATGAATATTAAAAACATAAAGTCTTTTATTGAATTTTATAAATTTTTAGGGATCACCGATTGCATTTCTCCAGTTCAAAGAAATAAGATGAGAGTAAAGGTTGATCCTGAAAACAACATTAAAAAAATGAAAGAAATTAAAAAAACTGAAAAAATAATAGAATCAAAATTAGCAGCTATTAATAATTTAAAATCTCTTATACTCAATCTTGATTGCAGCCTAAAAGATGTAGCAACAAATATTGTTCTATATGACGGAAATTATGATGCAAACATTATGTTTATAGGAGAAGCACCAGGAGCAAATGAGGACATTGACGGAAAACCATTCGTAGGAGAGGCAGGAAAATTATTAGATAAAATGCTTTCATTTATCAATTTATCAAGAAACAATATTTACATTACCAACATGGTTTTTTGGCGTCCACCTGGAAATAGAACGCCAAACGAAAGAGAAATATCAGTTTGTCTTCCATATACAAAAAAACATATAAAAATAATTAAACCAAAACTTTTAGTTTTTGTCGGAAATATTGCTGCGAAAAATTTGTTGAACTCAAAGGAAGGAATAACAAAAATTCGAGGCAAAAAACACATTTATAAAGACACAGAAAATGACTTAGAGATTGAAGCTAGAGCTATTTTTCATCCAGCATATTTAATGAGAAATCCAATTGAGAAAAAAACCATGTGGGATGATTTATTAGAGATTGACGAATTTATTAATTCTAATAATATTTTGCAAGATGAATAATGAATATCGACCATTCAAAAGTTTAAATATTTCTATATTGATCATCTCTGATACAAGAACATTGTCCTCTGACAAATCAGGTAAGATTCTTGAAGATAGAATAAAAGAATCTGGGCATATTTTAATCAGTAAACTATTTGTCAAAGACGAACCAATTCTAATTAAAGAAGAAATATCTAAAATTCTTAAAAAAAAAAGCACGCATGTTATTATTTCTTCAGGTGGCACAGGGTTAACTGGGAGAGACTCTACACCAGAAGTTTTAAAAGAAATTATTACTAAAGAAATACCTGGATTTGGTGAAATATTTAGATACATTAGTTTTAAAAAAATTGGCACCTCTTCTCTTCAATCTCGAGCAATTGCTGGATTGATAAATAAAACTTTTATCTTTGCATTACCTGGTTCACCAAGTGCATGCAAAGATGCCTGGGATGAAATCATAAAATTTCAGTTGGACTCGAGAACAAAGCCCTGTAACTTAGTCGAATTAATGCCAAGATTAGATGAATAAAAAAAGAAATTTAAGAAAGCCTATTTTTTAAAAACGATTTTTAGTAGCTTTTTTAAAAGAATTTATTTCTGCTTCATTGTGCATGCAACAAGAAGTTATTGGATATTTCTCTTTAATCTCTTGAGTTAGTCTATCGTCATCAGAACTCGGTTGGACATACATTATGCAATCTATCATATGGACAACTCCATTGTCACCAATGAGATTTTCTTGAACTACAACCATATCTTTTACAAATAGATTTCGACTTTTATATATTTGCAGTGGTTTGTTACTTACTGTTATTTGGGTTGTTACTCTTTCGTTAATGTCAAGACTTGTTTTATGCCCTGTCATAATATGATCCATAAGTATGTTCTTAGTTAAGAATTCGTCATTTAATATTTCATCTTTTAGCAACTCAGGTGCTTCCTTAAAAGCCTTGTTACTGGGAGCAAAAATTGTCCAGTTCCAAGGGAGTTTTTTTTCTAAAACTCTATCTAAACCTGTTTTTTCTATATATGACTTAAAAATAGTGAGTTCTTTATTATTAGAAATGACATCTAAGACACTTTTAGACAAGGTTATCTTAGAAAAAAAAAGCAAGTTACAAATGATTAAGTATATACCTATCCTAGTCATATTTTTTAAGTTAACAAATCCTGTGAGTATATTATTTTTATAACGTTTCATTATTTGTAAATTATTAATTTAAATTTAATTTAAATTATCTAAAATATCAATAAATCAAAAATTTGTTTGTTATTAGTTAAATTGTTATTGGATGATATTAAAAATCAAGTGATTGGGATCGATGAAGTAGGTCGAGGTGCTTTTTGTGGACCGGTGGTATCTTGTGCGGTTCTTTTAGAAAAAAAAATTTTAAATAATAATTTGGTTTTTCAAATAACAGATTCGAAAAAATTGAGTCATAAAAAAAGAATTATATTATCAAGATTCATCAAAGAATATAGTTCTTACTCTATTGGAGTTGCTGGTAATATAGAAATAGATAAAATGAATATTCTTCGAGCTACAAATCTTTCAATGATAAGATCTTATGATAAATTTAAAAACACTGAAAATTTAATCAAGATAGATGGATTAAAAACTTTTTCATTGAATGAAAAGACCACTTTTATAAAAAAAGGTGATCAAAAATCTATTAGCATCGCTGCTGCATCAATAATAGCAAAAACTTGGAGAGATAGATTGATGACTCTTTATTCAAAAATATATCCTATGTATGGTTGGGAAAGAAATAAAGGATATGGAACACATGAACACAGAAATGCAATAAAAAAGTTTGGACTTACAAGAATTCATAGAAAAAGTTTTTTACGTAACTTGAAATGACCTTGAAAGGGGAATCGATATATTAACTTCTAAACCACCTAAATTTTCAGATTTTTTAAGTTGAACCTTGCCTTTCATGTAAGTTTCAATGATATCTTTCACAATATTTAACCCGAGTCCTGTCCCGGGTTTTTGTTCATCCAATCTAAAACCTCTTGCAAAAACCTTATTCATTTGCTGAAGTGATAATCCAGGGCCATCATCAGATACGACTAACAACAATTGATCATCTTTACCAATTTTAATTTCTACTTTAATTTTTTTATTTCCGTATTTACATGCATTCTCAATTACGTTCCCAACCACCTCTTCAAGATCGTCTAAACCTCCAAAAACAAATGCTTCCTTAGTTTTAAGGGTCAAAAATATATTTACCTCTGGGTAAAGTTTCTTAAAAATAAAAATCATTTTATTTACTAAATCAATCATGTTGATTTTTTCCTTTGAGGATTTTCCAACTGATTCGAGATGTGCTTTCTTTAAATATCTATCAATATGACGTTTCATTAATGAAATTTGGTTATGCATTGTTGTACTGTCGTTCTTAATTTCGTTAGATATAACTGCCAATGGTGTTTTGAGAACGTGAGCCAAATTTCCTACGTGAGTTTTTGCTCTATCAATAATTTTTGCATTATGAGCTAGTAACTCATTTATTTCGCTAGCAAGAGGTTGAACTTCCAATGGATACGATTCTTTTAGACTACTTTCATCACCGTTTCTTACCTTAAATAAAGAAGCCTTGATCTTATTTAATGGAAGAAGGCCAAACTTTACCTGTAGGAAAACAGCAATCATCAATCCAGCTCCGAGAGCAAATAATATTACTAACAAAGTGTTATCAAACTTTTTAATATTCGCTTGGTACTCTTCTGTATCTCCAGAGAGAATAAAAGTTACTGGAGCGTTAATTCCAGGAAAAGAGATGTTTCTTTCAATTATATGTAATTTTTTTTTTTCTACGTAATTTTGACTATCAATGTCTTTTCCAACATTATTTATAAATTGAGACCTACCGCCAATTAATCTTTTGTCATCGGTAAAGACTTGGTCCCACATCGACCTGGATCTAACAAGTGTTTTTGATCCTTTATTCACCTGCCAGTACCATCCTGAATAGGGTTGAAAAAATCTTGGATCTCCTATTGTACTCACTACCGTTATGCCATCTGACGAGTCGACTCTACTTGCTCCAATCAGTGTCTCTAAAAGCAGGTTAAGCCTATCGTCAAAAGCTTTAGAATTTGTCTTTTCATTCAAATCGGATAAAAGAAGACCTGCTGAAACTAATGTGAAAATAATCCAAATTGTTGCGCTGAAAAAGAGTCTTACTGCTAGTGAATTCATCTATTCTCTTTCAATTGACAACCTATAACCGTATCCTCTTTCAGTTTTAATTAAATTTAGTCCCATTTTTTTTCTTAATCTTCCTATAAAAACCTCTATTGTATTAGAATCTCTATCAAAATCTTGGTCATATATGTGCTCAACAAGCTCTGTTCTTGTTATAACTTTATCTTGATGATGAAGAAAATATTCAATTATTTTATACTCATGTGAAGTAAGTTTAAGTTTGGTTCCATTTAAAAAGACTTTATTTGATTTCGTATCAATTTTTAAAGGACCACATTCGATGTCTGAGGAAGCATGACCAGCTGATCTCCTTATTAGAGCTCTTAATCTCGCTAACAATTCTTCCATCTGGAAAGGTTTTGCAACATAATCGTCTGCGCCAGCGTCAAAACCGGATACTTTATCACTCCACTGATCTCTTGCAGTTAAAATAAGAACAGGAAAGTTTTTTTTATCTTTTCTCCATTTTTCAAGTACTGTGATCCCATCAATTTTAGGAAGACCTAAATCAAGAACAACAGCATCATATGGTTCTGTGTCTCCTAAAAAATGACCTTCTTCTCCATCAACTGCCGTATCAACTGAATAACCAACGTCTTCCAAGGAAGTTTTTATTTGATTATTTAAGTCAGGATCGTCTTCAATAAGTAATATTCTCAAACTAATCTCCTGAGATTACAGATAGAACTGTAGACGTACCTGCATCAACTCTTATCTGCTTAACTTTGTTATTAACATCTATCATCATAATATCATAAACCCAACCAAACAAACCTTTTTCATTGTCTTTTAAGTTAATAGATACAACTCTACCGTCAAAATTTCTATTTATTTTCTGCAAAATTTGGTCTAATGTTAAAATTTCACCTTCATTCACAGCCTTTATTGCCTTTTCATGGTCATTTCTTGAATTACTTTCGATCTCTTGTGCAAGAACTTTAAGAGGTGAAAAATTCAGGAAAAAAGCTATAATAATTATAATTTTCATCACACTATTTCTTTAATCTTCAGCATAAGTTTAGAAACAGGTTTATTATTCAAATCTTTTATAGTTAACCAAAAAAAGTTTTCTAACAATAACTTACAAGTTAAGTTTAACTTAACTACTAATACTTTCAATTGAAAATGACTAAATTTGTGCATTACTTTTCCTACTAATTTATATGTAACTTTCAATTTTTTTTTTTTTAGCCAATCATTCACAGTTTTATACAAAAACTCACTCTCTATTAAATTTTTATCTATGTCTTGTGAATCGCTTAATGGAAAACAAAAAAGGTTTTTTAAAAGTTTTTTTGAATTCTTTTCAATCAAAAAATATTTTTTGTAATTTACAACGAAAGCAACGGCAACTTTATTCTTGGTCTTTTTTCCTTTATTTTGAATTAATTTCAAACCCTTTGATAAACAAAAATCTTCGACAGGACATATTTTGCAATCTGGATTTTTTACTTTGCAAACAGAATTCGCTAAGTCCATCAAAGATTGACAATAATTACCATTTTTCCTATTGGGTGTTAAATAAGTGGATATATATTTTATGTTTTTATCATAAAATTTATCATCGTTGTCTAACTTAAACACACGTGTAAGAATTCTTTTAATATTTCCATCTACGACTGCGCATTTTTCATCATTTAAAATTGCAGATATTGCACTGCTTGTATAATCCCCAATTCCTGGAATTTCTAACAGTGATTGATAATTTATAGTGATTTTTTTATTTTTTAGCAATTCTTTGGCTTTATAGAGATTTTCAGCTCTTCTATAATATCCCATACCTTGCCATAAAAATAAAATTTCTTCTAATTTCGCTTTATAAAAGTCCTCTAAAGTGGGCCATTTTAATATAAATCTATTATAATAAGGAATAACCACAGAAACTTGAGTTTGCTGAAGCATTATTTCTGAAATCCAAATTCTGTAAAAATTTTTATTCTCCTTTCTTCGCCAAGGAAGATCTCTTTTATTAATCGAATACCAATCGAGCATTTTTTTTCTCCACCTACTCTTAAAAATTTTATCTATGTGATATTCTTTCATTATGAATCAAAAAAATTATATTAAAAATCCAGTAAAAATTTCAACCCTTTTACCTAAAGTTTTCAAGCCTTTAAAAAAAAAAAATGATGGGTTATTATTAGAGATTAAGCTAAACTGGGACAAAATTCTTAAGCCAGAATTAAGTTCTCGTTGTTTTGCTTCTTCATTAAAAAAAATAAATAATTCAAAAATCCTTATAATCACTACAAACGAAAGGAATATTCTTGAGTTATCTTACTCTTCGGATGAAATAAAAATGCAAATTAATGAGTTTTTTAAAACAAACGTTATAAATGAAATTAAGTTTAAAAAATCCTTACAAAATTAAAGATTTATGTTAAAAATATTTTATAATGAAAAGATCTTTTTACATTAATTTTCTTGTCCTTTTTGTTTTTTTGTTTTCTTTCAATGATCTAAATTCTAGAATTGTTGATACAATTGAGGCACTTGAAAATCAATCTATGGGCGACGAGTCTGCTCCAATTAAAATGATAGAGTTTGCTTCACTAACTTGTGGACATTGTGCAAAATTTCATAACGAAGTGTTTCCAAAAATTAAAAAAAATTACATAGACAATGGTAAGATTTTTTTTACTTATCAAGATTTTCCTCTCGATAAATTTGCTTTAAAAGCATCTGTAATTGCGAGATGTTCAGGTAAGGAAAAATATTTTAGTTTTTTAAAAGTTTTATATAAAAAACAAAAAGATTGGACTAGATCCCAAGATCCTTTTAAATCTTTATTAAAGATTGCAAAGTTAGGCGGTCTGAAGAATGATGAAATAAAAGTCTGTGTTAGTAACAAATCGATTGAAGACGGTATCTTGAAAAAAAGGCTTAATTCAACCAAGAAGTTTGAAATTAAAGCAACTCCAACAATTTATATTAATGGTAAAAAATATAATGGAGATCTGACATTTGAAGCACTTAAACTAAAACTTGACTCTTTAATTAATTAGCAAATTGTTTACGGTAAATAAATTAAGAATTTCTGGTTTTAAATCATTTGCACATTCTACTGAACTTTTGATTCAGGACGGTGTGACAGGTGTCATAGGTCCAAATGGATGCGGAAAATCAAACGTTTTTGAGGCAATTCGCTGGGTCATGGGTGAATCATCTTCAAAAAGTTTAAGATCCAGTTCAATGGATGAAGTTATATTTAATGGCACTCAGCAAGTTCCAGCTAAAAATTTTGCAGAGGTATCTATTGAATTAGATAATTTTGATGGAGAACTTCCAGGAAATATTTCAAATGAAAAAAAGGTAGTTATCACAAGAACATTAGAAAGGGGAGTTGGGTCATTTTATAAAATTAACAATAAAGAAGTCAGAGCTAAAGATGTAAGTATCCTATTTTACGATTCAGGAAGTGGCCCACGTTCTAGCTCAATAATTAGTCAAGGGAATATAGATCAAATCATTAATTCGAAACCCATAGATAGGAAAGTAATCTTGGAAGACGCAGCAGGAACATCTGGTTTACAATCAAGAAGACACGAGTCAGAATTGAAACTTCAGGCCACTGAAATAAACCTAGAAAAAATTGATCTAAATCTCAATAATTTTATTAATCAAAAAAAAGATCTTTCAAGACAATCAAGACAAGCAGAAAAGTATGAGCAAATTTCTGAAAGTATTAAATTTTACCAATCAATAATAGTATATACACAATGGAAGAATAATATTAATGAGATAGATCAAACACAAACTTTTAAGGATAAAATCTCTGAAGAAACTCAAAAATGTATCAATGAACTTGCTAAATTTCAACATGAATTAAGTTTAAAGAAAAAAATTGAAACTCAACTTGATCAAAAAAAAGAAAGTCTTAATAAAAAAAACTTTCAAATAAGGACGGAAATTAATAAGTACAATAATGAACTAAGTGGAATAAATAATAAAAAAGAGGAGATAAATAGATTTTTAAAAACTATAGAAAACGATAAGGAGTTAGAAAAAACTAGAGTTTCAGAATTAGAAAAAAACAAAACAAATCTTCAACAAAAAATTTTAGAACCATCGAAAATTAATGATAATAAGAAAAAAATTCTTCAACTTATTAATCAGGAAACAGAGCTTAAAAATAAAATCAAACAACTTGAAACAATTTTTGTTAATGAAATTCAACTAAGTCTCGGTGAGGAATTTAAATTTGATAATATAAAAGAAAATAAAGAAAACCTTCAAAAGAAAATTAATCTTATCCAGATTACAATTGTTGATTTAAAAAAAAATCTCATTAAGTACAAAAAGGATTTTGACACTCAAGACCAACTTATCAAAAAATTAAAAAATAAGATTCAAAGTATTCAAGATCTTATTAACAGAAGAAAAAAAATTATTAATCAAACAAATCAAAATACCCAAAAGGTTTATGAAAATACTAAAAAGGTATTGGCTGAAATCGATACTTCTTCAACAAAGCTTACTCAAATTGAAACGGAGCTCAAAACACTTAATCTACTCACTAGTAGCAAAGGGTTGTCGGATGATTCCATAGTTAATCTTCTAAAAATTAAGAAAGGGTACGAAGATGCTGTTTATGCTGCTCTCACAAATGAATTAGATGCAACTTTAAGAAAATCCAAAAAAAGATGGGTTAAAGCATCATTTAAAAATATCGATCCTATTGAGAATAATTTATCGAGTTTTGTTGAAAGCCCAAAAGAATTAAATTTAATCCTCTCTCAGATTAGTTTAATAGAGGATTCAAAAGAAGCAGCTGAAAAACAAAAAAATCTCAAAGTCGGCCAAAGTATAGTTGATAAGAAAGGGTCGATATGGAGATGGGACGGATTTATATCAGAGGAAAATCAACAAAATAAGAAGCTGATTGATGCACAACTTAAAATAAAAGAACTAGTTAATCAGCAAAATGAATTTCGCATAAGTCTAAATTCACTCAGATTAAAAAAAGAGTCTCA
>CACODD010000013.1 GCA_902625895.1 uncultured Alphaproteobacteria bacterium
AAAAGCAAAAAAACAAGAAGAGAAAAGACTTAAAGTAATAGAAAAACAAAAAAAAGCAGAAGAAAAGCTACAGAAAAAGAAAATTAAAGAGGCAAAAAAACTTGAAGATAAAAGGAGAAAAGAATTAGAAGCAGCTAGAAAAAACGAAAAAGAAAGGCAGAGAAAAGAAATAGAAGAAGCAAGAAAACTTCTTGAAATTCAAAAGAAAAGAGAACGAGATCGAAAACTTACTATAGAAGAAGAAAAACAAATTGAAAAAAAGAAAAAATTGGCTCAAGAACTTGAACAAAAAGAGAAGGAAAGAAAAAGAAAAAGAGAAATCGAAAAGCAGAAGCTTGCTCAACAAGAAAAGATAAAAGAAGAAAGACAAAAAAGAAAAGCACTTGAAAAAAAAATGGAAATAGAAAGGAAGCTATTAGAAAAAAAAATACTAGTTGAGGAAAGAAAATTAAGAGAAAAGCAAAAAGAAAGAAAAAAAGCATTTGAAAAAGAGCAAAAACTGAAAAAATTAGCAGAAAGAAAAAAACTAAAAGAAGATCTTGAGAAAAAAAAAAAATTAGAAAGAGAACTTCAACAGAAGAGAAAAATTGAAGCAAAACAGAACTTAGCTAGTCAGAGAAAAGAAAGAGAAAGATTAATTGAAGAGAGAAAGAAGTTAGAAAAGGAGAAAAAAAGAGAATTACAAAATGCTTTAAAATCACAAAAAGAAATTGAGAAACAAGAACAAAGTCAGCGAATTGATGCGAAAAGAGAACAAGTAGCAAGGGAAAAAATTAAAGAACAAGAAAAAAAGAACAAAATTTTTGAAGCAAAACAAACAGAAATTAACAAAAGTGAAAAACTAAAAGAATTAACTCAAATTACGGTTATAAATAAATCTGATGTCGTTAAAAAAACTAAAAATAGAGAACAAACTGATAAAGAAAAAAATATGATTTTAGATAATATTGAAGACAAATTTGCTAAAAAAGAGTTAATGAGACAAAGAGAAGAAGAAATACAAAAGAGAAAATATTCTTATTTCAGTAGAAAAAATAACGTTAAAGAAGAAGAAACAGTCAAGGCAAAACAATTTTTTGATGAGTCCTCAATTAAAAAAACTTTTAAAAAAAATAATGAAAAATTTGAAAGAAACTCAGGCAATAAAAAAAAGTTGGAAAAAAAATCATTTCAAAAAGACTCTTATGTAAAACAAAAAGACAAGAAAGAGAAAGAGTTACTAGCTGCAATAATCAAAAAGCCAAGCTCAATAGTTGAATTAAAAGAACAAGAAGTTAGTTCTAAAAGAGAAATACTAATGTTTGAAAGTAATAAAGAAGAATTAGGAATTAAACAAAAAAAAATGCTTAAGGAATTTGCAAATATAATCAAAGACAAACCAGTAAAAATAGTGATAAAAACTTTTTTCTCAAAAAAAGAAAAGAATTTTGATAAATATAAAAAAATCTCCAAGTCACGATCACTTTATATAAGAGCTTTTTTGATTAATCAGGGTATATCGCACAATAGAATAAAAATTGAAACAAATGAAGAAAATGTAACAAAAAACTGGAAGAATGAAGTAATATTAAATTTTATTGGTGTATAAATGAAGATCATAGGTAAATATTTAATAAGAATACTTTTTTTCTTATCTATAATCTCAGGCCTATTTTTTCTAAATTTTGAAAATCTTGAAAGTTTCTTTCTTACAAATCAAACCCTTAATTCTGTTATACTTATTGTAATTGGATCTGGAATAATTTTTATAATTAAACAACTAATAAACATCAAAAATGAGTTAAACTGGTTAAATAATGTTTTCAAGTTATCTTCGGGAAGCAAACTAAGCGTAAGATCCCCAAAACTTTTGAAATATCTAGATAATTATTTAAAAGAACGTTCAGGAAAATTTATCTTTTCACAATCTTCAATGAAAACCGTTATGGAAAGTTTAGAAGGAAGACTTATAGAAAGTAGAGAAATATCACGATATATGATTGGTTTGACAATATTCCTAGGTTTACTTGGAACGTTTTGGGGATTGCTTGAAACAATTAATTCAGTTAGCATTACAGTAAAAGGATTAGATTTTTCAGAAAATACTCAGAAATTATTTGAAATTTTAAAACAAGGTCTTGAACAACCACTCAGTGGAATGGGTACAGCATTTAGTTCTTCTTTGTTTGGACTTGGTGGATCACTAATTTTAGGTTTTCTAGATTTACAATCAAATCAAGCTCAAAATAGATTTTATAATGAAGTAGAGGAAAAACTATCTGAGCGAACAAAATTTTCTTTAATGAATATGGATGAGAGTGATAAAAAGAATCTTGCTCCCGCATATATTGAGTCATTGATAGAGGTTACAACTGAAAACTTAAAAAAGTCGACAGCAGTTATTGAAAAACAGAATCTCCATCAAGAATCAATTTCAAAATCAATCAACGAAATTAATAGAATTATTTCTGAAAATACTAATCTTAATAGAGACATCAAAGAAGAAATTAAAGTTTTATCAAAAACAATCGCCAATGTAAGTAAAAGATAGTGAGACTAAATAGAAAAAATATTTATGAAATAAATATTTGGCCTGGATTTGTTGATATTCTAGGAACTCTTCTTATTGTAACTATTTTTACTGTTTTAATTTCAACAATTACTCAAATCTATTTTAATGACCAACTTCAAATTAAAAGGGGAGAAATATCTTCTTTAGACAATGAAGTTAAAAGATTACTTTACGAATTGAACGAAATAAATGTAGAAAAGAAAAAAATTCAAAAATCCTTTAAAGATCTTTCAACTTCCTTTAAGAATTCTGAAAAAAAAAATAATGAACTTACTGAAAAAACTAAAAAAATAGAGGAACTTAAAAATAAATCTGATTATCTTCTTAAAATGAAAGTCCAAGAATTAGAGGAGTTGGTTAATGAAAAAGGAAGATTGCTTGATAGTCTCAAGTCTAAAAATCAAAATATCAAGAAACTCGATACAGAAAATAAAAAAATCTCACTCGAAGCTTTTGAGTTAAAAAGAGATATTGATAAATTGAATAAAAGACTTACTGAGTTATCGAAAATTCTAATAGACTCTGAGGAAGAGGACAAAAAAAATAAAGAAATAATTAAAAATTTAGGAAAACAATTAAATCAAGCTCTTGCAGGAAAAGTATTAGAATTGAAAAAATATCAATCTGTCTTTTTTAAAAAAATAAAACAAGCAATTGGTGAAAGAGAAGACATAGTGGTAGTAGGTGATAGATTTATCTTTCCTTCAGAAATTTTTTTTGAATCAGGCTCCGATATTATTCAGAAAAGTGGGTATGAAAAACTAAGTAAAATTGTTCTGAGTCTGAAGGAAATTGCAGAAAAAATACCAGATAAAATAGATTGGATATTAAGAGTTGACGGACACACCGATAAAATACCCATTAACAATGAAAAATTTGATTCAAACTGGGATCTTTCAAGCTCTAGAGCAATTAATATCGTAAAATTTTTTATTAAAGAGGGAATTGAACCTCATAGACTTGTTGCAGCTGGTTTTGGAGAAAACTATCCAATTGATAGTGGCAATAGCTCGTCTTCATTACAGAAGAATAGAAGGATAGAAATCAAATTAACTACGCGATGATTTTATTAGTTTCATCCTAATTAAGATCTTTTTTTCAATTTCCCAAAAATATCTAAACTGCCCAAATAATGCGCCTACTATAATTAGTAAAACTTGATAAATTGGAAAAATTAAAATCAAACGCAAAAGCCAATAATAATCGTTATTTAAGAAACTTTCTCCAAATATGTTGATTAAGACATATTTTCCTAAAACTACTGACAATGAACCTGTTATACCAAAAACAATAAATATTATTATCAGCTGATTAAAATTTTTGACTTTGAATATCTTTATTAGCTTACTTTTCATTTATTCTGAGCCTAATTCTTTAATAATAAGTTGTTTTAGATTTATATTTACATCTCTTGTACTAATCCATTCAATTGACTCCGGCGACCTGCTCTCAAAATGGTGGGCACCACTCATAGGAGAAGATAACCAAATCTGAGAAGTCGGTGTGTGAATGCTTACAATATAAGTTCCTTTGCCTTCAAGAGAATCTATCCTAAGATTTTCATCTTCATAATCAACTTCATAATTAAGAAACTTTGACTCTACTAAATTGAATATATCATCTAAAGTTTCTGAAGCTTTTTTTTTAAATTCTATCATTATATATTTGTTTAGTATTGCAAATGTAATCTAATAGTTATATAAAATGAGTCAAGAATTATGAAAAAAGATATTCATCCCAATTACCACAAAATTACTGTCAAATTGACAGATGGTTCAACCTTTGAAACCAGATCAACCTTTGGAAAAGAAGGAGAAATTCTCAAACTAGACATCGACCCCGTTTCTCATCCAGCGTGGACAGGGGAGAGTTCAAAAATGTTAGATTCTGACGGTCAAGTTGCTAAATTTCAGAAAAGATTTCAAAATCTTAATTTTAAAAAATAAAATTATATGAAAGCTGTATGCTTTGACACACCAGGTAAGCCTGATGTCATGAGAATTTCAAACTTCGAAATACCAGAAATTAATGATGATCAAATTCTTATTGAAGTGAAATTTGCAGGAATTAATAGACCAGATATTATTCAACGTGAAGGCAATTATCCTGCTCCACCCAATCATTCAAAAATTCTTGGTTTAGAAGTATCGGGTTATGTCCATAAAATTGGAACTAATGTCAAAAAATTTAAAAAGGGTGACAAAGTTGCAGCACTTGTAAATGGTGGTGGGTATGCTGAATTTTGTTCTTCAGACAAAGAAACAACTTTCAAAATTCCCAAAAATATTTCTCTAAAAGAGGCCGCAACTATTCCTGAGTGTTTTTTTACGGTTTGGTCTAACCTAATTATGCGAGGAAAATTAAAAGAAAAACAAAAAGTCCTAGTTCATGGTGGAACAAGTGGAATTGGTGTTGCTGCTATACAAATCTTAAAGTTATATAAATCCGAAATATTTACAACAGTTGGTACAAATAAGAAAAAGAAATTTTGTGAAAGTCTTGGTGTTTACAATGTATATAATTATAAAGAAACTGATTTTTTTGATGAAATTAAAAAAATTGAAAAAAGAGGTTTAGACATTGTTCTGGACTATATAGGTGGAGATTACATAAATAAAAATATTAATCTTTTAAAGTCTGACGGAAAATTAATTAATATTGGTTTTTTAAACGGGTCACAAGTAAATATAAACCTAATGAAAATAATGCTTAAAAGACTAACTATTACTGGATCCACTTTAAGAATTAGAGAAAAAACTTATAAAGCAAGGATATTAAATGATCTAAAAAAAATTGTTTTTCCAAACTTTGAGAATGGTAAAATAAAGTGCTATATTGATTCAGTATTTAAATTAAAAGATGTTGTCTCCTCTCACAAGTACCTTGAGGAAGGCGGTCATATTGGAAAAATAGTTTTAGAAATTTAGGAAAGTGACATGAGAAAACCTTTAATGCCAAAAGCTACAGCAACCTGGTTAATAGATAATACTTCTTTATCCTTTGAGCAAATTGCAAATTTCGTAGGTCTTCATATGTTAGAGATTCAAGCTATAGCTGACGGCGAAGTTTCGAGTGGGATCTTACCCAGAAATCCAATTGAAAATGGTGAACTCTCAAAAGAAGAAATTTCTAAATGCGAAAAAAATCAAAAACTAGATTTAAAAATTAGAAATTCAGATATACCTGTTCCAGAAACTAAAACAAAAGGTTCAAGGTATACCCCACTTTCAAAACGTGCAGATAAACCTAATGGAATCTCTTGGTGTATAAAAAATCTTCCTGAGATGCCAGATTCAAAAATTTGTAAACTTATTGGAACTACAAAAAAAACTGTCCAGGCGATCAGAGATAGATCGTACTGGAATATTCAGAATGTTCGGGCTCAAAACCCCTTTGAGCTTGGTTTGTGCAACAAAGAAGATATTGAAGCAATAATTGATAAATACAGAAATAAAGACTAGGAAGAAGCTAGTTTTATTATCTCATCTTTAATCATTAATTTTTTTTTTTTTAAATCATTAATTTCCAAGTCATCAATACTGATATTTTTTTTTCTCATTTGAATTTGCGAATCGAAAAACTGATGTTTAGAAAGTAAAGATTTAATTTTTTTTTCTTTAGTAAAAATTCTTTCCATATTTTAATGTTAATATGATTTATTAATAACGTCTACTTTTTTTTAAAATGAAAAAAAATATTCTTGTTTCAATAGTTATGGGCAGCCAATCAGATTGGAAAGTTTTAATTTCAACAGAAAAGATTCTCAAAGACTTTAATATTCCATATGAAAAAAAAATCGTTTCTGCTCATAGAACGCCAGATAGACTTTATGAGTTTGCAAAAAATATTAAAAAAAAAGAAGTAGAAGTTGTTATTGCAGGAGCAGGTGGTGCTGCGCATTTACCAGGAATGATCGCAGCTTTAACCTCAGTTCCGGTTATAGGTGTCCCCATTGAAACAAAAACGCTTAAAGGTTTAGATAGTTTACTTTCGATTGTTCAAATGCCTGCTGGAATACCTGTGCCTACAGTTGCAATTGGGAAACCAGGTGCTATTAATGCAGCATTAACTGCTATTTCAATTTTAAGCAATAAGTATCCAATAATTGAGAGAAAATTAGAAAATTTTAGGATCAAACAAACAAAATCTATAAAAAACAGACCTATTAATGAGTAACAAAACTCTTGGAATAATTGGAGGTGGTCAACTTGGGATGTTCATTTGTATTGCAGCACGAAAAGTTGGACTTAAAACCTTAGTTTATTCTGAAGAAGAAGATTTCAGCGCAAAAAAATTTTGTGACAAACATATAATTGGCAACATAAAAGGCAAAGAAAAAATAGAAAAATTTATTAAAGATTCTGACTTTTGTACTGTTGAAACAGAAAATATTCATAAAGATTTTTTAAGGATGATAGAAAAAAGAAAGAATCTTTTTCCTTCAAGTTATATAATTGAAATTTCACAAAATAGATTAATAGAAAAAAAATTTTTAAATTCATTAAAAGATATTGAGACGGCAAAATTTTTTGAAGTAAATAATTTTAAAGATTTAAAAGAGTCTGCGGAAAGTTTAAACTATAATTGCATTCTAAAAACGCAAGAATTAGGATACGACGGAAAAGGTCAAGCTTCGATAAGAAAAGAAAATCTGTATCAGTTTGAAAACCAAATTTTACAAAATTGTATCGTAGAAGAAAAAATTAATTTTAAATTAGAGATTTCTGTTATAGTAGCAAGAAATTCGTCTAATACGATTGTTTATCCGCCAGTAAAAAATATTCATAAAGAATCAATATTAAGGAAAACAATTTTTCCGGCAAAAATTGACAACCATTTGAAACATTCTGCTGTAGAAAAAGCAATTTATATTTCTGAAAACCTAAATCTGAACGGAATTTTAGCCGTTGAAATGTTTATAACAAATAAAGATCAAATTTTAATAAATGAACTTGCGCCTAGACCACACAACTCTGGCCATTGGACTATGGATGCATGTAAATTTAGTCAATTTGACAATTTGGTTTCAATTATAAATAACAACGAAGTCCTTGAACCTGAACCATATAGAGATTGTAAAATGATTAATATAATAGGTGAAGATTATATTTCATTTAATACAATAGAAAAGAATTTTAGAGCGTACGACTACTTTAAAAAAAATGTTAAATCAAACAGAAAAATGGGTCATTACGTTTTATTTGAATAAATAAAATTTAATAAGTTTGATTTAAGTTTCCCGAATTTCAGAACATAGTTGATTTGTTTATCAATAAAATCTTTGGTTTTTGAAAATTCAGCAGAGTTGTCTCTTAAAAAATAAAAAAATGATGCAGAATACACATTCATCAAAATTATTCTTTTAGTATAATAATTGAAGTCGGTCGACGTATCACCTGATAAATGCCAAATCTCATCACTAACATTAAAAAGCATAAGACCTGCTTTACTAATTGACTTTTGTTTAACAACTAATTTAAAAATTAATTTTCTATCAAAAAATTTGTCAATAATTTTAAGTCTACTAAGTATTAAAAATCTAATTTTTTCATTTACTCTGAGTTTTTGGAAATCTGAGGATTTGAAATTTTTCATTTCTTGATTAATAAATAAATTAATGCAGATAATTAAAGAATTTATTCCGTCATATAAAACATTTTTATTAACTTCTTCTATTTTTTTTTTATTTAATTTTAATTCTTTTGCTGAAATCTCTAAACTTTTTTTGGCATCGAAGCCTTCATTTAAAAACTTAATAATTGAATTAATTATTTTTAATGATTCGGTTTTATTATTCATTATTATAAAAAGTTATTTACATTATCTCATTATTTTATATAAAAGTAAGCACAATAAAAGGAGATATATAATTATTAGAGTTAATGTAAGAGATAACAATCTTGAAAAAGCGATGAGAGCGATGAAAAAGAAGCTTCAAAGAGAAGGTATTTTCAAGGAAATGAAACAAAGAAGAGCATACGAGAAGCCTTCTGAAAAAAAAGCAAGGCTATTAAATGAATGTACTAGACGTTATAAGAAAATGCTTAGAAAAAAAATAGAAATACAAGGCTATTAATTTCTAAACCTCTAATCCAAGCTTTTAACAATATCCTCAACCATTTTTTTTGCATCAGAGAAAAGCATCATCGTATTATCTCTAAAAAACAATTCATTGTCGACACCAGCATATCCTGAAGCCATAGACCTTTTTACAAAAAGAACTGTTCCAGAGTTTTCAACATCCAAAATAGGCATGCCATAAATAGGACTTGTCTTGTCTGTTTTTGCCGCTGGGTTTGTGATGTCGTTTGCACCGATAACAAAGGCTGCGTCTGTATTAGAAAACTCGCTGTTAATTTCTTCCAACTCAAAAACCTCATCATAAGGAACATTCGCCTCTGCGAGTAAAACATTCATATGCCCAGGCATTCTTCCGGCTACAGGATGAATTGCGTATTTAATGGTCACTCCGTTTTTCTTCAGTATGTCACACATATCCCTTAGGGCGTGTTGTGCCTGAGCTACGGCCATACCATATCCAGGTACAATTATTACACTACTGGCGTTAGACATGATAAAAGCTGCATCCTCTGGACTACCAGTTTTGACGGTTTTATTTTTATCTTTTTCAACTGAAGTGCCCTCTTCGACTCCAAATCCACCTAAAATAACACTAATGAAGGACCTATTCATTCCTTTGCACATAATATAACTTAAAATTGCTCCTGATGCTCCAACTAAAGAGCCGACTATTATAAGAAGATGATTGGAAAGTGTGAAACCTATTCCAGCTGCTGCCCATCCAGAGTAAGAATTCAACATCGAAACCACAACTGGCATATCAGCACCACCAATAGGAATTATCAAAAGTACACCAAGTAGAAGAGATAAACTTACAATCAACCAAAAAACATCTTTTGACGATTCTAGTGTAAACATTACTGTTAAAACAACTAGCGAAATAAATAAAACTAAATTCAAAAAATGTTGTCCAATAAAAGTAGTTGGTGCGCCACTAACTAAACCTTGTAACTTTAAAAATGCTATTATTGATCCGGTAAAAGTTATCGCTCCTATTGCAACACCAATTGACATTTCCACTAAACTTGAAGGGTAAATCATACCGTTTATATCAACAATTCCATAACTATCAGGTGTATAAAAAGCACTAGTTGCAACAAATACAGCTGCCAACCCGACTAATGAATGAAAAGCCGCGACTAATTGAGGTAAAGCTGTCATTTCTATTTTTAGAGCAATAAATGTACCTATTGCCCCACCAATAATAATTCCTAAAATTATTAGTGCCAGGGAATCAACATTAGGATTATTTAAAGTAGTAATAATGGCAATTATCATACCGATTATACCCATTATGTTACCGTTTCTTGCAGATTCTGGGTTAGATAAACCTTTTAGTGCTAAGATGAAAAAGATTGCTGAAATAAGATAGCAAATTGCTGTTAAATTTTCTGTCATTTATTCTTCTTCTTTTCTTTTTTTTTAAACATCGACAACATTCTATGGGATACAACAAAACCTCCAAAGATATTTATTGAAGCAAGAATAATTGCTAAAAAACCCATTATTGAGGAAAAATTTATTTCTTCTGGTCCTGCTGCTATTATTGCTCCCACAATAATGACGCTAGATATTGCATTCGTTACAGCCATAAGGGGGGAATGCAGGGCTGATGTAACTCCCCATATTACGTAATATCCAATGATACATGCTAATATAAAGATCATTATTAGATTTATTATTGGATCAATGTTTTCCATCAGTTACTACTTTCTTTAGATTTTAATAGATTGTTAACAACACAAGTTTCTTTTACTACTTCATCATCCCAATTAAAACTTTTAAATTTTCCCGACTCGCAAGAGTTCATTAAAAAGTTAACAACATTCTTTGAAAATAATCTTGATGAATCCTGTGCTACTGAAGAGGCAAGGTTCTGAGGACCAATGATCTTTTTAGATTTAAAAACAACTTTTTCACCATGTTTAGTTAATTCGCAATTACCTCCAAATTCTGATGCAAGGTCAATAATAATGCTTCCTACCTTCATTGATTCAACCATTTTTTTGCTTAAAAGTACTGGAGCTTTTTTACCTGGAATAAGAGCAGTGGTGATAACAATATCTATTTTTTTTAATGTCTCAGCTAAAATAGCATTTTGTTTCTTTTTGTAAGAAGCGGACATTTCTTTTGCATATCCGGCGGCTGTTTCTCCAGAATCTTTACTTTCAACTTCAACAAATTTGGCTCCAAGACTTTCGACCTGCTCTTTTGTTGAAGACCTTACATCAAAAGCAAATACAACAGAACCAAGTCTTTTAGCAGTCGCAATAGCCTGCAAACCTGCAACACCCGCTCCTATTACCAGAATCTTAGCAGGAGCAACCGTTCCTGCAGACGTCATCATTAATGGAAAAGCTTTGTTGAACTCACTGGCTGCGTCAATAACAGCTTTGTAACCTGAGATATTGCTTTGTGAGGACAGAACGTCCATGCTTTGTGCTCTTGAAATTCTAGGCATTTTTTCAAGTGCAAAAACATTAATTTTTAATTTTCTTAGCATGTTGAATTCATTTTTGAATTTTTTTTCATAAAGTAGTGTAAGTAGTTCACAATTTTTTAGTAAATTATACTCATTAATTTTTTTTAACTTTGTTGGTCTTTGTATTTTAATAACTAAGTTTGCTTTGCCATACAGTTCGCTGAGTTTAGAACATATTTTTGCACCACTTTTTTTATAATCATCGTCAGTGTAAGATGATCCAATACCTGCGTCTTTTTGAACAAAAACTTTGAAACCCATTTTTATTAAAGCTGGGATACAATCAGGTGTGATGCTTACTCTAGATTCACCTTCTGTTATTTCAGTTGGAACTACTAATTTCATAATGTTATACAACCTAACTTATTTTTTCTAAATCATCTATTAGATTTTTAATCAAATTCATACCCATTTGCCAGAAATTTTTATTTTTCGGGTCCAAATCAAAACCCTTAAGAAGAATTTGATAATTTTGAGATCCTCCAGATTTCAGCAAATTTATATATTTTTCATTAAAATCTTTCTGTGAAGACTCATATTTCGAATATAGTGAATTAACTAGACAGTCACCAAATGCATACGCATAAACATAAAAAGGTGAATGGATAAAATGAGGGATATAAGCCCAAAAATAACTGTAGTCTTTTGACAGAGCTATACTATCTCCCAGACTTTCTTTTTGACTTTTAATCCACAATTCTGATAAATCCTCATCAGATAGCTCGCCCTTTGCACGCATATCATGAAGTTCACGTTCAAATAAAAAAAAAGAAACTTGCCTGAATACAGTATTTAACATGTCTTCAGTTTTGGATCTTAAGAGATAAATCTTTTCACTCTTACTCTTAGAATTATTTAAAAGTGATTTAAACGTTAACATTTCTCCAAAAACACTTGCTGTCTCAGCTAGGGTTAGAGGTGTGTCAGCTAAAAATAAACCTTGTTTATTTGAGAGATATTGGTGCACGCCATGGCCAAGTTCATGCGCTAAAGTCATTACATCTCTAATTTTACCTTGAAAATTTACTAATATATAAGGATGGCAAGAAGGAACAGTAGGGTGAGAAAAAGCTCCTGAAGTTTTGCCTTCTTGTGGTTTCGCGTGTATCCAAGATTTTTCAAAAAATAAATTAGCAATGTCACCAATTCTTTGATCAAATTCATAGTAAGAGTTTAAAACAATATCTTTTGCTTGCTTCCAAGATACCTCAAAATTTTTTGATTTAGGATATGGTGCATTTCTGTCCCAGTAATTCAGCTTTTTTTTTCCGAATTTTTTGGCTTTGTATCTGTAATATCTATGGGATATTGACTTATAATTTGCTTGTACAGTTTTTACTAAAGAATCTACATCCTCTTTATCAATCTGATTCGATAGATGCCTTGACGATTCTGCGTATTTAAAACCTCTCAATTTTTTATCAATATCGAGATCCTTAGATATGTTATTCATTATAAATGTGAAATAAAATATGTTTTGCTTTAAGGTTTTTCCAAAAGATTGGGCTGCTTCTTTCCTTACTGATTCTTTAGGAGAAGAAAATAAATTAAGGATTTCTGTTTCATTAAGAATTTTATTTTTATAAGGAAACTTTAAACGAGTCATGTTCTGGTCAAAAAACTTTATCCATGCAGATGAGCTTGTCAGAGATTTTTCCATCAAAAGCTTCTCTATTAACTCAGGTTGCTGATATTTTTTAAACTTATTAAGATTTTCAATCCAACTTTTGTATTTACTAGATTTGACATAATTAATTTTTTTTTTATCTAGGTTATTAATTTCAAGACTGAAAAAAATTAAGTTTTTTTCAACCTCTGATAATGTTTCTTGAGTGCTTTGATAAAATTTACTTTTGTTTTTATTTAACTGGTCCGTACAGTAGGTTAAGAAAGAAAAACTTTTAATAAAATAAATTTTTTCTTCTATCTTTTCGTATAATTTTATTGACTCAATTAATTTTTTGGTAGTTAGATTTTTGAGTTTGGACTTATACTTATTTGAAAAAGCAATTGACTGCTTGTTAATTTTATGGAGATCATCCTTGATTAGTTTAGAATTAAAGTTTGGATAAAAGTCGGCAAGATTCCAGATTGGTAAGTTTGACATAGAAAAAAACTAATAGTTAATATTATAAAATGAATAAAAAAATTAAATTTTCAAGTCTTTTAAAAAATGCTTCGAATTTAACTGACGTTTTTGAATTTTATAAAAAAAATTTTCCAAAAAAAAAATTTTTATTTACTAAAATGGGAGAAACTTGGAGAGGCAAAACTTTTCAAGAAATCGGTATAAATATTGATAAAATAATAAATTCTCTTAACAAACTAGGATTAAAAAAAGGAGACAGAGTTTTTCTCTTATCATCTAATAGGATTGAATGGGTCGAATTTGATATTGCAATAATGAGTGTTGGCGCAATTACCGTGCCAGCATTTGTAACTAATAATTTAGATGATAATGATTTTATTATTAAAAATTCATCCCCTAAAATAATCATTTTTGAAAATAATAATATTCTAAAAAAAAATCAGGCTATTTTGAAAAATTTTGATCACAATAAAATAATAACTATTGAAAAACACCATGATCATTTAAATTATTCATTAATTTCATCAGGAAAAAAAAGACAAGTCAAAAGGCAAAAAGTTTCTTTAAATGATATTTCAACTATTATTTATACGTCTGGAACCAGTGGAAAACCCAAAGGAGTAACGCTTAGTCACAAAGCTTTGATACATAATCTTTTTGCATCATTGAATATAATCAAAGATTTTGGAATTGATACTGAAAGGTTTATTTCCTTTTTACCATTATCTCATTCTTATGAAAGAATGGCTGGTCTTTATTTTCCATTATTAATAGGAGCTGAAATTTACTTTTGCTCTTCTTTAGATAAGTTAATGAATGAAATAAAGGAAATTAAACCTACAATATTTTCTGGAGTTCCAAGACTATTTGAGAACATATTTAAAAAAATAAAAAGTCAAATTAACAAAGTAGGATACTTTAAACGTATAATTTTAAATATTTGCTTCAATAGCTTTGAAGATAATCGACAGAGTAATTTTAGCAAATATTTAAGTCAAATATTTATTTTCATTTTTTTAAGAACTGCAATTAGAAAAATTTTTGGTGGAAACATTAAAGCTCTTATATCTGGAGGTGCAGCATTAAGCCCAAAAATTGGTCTATTTTTTAATAAAAGTGGTTTAACGTTATTACAAGGTTACGGACAAACAGAGGCCGCACCTCTAATAAGTTGTAATACAAAAAAATTTAATAATCCAAATACAGTTGGTTTCCCTGTTAAAGACGTCGAGATAAAAATTGAAGAGGACGGAGAAGTTCTTGTTAAAGGTTCTAATGTAATGACTGGTTATTGGAAAAATAAAAAACTAACTTCACAGACTATTAAAAAAAAATGGCTTTATACGGGTGATTTAGGATTTTTAGACAGTGTTGGCAGGTTAACAATTAATGGAAGGAAAAAAGATTTGATTGTTACATCTGGAGGAGACAATATATCAGTACAAAAAATTGAAACTAAATTATTGGAACAAGTTGACATTGAACAAGCTATTGTCTTCGGTGATAACAAACCATTTTTAGTAGCTTTACTTGTAGTAGAAGACTTTAAAAATAAAAGCAAGTACACAGAACTAATTCAAAAAATTAATACTTCATTGAATTCTCTAGAAAGAATTAGAAAGTTTTTACTTCTTAAAGAAAAATTTACATATGAAAATGGATTTCTTACCCAAACTCATAAAATTAAAAGAGAAAAAGTTTATATAGCTTATAATGAGGAAATAGAAAAACTTTATAGATAAATTATATTTTGTAATATTGCTTGTACCATTCAATAAACCTGGGTATTCCAACGTCAATAGAAATTTTTGGATTAAAATTTAATTCTTTTTTGCTCTCAATAATATTTGCTGAAGTTTTAGCAACATCACCAGGCTGAATCGGTAAAAGATTTCTTTTAGCTTTAATTTTTAATTTCTTTTCTATTATTGATATAAATCTTATTAAGCTTTCTGGTTTATTATTACCTAAATTATAAATTCTATGTTTATAATCATCTTTAAGATTAATTGCACCTTCTATTCCTTCAACAATATCATCAATATAAGTGAAGTCCCTCTTCATATTTCCATAATTAAATATATTTATTTTTTTTTTTTCTATAATTCTTTTAGTGAAAATAAAAGTAGCCATATCTGGTCTTCCCCAAGGACCGTAAACTGTAAAGAATCTTAATCCGATACACTTTATTTCAAATAGATGAGAGTAACATTCAGCTAACAATTCAGTAGATTTTTTTGAAGCAGCATACAGTGAAATAGGTTTATCAACTCGATGTTTTACTGAAAATGGCATCTTTTCATTTCCGCCATATACAGACGAAGAGCTTGCATAAATAAATTTTTTAACATTAAGTTTTTTTGCAAACTCCAGTAAATTTATCTGTCCTAATACATTTGAATTAATATATGAAAATGGATCTTTTAGTGAATGTCTAACTCCTGCTTGAGCTGCAAGATTAACGATAACATCTAATTTAATTCTTTTAAATTTATTATGTAAATTCTTATTCTGAATATCCGTCTTTAAAAATTTAAAATTCTTACATTTTTGAAGTAGCTTTAGTCTGCTTTTCTTGAGGTTAACGTCATAATAATCGTTTAAATTGTCAAGGCCGTATATCGTATGTTTTGATTGTAAGGAAAGACATGTGTGAAAACCAATAAAACCCGCAGCTCCAGTAACTAAAATATTCATTTATTCAATGGGAGTTTGAAATTTTTTTTTCCACTCATTGTAATCCATTCCATATACCTCAGAGCGAACATTTTCATAATCAAGACTTATATTCATTTTTTTTGCTTCTTCTACCATCCATTTTGAAAGACAATTTCTACAAAAGCCTGCTAAGTTCATTAAATCAATATTTTGCACTTGAGTGTTTTTTTGAAGATGGGAAATTAGCCTTCTTAAAGTAGCAGCTTCTATACTTTCCTTTTCGTGATTTTTATTCATTGAGAAATTCCTTAAATATATTTGACATTAGTTTTACGTATTTTTTAATTCCTTTTTGATCACAAATCAAATCGTTTCTAATTTCTATAGTAATATTTTTTAAGTCAAAATTGCTACATAGTCTGTCAATAGTGTAATTATAATGAAAACCAGAATATGGATAATTTCTTCCAAAGTGGATTTTGTTATCTTTTAAATTTCTTTGAATGGGTAATAAAAGATCCATGCTTTTATTCCACAACAAACCAACTTCTATTCCCCTATTAAAGTTTTTAGAGTTTTTGGTAAAACTGTGAACTGAAACCAAAAAGACTTTTTTGTATTTATTAATTTTTTCTTTCACAAAGTTCTCTAAATTTTTATGGTAACAATTATAAAAAAAATTAATTCTGTACTCTCTTTCTTGAGCTGAGATACATAAATTTTTGGGTATTTCCACTTCGAATGAACTCACTGTTATTAATTCTCGATCAATTTCTTTTCTATTTGGGTCGATTAACAATCTCGAAAAATTTGATAAAAAATAAGATTGTTTTAATTTTTTAGCTAAATTAATTGTTAAATTCTTTGCACCAATATCAAAAGCTATGTGACTTTCTAGATTACTATCGGAGATTCCAAGTTTTCTATATTTTCGCGGAATATAATTTGAAGCGTGATCACAAATAAAAACTATGTGATTAATTAAATTTTTATTTTCAAATTCCTTTGCAAAAAAAACAGGTTCCATCTGTATTTAATTTTATATCAAATAGTTAATTAGTGTAGTATAAAGTAAATAAGAAATGTTAAGAAACAGAAACACAAAAATCATTGCGACTTTGGGTCCTTCATCATCGTCTCCAGTTAAAATTCATTCACTCTTTCAAGCTGGTGCAGATATTTTTAGATTAAATTTTAGTCATGGAACTCACGAAGATCATCGCAGAAGAGTTTTCCATATTAGACAATACGAAAAAAGATTGGGTAGACCAATAGCTATTTTAGGAGATTTACAAGGACCTAAATTTAGAATTGGAAATTTTAAAAACGGATCTGTTTTATTAAAAAATAATCAAAAGTTTTCTTTAGATTTAAATGACAAATTAGGGGATGATTCAAGAATTTTACTGCCTCACCCTGAAATATTCAAATCTGTAAAAAAAAACAACAGAATTTTGATTAATGACGGAAAAATCATACTAAATATTCAAAGTGTAAACTCGGAACAAATCGTAACAGAAGTAATTAATGGTGGAAGAATTTCTAATAAAAAGGGTGTCAATATTCCTGAAGTATTTGTAAAGGTATCTTCATTAACCAAAAAAGATATTAAAGATTTGGAATTGTGTCTCAACCTCAGTCTTGATTATGTAGCGTTATCATTTGTACAAAAAGCTAATGATCTATTGAAACTAAAAAAAATTACTGGTGATCAAACAGCAATCATGGCTAAATTTGAAAAACCACTCGCAATTAAAAGAATGGAGGAGATATTAAAGCATTGTGATGCTGCAATGGTTGCCCGAGGCGATTTGGGTGTTGAAATGCCACCAGAAGAAGTACCCATCATACAAAAAAGACTTGTTGATGCTTGTAGAAACCATGGAAAGCCAATTGTTGTTGCAACTCAAATGCTTGATTCAATGGTTGATTCTCCATCACCCACGAGAGCTGAGGCTTCTGATGTTGCAACTGCTGTATTCGATTCAGTTGACTGTGTTATGCTTTCAGCTGAAACAGCATCAGGCAAATTTCCTATAGAATCTGTGAAAATTATGGACAGGATTATTAGAGGTGTAGAAAATGATTTTTCTTACAGACAGCTTTTAGAGAGTAAAAAAATAAAACTTGAAGAAACTACTTCAGACGCAATTAGTTCAGCTGCATCTCAGGTTGTAAAAACTGTTTTGGCTAAAGCAATTTTTACTTATACCAGATCCGGTGGAACGGCAAAAAGAGCGGCTCGAGAAAGACCAACTGTCCCTATTATAGGTTTATCTCCCGAGAGACTTACAGCTAGACAGCTTGCTTTAATTTGGGGAGTTCACAACATTCACGCATTAGAGCCAAAAAGCTTTTCAGGAATGATTGAAAACGCATGCGATGTAGCAAAAAAAGAAAAGATTGTAAAAAGAGGAGACTACGTTGTTATAACTGCTGGAGCGCCTATTGGTGTATCAGGCTCAACAAATAATTTAAGAATTGCTAAAATTAGTTAACCTTGTCTAGCTTTAAATCGTGCGTCTGTTTTATTTATTACGTAGAGTCTGCCTTTTCGTTTCACTACACGACAATCTCTGTGTCTAGATTTTGCAGATTTAATTGACCTTAAAACTTTCATGACTCTATTTAATAATTAATTCTAAAAATTTGTCAATCAAAGAAAATGTATTACAATTATTTAGTGAAAAAATTCATTTCAAAAATCACGCTGAAGAAGATTAATTTATTTTTTGGAAATATGGCTTCTATCTTTATCTTGATTTTAATTACTTTAGTAAGCCTATCAGTAATATTAAGATATATTTTTTCAATAGGATTTACCTGGTTGCAAGATCTTTATATTTGGATTCACGCGTGTTTTATTTTGTTTGGTATTGCGTACACCCTAAACAAAGATGGACATGTGAGAATTGACATTCTTTACAGAAATTTTAATGAGAATAAAAAAAGTAAAGTTAATTTAATTGGATCTGTTGTATTCGGATTGCCATTTTGTTTTTTTCTTATTACCAAAAGCTATGACTACTTTCTAAGGTCATTTTTAATAAGTGAGGATTCAAAAGAAACTGGTGGTCTTCAAAATATTTACATTTTGAAATTTTTTATATTCTTTATGGGAATACTTTTATCTATGGAATTAATTCACAGAATCTTTGATTTTTTCAAAAAAAAATGACTGAATTTCTGAATCAAGAATTTTTTGCATTATTTTTATTCATAATCCTAGCGATTTTTTTATTGATGGGCTATCCAGTAGCTTTAACGTTAGCTGGAACTGCCATTTTTGTTGGAATCATTGGTTTTCTTTTTGATGTATTTCCTCTTGTTTTAATTAGTGTATTACCGAATAGAATTTTCGGAATTTTGACTAATGAAACATTAATTGCAGTTCCGCTTTTTATTTTCATGGGAGTGATGCTTGAGAAATCTGGGATAGCAAATGAGTTACTGGAAAATATGAGCAAGATTTGGGGGAAAAAAAAAGGTGGGTTGGTCTACTCCATTTTAATTGTTGGAGTCCTCATGGCAGCGTCTACTGGTATAGTCGGTGCAACAGTTGTAACTATGGGAATATTGTCTCTTCCATTGATGATTAAGTGGAAATACAATAAAAAAATTTCTACTGGAGTTATCTGTGCAAGCGGTACTCTTGGTCAAATTATTCCACCATCGATTGTACTAGTTCTTTTAGCAGACGTGTTTCAAGGTGCAAATGAACAAGCATCTGCCATTTCAGGCGAACTAGCTCCAGATCCGGTTAGCAGTGTTGATTTATTTGCTGGTGCAATTATTCCAGGCTTACTATTGGTCAGTTTTTACTTTATGTGGATATTTATATGTTCACTTTATAATCCTAGCTTATTTCCGATTGACAAAAACTTAAAAAAATCCTCATTCAACTTAACAGAAATTATAAAGATCATATTACCACCTCTAAGTTTGATAATAGTTGTCTTAGGATCTATTTTATTTGGCATTGCAACACCTACTGAATCAGCGTCATTGGGCGCTTTGGGCTCAATAATTTTATCTTTCAAAAAAAAAATAAAATTAAAATCTTTAATGTCAGCGTGTGAAGAAACATTAAAAATCTCATCAATGGTTTTTTTTATTCTTATAGGAGCATCGTTATTTTCGCTAGTCTTTAGGGGGTTTGGCGGTGACCTCATTGTTGAAAACTTTATCACTAGTATTCCTGGGGGTGCAGTAACTTCTTTATTGATTGTAATGATTGTAATTTTTTTATTGGGGTTCTTTTTAGATTTTTTTCAAATTGTATTTGTAATTGTTCCAATTGTAGGACCATCTTTAATCGCATTAGGTTATGATCCTATTTGGTTAGCAATAATGTTTGCAATTAACCTTCAAACAAGTTTTCTAACACCCCCTTTTGGTTTTGCTTTATTTTATCTTAGGGGAGTAAGTCCGTCGAAAATAAAAACAAGTGATATTTATCAAGGTGTGATTCCTTTTATTATAATCCAAATATTTTTATTAATAATCTTGTATAAATTTCCGACAATTATAACGTGGCTTCCAAATCAAATTTAATTGTTTAAAATTCTTGCATTTAAGTAATCTGCTTCAGAGTAGTGTGACCAAAAAATAGCTAATTCTCTAAATGAAATAATATTTTCAAATAGTTCTCTTGATAACTTATCTTTAGCTGCTATTTCGGAAACAACCTCATCAGACCTTCGCTTAAGAAGTTTGAGAACTTTATCATTATACCTCATAAATGAAACATTATATTGATCTTTTAATTTTTTGACTGCAAAGCAATTTCTTGCAAAAAATTCTGAAGCAATCATCGAATTAGATTTGGCACAAGAAGCTTCTACTAATTTTTGTAGTCCGTTGCTAAGTTTGTTCCAAGAATCAAGATTTATGAATGATTCTAGACAAGTGCCAGGTTCATGCCATCCAGGATAATAATAATAGTCACAAACTTTATGCAAGCCTTTACCTAAATCAGCTGCAGGCCCAATCCATTCAGTACCGTCTATTGTGCCAGATGTTATTGCAGGAACAACATCAGGTCCTGGAAGCAATACCACATTGGTTCCGTAACTTTTTAGCACTTCTCCACCTAAGCCAGGCATTCTAAATTTTAGACCTTTAAAATCGGTGACGTCATTGATTGATTTATTGAACCAACCTCCCATTTGATTTCCTGTATTACCAGCAGGGAAAAATTTAAGATTTAATTCATTATAAACTTTATTTGCTAATTTTAATCCATCTCCATGATAGAACCATGCTGCCATCTCCTGTTGGTTAAAACCAAATGGGATTCCAGATAAAAAAGATATTGCAGGGGACTTACCTGTCCAATAGTATGGAGAGCCAAATCCCATTTGACAAGTTCCACTTTGGACTACATCAAATGATTCGAAAGCGCCAACCAATTCATTTGCATGAAAAAGCTTGATATTAAGTTCTCCTTCAGAAATTCGTGTTATTTCTTCGCATAGTCTTGCAAAGGACCTTCCTAAAATCCCAGCTTTGTCGAAGGCAGAAACTGCTACCCATGTATGTTTTTTCTTTGAGCTAACAATATTTGGAAAAAACAAGGAACTTGCTACTGCACTCCCAAATAAACTTGCAAAAATAGATTTTTTTATAAATTTTCTTCTCTTCATAATCAAAAACTCTGGTGGGCGGAACAGGGTTCGAACCTGCGACCTATTGCGTGTCGAGCAATTGCTCTCCCAACTGAGCTATCCGCCCGATTTGATGAATATACTACTAAAAACACAAACCAACAAGAAAAATGGCATACTATTTGCTGTGGTCAGTTATGTTTTCAATAATTCGAACTGGACTAGATGCCGCAAATAGAGACTTAGCTGTCATTTCAAACAATATAGCTAATGCTGGAACTAATGGTTTTAAAAAAAGTGAGGCACAGTTTGAAGACCTTTATCATTCTCAACACAACAATTCCACTGAAAAGGCGACAGGAATGGGTGTTAAAACAATAAAACCAAGACAAAGTTTTTCTCAAGGATCATTGCAAGCAACAAATGGTAGTTTAGATTTAGCAATAATGGGTGAAGGATTTTTTGTTTTAGGACAACCTTTAGGAAGAGGCTTGAATACCGCACCGGAAGAACGAGCTTTTACTAGAGATGGTTCTTTCCAACTGGATAGGGAAGGTAATCTTGTCAATACTGACGGTTTGCCACTTCTTGGTATTGGTCAAGCGCCAATTAATATACCATTTCTTGGTACAGTAACTGAAGAGAATGGTAATCCTGAATTGTTGACTGAAATATCTGTTGACAGTGAAGGTGGAATAAGTGCAACTTACGGTTTAGATACAATAGTAAAAGTAGGTCAAATTGAATTGGCTGATTTTGTAAATGAGCATGGTTTAAAAAATATTGGGAATGCAAGGTTTAATGAAACACCTGAAAGTGGTGTTCCTACATTTGGTGCTCCAAAGGAAAGAACAATTGGAAAGATACAAGCAGGATTTCTTGAAAAATCGAATACAGATATTACTGATGAAATAATTTTGATGCTTAGAACTCAACAAGCATTTAATGGATGTGGTAAGATGCTTCAATCAGAAATTGATGTAACAAAAAAGTTAACTGCGCGCTAGTACTATAATCTAGTACTATAATAATGGAATATTCCAATTAATTTCATTTATTTTTATCTTGGTTTCACTATCAACATAAAGATCTCCTTTTTGATTAATCATCAGACTATCAGAAGTAGAAATGGTTACTTTCATTTTTTTGGATGAGTTTCTTTTTAATGAAATGTGGTGCAAAAGATTACCTAATTTTTTTTCATCTAAAAATATATTTACTTCCATTAAAGCTTTGTCATTATGAATAAATAAATTATCTATTTGATTTTTATTCTTTTCTTTAACTAAAAGCACGCATCTCCCTCTAGATATGTTTTCAAAGCCACAAACAAAATTAATAATCAAATCTTGTTTATAAATTAGATCTATATTGTCAACCCTCAAAACGATTTTGTTAATCTTTTCCCATTTATTTTTTTCAATCTGTGTTGATTTCATTTCTTAATTTTCCAATTATTGATTTTTTAATTTGAGAAATTCTTCCAGTACTAATTTCTAAAACTTCAGCAATTTCATAAACATTAAATTCTTCAACATAATACAATTGTGCCACCAATGCCTCTCTTTGATTTAAAACACCCAATGCTTCTTTAATTTGATTTTTTAATTCTTTGTTTTGTAAACTTGATTCTGGATCATCATCCTTACTGGCAAAAAGAATTGAATATTCATTATAGGCTGTGTCTAAACTTTGAATGACATTTGCTTCAAAAGCTTTTTTCCAATAATTAAACTCATCATCTGAAATACCAAGAAAATCTATTAATTCTTGTTCTGTGGCTTGTCTATTTAATTTTTTTTCAAGATCAAGCTTGGATTTTTCAAATTCTTGTTTTTTTTTTATTGTTGTTCTGCATAAATTAGAGTTCTTTCTAAGAAAATCAATTATAGACCCTCTAATTCTTAGTTGAGCATACTGTGAAAAATTAACACCCTCTTTTGGTGAATACTTTTGTGCTGCATGAACTAAACCTTCCATTCCCTGCTGAATAAGGTCCTCCACTTCAACAATATTCTGAACTCTTCCATGCAATTGCCAGGCAATTTTCTTAACAAGATCAAGATTATCTTGAATTAAATCATTTATCGAGGTTTGTGATTTGTCCAAATAATAATTGTTCATAATCTATAGCTTACGCTCTTTTCTGGACTTTTGAAAGAAAAGTTAATCCTCCCCACTCGTTTGTTGGCGTTTCATTTATATTCTTGGCTATTTTCAAAAAAGACTGAGCAATTTCAGACTTTGGCTCACTAATACTTATAGGTTTTCTATCAACAATTGACTTCCTAATTTTCTGAGAACTTTTTACACATCCAACATAATGCAAATTCACGTCTAAGAATTTAGCTGTAATTGATTGGAATTTTTTGAACAAATCTTTTCCATGACTATCATCATCCACTTGGTTAACTGCAACACAGTAATTTTTGAAGGATGATTTAGAATATAATGCTTTTATTAAAGCATAGGAGTCTATAAAGCTAGTTGGTTCTCCAACAATAACAATTAAGATACGATCGCAAGCCAATGAGAAAACAAGCGCATTGTCTTCAGCACCAGCTGCAATATCAACCATTAGTTTAACATTTTTAAAGGTTTTGAGGTGGTTATCTATTTCATTTAGAATAGAATACCTCTTTACATTTTCGAGATTAAGAAGATTGTTAGAAGCAGTTCCACCAGAGATTAAATCAATCCCTTTCTTATAATTTTCAATAATTTCAGATATTTGCTTTTCCCCTGAAATTACATCCGAAATACTGTTTTCAGGATTTACTCCAAGAAGAACGTGAGAATTAGCCATACCCATATCAGTGTCGAGTAAAAAAACTTGTTCCGTAAACTTTCTTTGTGCAATTGATAAGTTCACAGCAAAAGTCGTTTTACCAACTCCCCCTTTTCCGCTGGTTATTGCAATAGAATCAGACACCTTTAAAATTCTCTTTCATATATTTTGTCAGTGAGTTTTCATTAGCTTCTATAATTGAATCAATCAAAACTTTTGTGCCCGTAACAATTCCAATCCTAGAATTATTTTTGGCTAAAGAAGAAAATTCTTCGGCTCCTACCCAACACTCGTCAAGTTTTGTAACAGCTATCATAGGTCTTATATCAGAGACTTTATCGCTTAATCCATCAATCATTTCAGAATTTGAACCACTTGGTAATGTCAATATAGAACAAAAATTGAAAGACGGAAATGAATTTTTTATCTCTTTTATTTTTTGAACACCAAAATTAATATCTCCAGAAATATCAAAAATGTTCACTGCATCATCCTCACTTTGTTTGTTAAAATTGAAAAAATTATAATCTTTTACTGGAAAGCCGAGAACTCTACTGTAAGATCTTAATGTATCTGAATTTCCAGCACTAGAATTTGTTACATCATAAAAACAAATATCTTTTGTATTTTTCTTATCTGATAAGAAAGAAGCAATTTTTGCAGATAGAGTAGATTTTCCTGACCCAGAATTTCCGAAAATAAAAATGTTTTTAGAATTCAATAATCTCGGGAAATCATCTGATGCCAATTTTTTAGATAATTCTCTAAAAAAAGATACTCTTCCCTCCTCCAGATTTTTTCCTATAAAAGAATAACTTAATTTATTAATTATTTCAGGTAAGAACTTTTCTTGCCTTAATTTAATTGGCGTGTAATACGACAATTTATCTGAAATACCTGATTGATCGGTGATAATCATCTTGTTCATTTCATCTTTAAGTGATTCAAGTTGAATCTGAATTTTTTCGAGCATTTCGGAATCGACCTTGCCATGAGTATTTAGATTGGATTCTTTTTTTCCAAGATAAGAAACATTGTCTCTATTCGATTCACTTTCTTTGGAAGGAATGTTTATTTCTTTATTGAAAACTTTCGAAAAATTTTTCTTTTCTTCTACTTTCTTTTTATGGGTTTCAATTACTTTATCATTGTCCGATGCTTCAACTTCAACAACACCATTATTTCTTTTTGTAGATAGGATAATAGCTTTATCTCCGTATTCATCATTTACTAAATTCATGGCTGTTTTCATGTCTCTAGCTTTAAATAGTTGTGTTTTCATTTTTTTGCTCCTTTTTATTTTCTGTTGTTATTTGTTCACCTATCGTTGCAATAACTTTTACTCTTTTATTTTCGGGTAACTCAGTAAAAGAAAGCACAACAATATCATCTACATGTTGACGTAATAAAATTGATAAGTCTTTTCTAATAATTGGAGAAGTCACTACAACTAGAGAGTTTCCAGCTACTGAGGATTTTTCTCCCACATCAATAATTGATTTTATCATTTGTTTTGCTAATGAAGGATCAATCAAAAGTCCATCGGAACCACTTTTTTTGGTCATAGAAATCAGCATTTGTTCAAATTCAGGATTGAAAGTTATTACGTCAAGTGGTTCATTTACATTTGATATCTTCTGTATTAGCAGTGAAGAAATTGCCGGTCTGACTGCCTCAGATAATTCGTCCGGACTGAGTTTTTTTTCAGATAGGTTAGATAAAGCTTCAAGAATTTTCTTTAAGTCGTTTATGGGGACTCTCTCAACTAATAAATTTCTTAAAATAATTGTGAGGTGATGTAATGGAACAAGTTTTGGAATTACTGATTGAACAAGCTGTGGGTGAGTTTTTGATAAATTATCAAGTAAAGACTGAACATCATCCTGACTAATTAATTCCCCTGCATACTTTAATAAAATTTGGTTTAGATGAGTGCCTACTACTGCCTCAGGTTCAATGACCATGTAATGATTTGACTCAGCTTTAGCAACTAAATGTTGTTCAATCCAAACAGCATCCAACCCAAAAGAAGGATCTTTAACTTGAATTCCTTGAATCTTTATCTGAGTTTCATCTCCAGGCATAGCGAGTTTTCTGTCAACGTAAATTTTGTCCTCAGCAACAATTGTATGTCCAATTCTTATTTTATATGAATTTGCGTCTAAAGATAAATCATCTTTCACTCTGACATTTGGAATTATAAAACCTAAATCTTTTGAAACTTGTTTTCTTATACTAGTAATTTTTGAGATTAACGGGCCAGCTGATTTTTTATCTGTGGAATCAACCAATGATATTAAACCATATCCCAGATCAAGGGATATTGAGGCATTGTCAGACACCTCATCTATTTCTATATTTCCGATATTTTCCTCTTCATTTTTTGATTCAGGTTGTTCTTCAATTTGATTTAATCCATCACGTTTGGAAGCAAACCATGCAATAAGTCCTGATAAAAATGCACCAGTTAAAAATAATGTATTAGGCATACCTGGGACCAGACCAAAAAGGAGCAGAACTGCTGAAACTGGAACCCATGCCTTCGATAAGCCCATTTGTTTTGATATTTGTCCTGCTAAATCATTATTATCAGACGATATTCTAGTTACGATAGTAGCTGTAGCCATCGCGAGCAGCAATGACGGAATTTGAGCAACAAGACCATCTCCTACTGTCAGAAGTATGTATGTTTCTGCTGACTCACCAATTGTTAGATCGTGCATAACCGAACCTATTATAAGTCCACCAATTATATTTATGACTAAAATTAAAATTCCCGCTATAGCATCTCCTTTAACAAATTTTGCAGCCCCATCCATCGCGCCATAAAATTCTCCTTCTTTTGCTATTTCATTTCTTCGACCTTTTGCCTCTTCACTTGTAATAATTCCTGCATTCAAGTCAGCATCAATTGCCATTTGTTTTCCAGGCATCGCATCAAGTGTAAATCTAGCTGCCACCTCAGAAACTCGTCCAGCTCCTTTTGTTATAACAATCAAATTAATAATTACTAAAATAGAAAAAACAAATAACCCGACAGCATAACTTCCTGACATTACAAACTCCCCGAAAGCTTCGATTATTGAGCCTGCTGAGTCTGTACCGTTGTGACCTGATTTTAAAATCACACGAGTTGAAGCAACGTTAAGTCCTAACCTTAAAACCGTTGCAAAAAGTAAAACTGTGGGAAAACTTGAAAAGTCGAGTGGTCTAAAAGTTTGTAAAGCAACCATCAAAACTAATAAAGAAACCAATAGATTTGAAGTAAATAAAATATCTAACATCCATGGTTGCAATGGTATAACCATCATTGCAATTAGGATCATTATTCCAATTGGAATACTAAAAGTTCTAGCAAAACTTAAAAAGTTTTCTTTTTGGAATGTTTTTAGCACTAAATCCATTTGTAAATCCTGTGTGTCAAAAGTTTGACCAAAAAAAGTCGAGAAAAGCTGGTTTTTTTATATTTAAAAAT